>CAVYIL010000245.1:0-15760 GCA_963768325.1 uncultured Flavobacteriaceae bacterium | reverse complement strand
AGCTTTAATGGTATGCTAAATTGTTTGAAAGAAAAGAAAATAAAACTTGGTTCAAATGTTCTTTTTTGGCATACAGGAGGTTTGCCTGCTATTTTTAAATATGCTGATGATCTAAGATAAAATGTAATAAAAAACTATAGTTATTTTTAATTTCCTTTATGGATTTTCAGGATGGGTATCTAAATGATGTGCAAGCAATTGTTTTAAGCTTTCTAAATAGTCATTCAGAACTTCATCATTCATATCTGGATGATTATCAGTAGGAATTGTAACAGGTTGCTCATCTATAAAAGAATATATTTCTGGATAATTAGTTTCGATATTAGTGATTAATTCACTGATTTTAGTAATTAAACTTTTTGAGGTATCCATGATTTAATTTTTTACATTCTTATTAAAGAAGCAAGTACGATTAGTAAATATACGATAATAAATCAAATATTTAACCTAAATTAATAGTAAATATTTAATAATAAGCTATTTATGTAGTGGTTTCTGAAAGGGAGTAAAAAAAGAAGTATAATTTAGAATTTTTCAAAAACGCCAAGACCAAACAATGCAAAATCATATTTTACGGGATCAGTAGGATCAAAAAGGCGCAAGCTATTATTTAATTCTACAAGTGCTTTACCGTCGTTTTGTTTTCTTTTTAAGAGGCTTAACTTTCGTGCTACATTACCCGAATGAACATCTAACGGACAGGATAATTGGGCAGGGGATAGGGTTTTCCATATTCCTAAATCCACACCCGCTTTAGCGTCTCTAACCATCCATCTAAGAAACATATTGATACGTTTTGCGGCAGAGTTTTTATGGGGATCACTAACATGTTTTTCTGTTCTAGTCTGGTGCGGTAAACTAAAAAATTCTTTTTTGAAGTTATGGATTGCATTTTGTAAATCTTTTTCTTGATGAAATGGTGTAAAAAAAGCCTCCATGTCTCCATAAGTGGTATAGATGTTTTTTAAGGCTTTTATAAAATAAGAAAGATCAATACTGTTAAAGGTGCGGTGTACAAAACCTTCTAATTCATCTAAGTGGTCATCTGTATGATCCATTACAAAATCATAAGGAGAATTACCTAGTAGATTTATTAATTTATGAGCATTGGTTAGAATACTTTTTCGATTACCCCAAGAAATTGTAGCGGTAAGAAAGCCAGAGATTTCTATATCCTCTTTTTTAGTAAAAAGATGAGGTATCTGTATAGGGTCAGTTTCTATAAATTTAGGTTGTTCATAAAAGGCAGCTTTTTCATCCAAAAATGATTTGAGTTCTGATTCACTAAGTTTTTTCACAGACTAATTATGTTTAAGTGTAAAAATATATAAATGGCAAGTGTTTAGTGGATTATAGGTTATGTTTTTTTGCAATTTAGTATAATTTTGTTATTGTTATAGTCGGTAGTAAAAAATAAATACTGATCTCCACCATCTTTGATTTTAAATTTTTTTCGGATTTCACTAACGGACTCAGTAAAGTTACGAGTAGTAATATTTGCTTTACTAAAAGAGTGTTTTTTGAATGCTTTTTTTTGATATGGAATTACTGAAATTATCTCAAATTTTCTACCTGGAAAATCAATTTTTTGATCAGAGGTGTATAGATGTGAGTTAGCGTGTAATTTTTTTAAAGCATATTTTTTGGCAACACTGCAAAATCCACCACTTTTTAAGATAGCAGCATTTGGTTCATATAGATAGGTAAGTGGAGAAGAATAATCTGGGATAAGAGAATTTTCATTTTGTAATAGAAATGAAAATAGCTGATTTTGATTTTTCTGTAGATTAATGGTATGGGTATAAATATTTCCATTATACGTTTTGTCGAGTACCCAAACTAATTCTTTTACCTCATTATGGAGTGCTATAACATGAATTTCTTTAACGTGGGACAAGGATTTTATGCCAGCATCGATGTCTAAAAGTGGAGATGTTTTTATTAAAATATAATTGCTTTTAGAAAAAAATAAATCTAAGTTGCTAGGTACATTAGGTATACAATCTTCTAAAAAAAATACTTTACCCTTACTATCGTGTCGTCTAGAAGGGTCGATATAAATCCAGTCTACAGCAGTGTGATTTTTTAGTATAGCAATACTATCTCCCTGAATAGTGGTAATATTAGTGGTATTAAGTTTCTTAAAATTATGAGTAGCAATCTCACTAAGCTTAATATTAAGTTCGCAATGAATGATTTTTTTGATTTTTTTAGAAAAATAATAATCATCAATACCAAAACCACCAGTTAAGTCAATGAGATTTTCTCCTTTTACTAAATTACTTTTATAAATAGCAGTTTCTTCAGAAGAAGTTTGTTCTAAATTAAGTGATGGAGGATAATAAATACCTTGTAGAGCAAACCAACTGGGTAATTTATATTTAGCTTTTAGTCTACCATTAATTTGCTGAGCTAATTCCTGAATAGTAATATCCTTAAATGGGCTACCTGATAATATTAATTTATTTAGATCTACAGGTGTATTCGATTTTTCGAATATGTAATCCTGAACTTCGGAATGTAGTACTAAAGGATTCATTTTAATGAATGTATAAAATTATAAATCTTTAGTAAGTGATTTCACGATTTTATATTCGGACAAAAATTCTTTAGCGATTACTTTAATAGCTGTGTAAAAGGGGACAGCTACTATTAAGCCTCCGATACCAAAAAGAGATCCAAAAACAAGAATGGCAAGAAAAATTTCTAATGGGTGGGATTTTACACTATTCCCGAATATTAAGGGCTGGTTTAGAAAATTATCGATTAATTGTACAATTAAATATCCAGATAGTACATACGTTACTTTTGGTAAAATTATAGTAGAAAAATCTAAACCAAGGTTGCTTGTAATGGTAAGCATTAATACAATTACCCCACCAAATAAAGGTCCTACATATGGTATTAAATTAAGTATAGCGGCAATTAACGCTACGGTAATAGGGTTGTGAACTTTAAAGATTAGTAATATAATAGCATATAGTATAAAAAGGATGGTAACTTGTAATAATAATCCAACAAAATAACGAGATAGTAAGTCTTTAATTTTAGTAAATGTTTCTTGAATTTTGTTCTCTTTTCCTTTTTTTACAAAAACCAATAAACTATTTTCTAGTAAAAGGCTGTCTTTTAGTAAGAAAAAAGATATAAACAAAACAGAAAACAAGCCCATTAATATAGCTCCAAAACCACTTAAAAAAGAATTAATTAGATTAGAAATAGAGGTAAAATCAAAATACTGCATTAAGTCAGATTTTTTGATCAATTCTACTAAATTAAGTTTTTCTACATTAAAATAGTCACTAACATCTTGATTAAGTTTATCTAGGTTAGTGGTAATTTCACTTATATTTATTTTACTAAGTAGTTGTCCTTGCTCTGTTATAATAGGAACAAATAACATAAATATGCTAATGACTAGACCAATTGTTATTAGTAAAGTAAAAATAACAGCAAGAGAGTTTTTAAATTTTAGTCTTTTTTTTAGAAATAAAACTAAAGGACGTCCCATTAAAGATATAACGGAAGCAAAAGCTATATATAGTAATATGGATTTTATTTTATATAAAAATCCGAGTAATATAAGAACCCCAGTAATGATTGTTACTGCTCTTAGGATACCGTATGCGATTGATTTAGAATTCATGCCACGAAAGTAGTAAGTAGTTAATAAAAAACAATAAATACGTAGTTAAAAGTAGTTTGTTTTTAATAGTAATTTAGTATTTTATCTAGGTATGCAATCTCATTGTTTAAATGAAGTGGTTTTAAACTTTTTTCAATTCGCTATAAAATTGTTCTTTATTTACTAAATTTTCGTCTTTTTATTACCTCGTAGTGCTGCTATGAAGTGCAAAAAACACCTCAATTGAGTAAAAAACAATTATTTTTCGCCAGAATCAAAAAAGTTTAAACCACTTTTTCAGAAAAAAATATTGGTTAATAATAGATAAAATAATGTTTGCTAATTAGTAACCAATATTTTTAGAAAATGGTGTTATATAAACAACTACTCTTCCATTGTATGATAAACATTTTGGACATCCTCGTCCTCTTCAATTTTTTCCAGTAATTTATCAACGTCTGTAACTTGTTCGGGAGTGAGTTTTTTAGTTACTTGAGGAATTCTCTCAAAACCAGAAGATAAAATTTCGATTTTACGATTTTCTAATTCTTTTTGTATAGCACCAAAACTTTCAAACGGAGCATAGATTAATATACCATCCTCATCTTGGAATACTTCTTCGGCGCCAAAATCAATTAATTCTAATTCCATTTCTTCAGGATCAATACCTTCGCCATTAATTCTAAAGTTACAAGTGTGATCAAACATAAACTCTACAGATCCTGATGTGCCGAGGTTACCATCGCATTTATTAAAGTATGATCTGATATTAGCAACGGTTCTATTATTGTTATCTGTAGCGGTTTCTACTAAGATCGCAATACCATGTGGAGCATATCCTTCAAAAAGGACTTCTTTATAATTCCCTTGATCTTTATCCGATGCTTTTTTAATAGCTCTTTCTACATTATCTTTAGGCATGTTCACAGCTTTGGCATTCTGGATCACAGCTCTTAGTCGAGAGTTAGAACTAGGATCAGGTCCACCTTCTTTTACTGCCATTACTATATCTTTACCTATCCTAGTAAATGCTTTAGCCATTGCTGACCAACGTTTCATTTTACGTGCCTTTCTAAATTCAAAAGCTCTTCCCATAGTCTAATTTTATATATCTAAAAACAAAAATAAGTAGAATGTATTTTTTTAGCAAACTCTATTTTACGGAATTTATGCGTCTCCTTCAATGATATCATCAATGGTTTTAGCAAGTTTTAGATCTTTATTAGTTACTCCTCCAGCATCATGAGTTGATAAACTTATCTGTAATTTATTGTACACGTTAGTCCAGTCCGGATGATGTTGCTGCGCTTCTGCTTCAAAAGAAATTCGAGTCATAACAGAAAAAGCATCTTTAAAATTATTAAACTCAAAGGTGGTGTGAATGGCGTTATCTAGATATTCCCATCCTTCAAGATTTTTAAGCTGTTCTTGTATTTCTGATTCTGAAAGTTTCATATTATATAATTGATTTTGTTGTTTATTTTAAACGAATAAATTTAAGTCTTAGCTATTAAAGTATGCAACCTATTCGTTTTATTATTTTTAATCGTATGATTGCAAATGTATGGATTAGTTCCTAAGCTCTATACTATTTCTAAGTACTTCGTGTTTGTTGTTGTTTTTATGGTGTATGTGATTTGTTGTTAAATCATTTCAATATTAGGAATCTGTATACTACTATTAAATAAAAGTTTTTAAGATTCTACAAATTCTAATAAGGTTTCATAAACAAGCTGCGTAGGAAGCCCCACAACATTAACATACGTACCATTCATATTAGTAATTCCGATCAATCCAATCCATTCCTGAATTCCGTATGATCCAGCCTTGTCTAGAGGTTTGTATATATTAACATAATATTCGATTTCTTTGTCTGTAAGCAGCTTAAAGGTAACATTAGTTATTTGGTTTTTAACCTTTATTTGGTTGTTCGTTTTAAAACAAACAGAAGTTATAACCATGTGAGTATCCCCAGATAAGGAACGAATCATGTTTTTAGCATCTTCTAAATCTTGAGGTTTGCCTAAAGCCTTGTTTTGATGCCACACAATGGTATCACTAGTAATTAGTATATCATTGGGCTGTAATTTAGGAAAAGCATTAGCTTTGAGAATAGCAAGATAATCGGTGATTTCTTCCGCTTTTAGGTTTTCAGGATAAATTTCTTCGACTTCATTTAGTTGAACCGTAAAGTCTAGGTTCATGTCTTTAAAAAACTGTTGTCTTCTGGGGGATCCAGAGGCTAGAATTATATTTCGGTTTTTTAGCAATTCTTTTAACATATTTTATTTTAGAATAAATGGATAAGATAATAAGGATAGTGCAGTAACTAATAATATTATTTTTAGAATTAAACACAACTCCTTATAATGTTTGTTGGTTTCTGCATTCCAACTTTTGAATGTAAAGTAGAGGAGCGGGGCTACAATAAGAATAAGTGCAAATATAACAGCTATGGTGTTAGAAAAAAAGATAAGTGTATAGATAATATATTGTAGCTATTATGGGGATAATGGTCAAGCTACTGATTAGTTTTACAGTTCTTTTTTTTCCTAAAATTACAGGTATAGTTTTTAGACCATTATTAAAATCATTATCCACCGTTAGGCAGTCTTTGAGCATTTCTCGTAGCATTGTAATCATAAAGGCAAAAATTGCATAATCCAATATGATTAAAAAAAAAATGGTATGTGATGTTCTATTGTAGTCAGTAATAGCAGGTATTAAATCAAAAACCCCTATAACTATCAAACTTAGAGCCATTAATATAGAGATGGTAATATTTTTGAGGATTACAATTTCCTTTAGATAGGAAGCATACATATAGAATATGCCTGATACAATGATAAATAATCCTACAAACCCTGGTTTTCCTATTAGATTAGCTAAATAAAAACCTATAAGGACTCCGATAACATTAAGTAGGATAAATAATTTGTTAGCGGTTTTTTCTGGGATAGACCCGAGTAATAATTCGTTTTTAGTAGAGTTTTCTTGGTTATAAATTTCAATAATAATATTACCAGATGCAGCAATTGCAAATGTCGAAATAATTAAAAGACCAATTCCAAAACCATTTAATGTTATTTGAATATCAAATGGTTCTAAAAGACCATATTTAATACAAATCTGAGCTAAAGCAATTATAACCAAATTGTTAAATTTTATGAGTTTAAGATAAGAGAGCATAAGCGTTAGTGGTTGATTAATAAACAAATGTAGTGATAATCCATTAACTACGATTGATTAGTGTAAACCTTTAATTATTGACTAACTGATTAAGTAATCGGGCTATTAGTTATGAATTAACCATGGGAAAAAATAGGAATAGTACATAAAATAGAAGATCCACAATAATTTGTGGATCTTCTAAATAGATAGCTCAGTGTATCGAAAAAAATTTGGGGCTTTATTTTCTTAAACTAATCTTTTACTTTTTTATCAATTTTTTTTTTCAAAATCATCTTAAAAAAGAAACTATCTTTTAAAAAAAGTTCGGCATCTTCGTTAGTTAGGCGAAGTTAATTTACTGAAACCTTTTCACGGAGTAATAAAAAGGAAATCTTTTTCCCCGTTGATTCTAGCTTCGGCTTTACCGAAATTTTTATTTTTATTAAAATAACACATAAATAATAATAATAAGTTGAGTATGATATAAATATATGTTAAATGAGTTTGTTTTAGTTGTTCAAATATAGTTACATAATATCTGTTAGCATGGTAAGTTTTAGTATTCGTAATGATTTAATTAGAATTCGATGTTTTTGGCTTATTTATATATTGAAGTGGTTTATACCGTTTTTCTTATGAATTTACTGCAATAAAACATTCTTTTTCCTATTTGCTTCCAGATAAAAACAAACCGTAGCGCTGCTATGCTTGATTTTTCTCTATCGCAGATATAAAAAAATAAGGGATTTTCTTTTACAGTAAATTCATAAGAAAAATGGTATTATAGGAATAAAAAAACTCTCGAATGATTAATTCGAGAGTTCTAGTTAAAAAATATAACTTATCTTATTTTTCAACTATTCTCACTGGCATAGTGTATGTTTTGATATTCGAATTAATTTTGGCACCTACTTTTTTGTAATTTAAACGAGATTTAATATAATTTTCTATCATTTCATTTCCAGAATCTACAGATAGTACAACAATTTCTTTTTTGTTATTTAATGTAAAAGTTACACTAGCTAATAATTCATCGTCGATTTTAAAAGACGGACTTTTTAATAACTCTTTAATTTCATTAGATAGATTTTCATCTTTAAAATCTGATGATTTATTTGCTGCATTTGCAATACTACTAATTGTAAACGCTACTACTAATAATATTAAATTTACTTTTATCATAATTTTTTAAATTTGGTTATTTCCTAAATTACAAATACTATGCCAAAACAAATAAAGTTTAGTTTATTTAGCAAATATGTATTATTTAGTCTATTTACTCAGTGTTTATTATTGAATTATTAGTTATTATTTATGATAGATATTAATATAGTAATGAGTCTTTGTTTTGTAATAGGGGAAAAAATATCTTTTTATTTTGAATAAAAGATATACTTTTGGGGAGTCATATCTGTAATTTTTAAAATTTGAAAGAATTTATAATGTACGGTACACTGTCTATTAAATAAGCAATAATATATTAAACAAAAATTATTATTAATAATTCTAAGAAAAACTGAATTGATTCCAAGTACAGCATTAGTCACAGGAAATAGGATTGGCTCAGGAGTGTTTTTATTACCTTCAACTTTAGCGGTTTATAGGGATTCTTTTTTATGTTTGGTTAAAGAGAAATAAATGAAAAATAAATTGGAAACATTTTACATACATTCAGATATAGCAAAAGCAGAAACTTTGCCCGCACAATTTTATAAAAGTCAAGAAGTATTTGAAAGATTAAAAGAGGAGGTTTTTGTTAAATCATGGCATTGGATTGGTGAGGAAAATAATTTAGTTTCTTTTACCGAAAGTGTGTATCCATTTGTGTTATTAGATAAATTTTTAACAGAGCCTTTATTGATTGTACGGGATAAGAAAAACCAAGTAAAATGCTTTACTAATGTATGCACACATAGAGGAAATATAGTTATACATAATCCAGGTATTGCTAAAAGTTTGACTTGTATGTATCATGGTAGAAATTTTGGGCTTGATGGTCAGTTTAAAAGGATGCCTGAATTTAAAGAAGCTAAAAATTTTCCTAGACCATGTGATAGTTTGTATGAGTTTACTCTTAAAAAATTAGGAGCCCATTTATTTGTTGGGTTAGATCCAGTATTTGATTTTACAGAAGTATTAGATATAATGCAAGAAAGAATAGGTTTTTTGCCTTTAAATGA
Organism: uncultured Flavobacteriaceae bacterium; assembly: GCA_963768325.1. GTDB lineage: Bacteria > Bacteroidota > Bacteroidia > Flavobacteriales > Flavobacteriaceae > Aquimarina. The sequence goes on along the minus strand of CAVYIL010000245.1, from coordinate 6,784 downwards.
ATTTAAATTAGAAGAATCTTTAAATAAAGATTATATAATTAATTGTCATTGGGCACTATATTGTGATAATTATTTAGAAGGATTTCATATACCATTTGTTCATGAGGATTTAAATTCTGTTTTAGACTACGGAAGTTATGTTACAGAGTTATATGATCATGTAAATCTTCAAATCGGATATTCGGATAGCGAAGAAGAGGTTTTTAATCTTCCTGAAGGACACATAGATTATGGAAAAAATGTAGCTGCTTATTATTATTGGATATTTCCTAATATGATGTTTAATTTTTATCCGTGGGGTTTGTCTATAAACATAGTGAAACCGATGACTATAGATAAAACAAAAGTCTCTTTTATAACCTATGTATATGATGAAACTAAGCTTAATGCTGGTGCAGGGGCTTTATTGGATAAGGTAGAGAGAGAGGATGAATTTGTGGTAGAAGGTGTTCAAAAAGGATTGCAATCTAGATTTTATAAGGCAGGAAGATTCTCGCCAACAAGAGAAAAAGGCGTTCATCATTTTCATAGCCTTTTAGCTAAATATCTGAATGGCATTAATTGAATACACGAGAACAAAGACATTTTTTAGAATTAGAAAACATAATTTTTTTAAATTCTTGCTTGATAGGTATACAATTCATAATATCTTCCTTCTTTACCAATTAATTCATCGTGAGTACCACGTTCAGCAATTTGACCAGCTTCAATTACTAAAATTTGATCTGCTTTTTTGATTGTACTTAATCTATGTGCAATAACAAAGGTAGTTCTGTCCTTTCATTAACTGAGATAAACTTTTCTGAATTAAAGCTTCACTTTCGGTATCAAGGTTAGAGGTAGCTTCATCTAAAATAATAATTTTAGGATTTGCTAAAATTGCACGAGCAATAGCAATACGTTGTCTTTGTCCTCCCGATAATTTTACACCACGTTCACCAATTAAAGTGTCTAAACCATCATCAAAACGATCTGTAAACTCATTAACATAAGCAGCTTTTACAGCTTCTTGTAATTGTTCTTCTGTAGCATTAGGTCTTGGAAACAAGATATTCTCTCTTATCGTTCCTTCAAAAAGAAATTCATCTTGTAAAACCACACCAAGATTTCGACGATAACTACTTAGTTTTACTTTAGAAATATCCTGACCGTCTATAGTAATTAGACCGGATTTAGGATTAAGAAACGTAGCAGCTAGCCCTGCAATAGTAGATTTGCCAGATCCAGAACTACCTACAAGAGCTGTTACAGAACCCGATAAGGCTTCAAAATTAATATGATTTATAACCTCTTTTCCTTCTTCATAAGAAAAAGACACATCATTAAAAGATATATCCCCTTTAATTTCTCCTAATTCGATAGTTCTAGTATCTAAATCTTCTTCAGGAGTCATATTCATTAATTCTTCAGTACGATCTAAGACCAGCTAGAGCTTCCGTAAATTGACTACCAATATTACTCATTTGTACGATAGGAGCAATCATAAAGCCTAGTAATAAGGTAAAGGATAGAAAATCACCTATAGTTAACTCATCTATCATAATCTTATAGCCTCCGATCCCCATAATTCCAGTAGTAGCAATCCCTAATAAAAAAGTAGAAGAACTCGTCATAATTGCAGTTGTAGTAAGGCTCTTTTTTACATTCTGAAATAAACGATCCACACCTTCTTCAAAGGCTTTGTTTTCTTGGTTTTCTGCATTAAAACCCTTTATAACCCGTACACCTGCAAGTGTTTCGGTTAGTCTACCTTTAACTTCTGCATTAATGACACCACGTGTTCTAAAGATAGGTCTGATGTATTTAAAAGCCTTTAAAGCTACTATTCCGAATATGGATACAGGTATCAATACAAATAAAGTCATTGAAGGACTAATACGAATAAGTAAAACTAAGGATATTATAGCCGTGATTGTGCCTCCAACTAATTGAACTAATCCTGTGCCGATTAAATTACGAACACCTTCTACATCGCTCATAATTCTTGATACTAAAGCGCCAGATTTCGTGTTGTCAAAAAAATGGATGGGTAGTGATAGTACTTTTTTCTGTACCTGCGCTCTAAGTTCTGAAATTAAAAATTGCGCTTGTACACTTAAGACTCGTGTTAATAGAAAAGAAGTTATAGACTGTATCAGGATAGCAAATGCTACACTGATTAGTAATATTTTAAACATTTTGTAATCTTTTTTAGCAATTACATCATCCATTAAGTATTTACTAGCTAAAGGTAGTACCAAACTTGCTAATCTACTGATAACAATAAGCAGTAATCCAATAAGAACCAAATTACGCTTAGGCCAAATAATGGTTTTAAAGGCTTGACCAATAGTGACTTTTGATTTCTTATTTTTAGAGGAGGTATTTTTAAATTCTCGCATAGTATATTTTCTATTTTATACTGGATAAATATGAGGAATCCAGAGAACAATGGGTAGTATTTACTTTTAAAGTTGTTTTTTATTTTTTCTGATAAGCCAGAGTACAAATATATAAATGAAACATGGTGTTCCGATCCAAACTAGTTCGCTTAAGACTACTTTTATTCCCCATTTACTAAAAAAATTGCTTACTCCAATTGGGGAAACTTGAATTGGTCGCCATGAAAAAAAGTAGCGAGTAGTATCAAAAGGAGATAAGAAAGCTACACCTAATCCTCCTGTAGTCATGGCATCTAGAATTCCATGAGAAGCTGTACAGATTGTGAAATATAGCATTAATAACATTCTTGTTTGGATAGAATATTTTTTTTTAGTGTAAAAAATAACTGAAACCAGAAAACCGAGTAGTATAGAAAAAACCAAAGAATGCGAAAACCCTCTATGTCCCCAAAAGCTTTCATAAGGAATACCGAATAAAAAACTAACTACATCTAAATCGGGTAGAATAGCACAAGAAATCCCTAATATCCAAAATCGATATGTAGTAATTTCTTTAGAAAAACTTTTGCCAAAAGCATATGCAGCTAATGCATGTCCGAAAATTGAAGCCATGTTTTAAATTTCTTTAAATATGTTTTATTTTTTTCGGTTCTTGTTCTTTAGATTATACGTTTTATCTCCTTTAGTTTTTGGTTTTTTATATTTCTTTTTGATTTCACGTTTATAGGAACCACCTAGATTTACTTTTCTATTTTTTTCCTTCTTTTCATGAAAAGCATCTCCAGCATCTTCATCATTAGGTCGTTTATGAGGATTATTGATTTCCAGAATCTTTGGACGCTCTTCTGGAGTAAGTTCTTTAGAAATTTCTACTTCATCAGGTATATCGAGTTGTTCGATTTTCATTTCCATCAGATTCTCAATCGCATCAAGGTAATCTTGTTCTTTTTCGGAAGTTAATACAAACGAAACGCCTTCCTTTTCTGCACGACCAGTTCTACCGATACGGTGCATATAATTTTCTGGATATTCAGGGGTGTCAAGGTTAATAACCTGACTCACATTTTCAATATCCAATCCTCTAGCCATTACATCTGTAGCTATAAGGATTCGGTTCTCTCCTTTTCTGAACTGTTCTATACTTCGTAATCGGTAATTCTGAGTCTTGTTAGAGTGTATAATGCACATTTCATCAGCAAAAGAGTTTTCTAATTGTTCGAATAATCGATCTGCAATTTTTTTAAATCCAACAAAAATTAACGTTTTATGAAAGGTTTCTTTATCGGATAGTAAATGTTTTAATAGATTAACTTTAGTGTAAAAGTTAGGGAGTCTATATCCATATTGTTTGATGTTTTCTAGAGGTGTTCCACTCTTGGCTATAGATATTTTTTCTGGTTTAATGAAAGTTTCAGAAATCATTTGATCCACTTCGTCAGTCATTGTAGCAGAAAACATAATATTTTGACGTTGTTTTGGCAGAATATCAAAAATATTCATTAATTGATGTCTAAATCCTAAGTCTAGCATAACATCTACTTCATCAATAACTACCTTTTGGATAGATTTTAATTGTAGCACTCTACTAACTGCTAAATCATACAGACGCCCAGGAGTTGCAACAATAATATCCAATCCATCAGCAACAATTTGTTTTTGGGTATTGATATTAGTTCCTCCATAAACACCCGTAATTCGCGAATTAAGGTATGTCGATAGTTTTTCAATCTCATCTACTACTTGTACAACAAGTTCTCTAGTTGGTACTAATACTAAAACTCGTGGGTTTTCTTGTGCCGAATACTTAAGCATTCTTAAAATAGGTAACATATAAGCATACGTTTTACCCGTACCTGTTTGTGCAATACCTACAACATCTTTACCAGACATTACCACAGAAAAAGCTTGCTCCTGAATAGGTGTAGGTGTCTCAAACCCTAAATCGTCTAGGGCGTTAATAAGTTGATTACTTAAATTTAAATCTCGAAAAGTCAATTGATTCTATTTTTTAAAGTTACAAAGGTAGCCTAATTTTATAACTGTATACATTTTAGTTACATTTGCTTATAAAATTAGAATAAAAATGAAAAAAATTCTTGCCTTTGCAGGTTCCAATAGTAGTAACTCTATCAATCATAAATTAGTAGAGTTTGTTGCTTCTGAAATATTAGAACATGAAACAAAAGTTATTAAATTGCTAAATTATCCTATGCCCGTCTATAGCGAAGATGAGGAGAAACAAAATGGTTTTTCGGGTATGACAATGGGGCTAAAGCAAGAAATATCAGAATCAGATGCTTTGATTATATCTGTTAATGAGCATAATGGGAGTTGGAGCGTGTTTTTTAAAAATGTAATAGATTGGTTATCTAGATTAGATCGTAATTTTTTAGAAGGTAAAAAAATATTACTAATGAGCACATCACCTGGTCAAAGAGGAGGTTTAAGTTCTTTAGAATACGCTAAGAGTGTTTTACCAAGATTTGGGGGAGAAATTGTAGAAAGCTTTAGTTTCCCATCATTTTATACCAATTTTTCTGTGGATACTAATACGGTAACAGATGAAACTCTTTTGTTGGGATTAAAGGAAGTTCTAACTACTTTTGCGCAACAAATTAAGGATTAGTGCGTAGCGTAAAAAAACATATTTTAGAAAATATACCCGTATTTAAATCTAAACTACTACAGTGGGCTCAGCAATTTCAGGAAATTGTATGGTTAGATTCTAATGCATATCCACAAAAATATTCTAGTTATGATGCGGTATTAGCAATTGATGCATTTACTTTAATTAAAACGGATAGTTGCCAAGCTTTTGATAAACTGAAGGAGTTTCAAGAGCAAACAGCTGATTGGATTTTTGGATATTTATCTTATGATTTAAAGAATGATATAGAAAAATTAAAATCCAATAATATTGATGAATTGGGTTTCCCAGATTTGTATTTTTTTCAGCCTAAGAAAATTTTTCTTATCAAAGATAATAGTGTAGAGATACAATATTTAAAAATGGTTGATGATGAAATGGAAGAAGATATGGATTCAATACATAAAACTTTTGTTCAGATAGAAGGGGGTTTAAGCACACATAGTAGCTCTTGTGATGATTCATCTTATAAGAAATTGAATATAAATCTACGCCTTACTAAGGATGAATATAAGCAAAAAGTTAAGCAAATTCTTAATCACATAAATAGAGGCGATATCTATGAAGCTAATTTTTGCCAAGAATTTTATGCAAAGAATAGTTGTGTTAATCCACTAGAAACATATTTACGTCTAAATAAAATTTCTTCTCCACCCTTTGCAGCTTTCTTTAGAATGAATCAGTTATATATGTCATCTGCATCACCTGAGCGTTATTTAAAAAAAGAAGGATTGCGAATTATATCACAGCCAATTAAGGGGACAGCAAGAAGATCAAAAATAAAGGTTGATGATATACAATTAGTCAAGAATTTAGAAAAAGATTCTAAAGAGCGATCCGAAAATATAATGATTGTAGATTTGGTGAGAAATGACTTATCAAGAACAGCTATAAAAGGATCCGTAGTAGTGGAGGAATTATGTAAGGTGTATTCTTTTAAACAAGTACACCAAATGATATCTACTATAGTTTCTAAAATTGACGCAAAGACATCTCCTGTAGATGTTATCAAAACAACTTTCCCGATGGGTAGCATGACAGGAACACCTAAAATTTCTGCAATGGAAATTATTGAAAATTTAGAAGTGTCTAAACGCGGATTGTACAGCGGAGCTTTTGGTTATTTTACCCCAGAGGGTGATTTTGATTTTAGTGTAGTGATCAGAAGTATTCTGTATAACGAAGAACGTAGGTATATTTCTTATACAGTAGGTAGTGCAATAACAGCAAAATCTAATCCTGAAAAAGAATATGAAGAATGTCTAATAAAGGCACAAGCTATGAGTGATGTATTAGAAGGAATGTGATTTTATTGAAAAAAAATATCTTATAAAAATAATTAAGCTGGATACTAACACCATTTTTCTTATGAATTAGCCGTAAAAGAAAATGCCTTATTTTTATCTGAAAGTAGATAGGAAAAAAGAATATTTTATTGCAGTAAATTCATAAGAAAAACGGTATTAATGCTTTTTTTTCGAGTTTGTTTTCTAAATAGGTAAGATGATCTACCAGATTACTAGAATCAAACTATGTAATATCTTTTACCTCTTCCTTAATAATTTTTCATAAAGGAGTCAATTTTATAAGTATTTCTTTTCCTTTTTGTGATAAATAGATTTTTTTTCCGCTTATCTATTTCATCTTTATTAGATATTAAGTCGATTAATTATTAATTAAGGTTTAGTGAATAGCAAAAGAGATAAAGAATTAAGTTTAATGAGCATAAAACTAATAATATAGAGTAAAGGATTGC
>CAVYIL010000244.1:0-12836 GCA_963768325.1 uncultured Flavobacteriaceae bacterium | reverse complement strand
AATACCCAGAGTTAAGGTATAACGAGGACAACGTACACCTACAAGGCAAATCCGATAATTATTTCAACGGTGGCAATCTACTAGAATACCGAAAGAATCTCACACACAAAATAGGAATAAAAAAAGCAGAGCAATTGGATCAGCTTGCAGCACAAAGCAAAAGAACCTCACACAAGTGGTGTAGGTTTTATCTAGTTGAAGTAATAGAAAACCTATAAGCAGAAGTCCAAAGAAGTAGAAAAGCATAGATAAGGACCTTCGCCCTAGTGGCGAACGGTATTGAATATCAAGTTTCCCACAAAAATGTGGAAAACTAAAAGAACAAATAAGCCCAGATCAATATGTTACCAAATATAAATGAACAAATAATGAATCGTCTTATAGATCAGAATCGTAAAATGAAGAGAATATTACCTAATCTATCTAAACTTGAGCTTATAAAGTTAATATTAATAAACACGGAAGAAAAAGAACAATTACTATTAACCAATACCAATTTAAAAAAAGCATTAGAAAGCATGTTTGACTGGGTATCTATTACCAAGGTGGTCCAACACAACAATCTAAAAGAAAACAACTTCAATTGGCGAATACTAAAAAGAAAGAGCCAAGAAATGGGCTACACTATAAAGAAAGCAGAAAGCCCAAGATTTGGTTATCAAAACCTATACAACATAAACGTATTTAGAGCCTGCTACCCAGAGTATAATTACAATTTACAAGCCCAACAGTCAGCATAATGAATCAAGAAGAAAGAATAAACCAGTTAGGGCAACAAAATAAAGAGCTGCTAGAAGCAATTGAAAGAAACAAAAACCTTTAAGCGGTACTTTTTTGGTCTAACCCCCGTAAAAAATTAGACAAAACCTAAAAAATGGAACTTGTAGCGATACTTTAGAGTAGTAATAATTATAAAAATAAGAAAAATTGACACAGAATAATGAAGACAACAGGAATAATTAAGATCAAGTTAGACAACGCTATTATTATGGCAGATGCAAAAAGAATAGTAGAGAACAAAACACCCATTAAAAACATAAATCAATTAGCAATGTTAATGGAGGCAAGATACCCAGATGAATGTGAATACGAATCAACACTACACACGTTATACAAAGCTCGTATAATGGGCTACCAAAGGAAAGATGCAAAAGCTAAGATTAACAAGATAATCGATAAGATATGCATTGTGTTAGGCACTACTAAGGAGTCGATAACAGAAGAGATTGAGAAGCAATAGTCAAGATCGGTTTTTAGGTTATTATTTCGTGTCAAAACAGTAATTAAGTAATGGTTGTCACAACTATAAACAATGGTTTTAACGCAGTAGTAATAAGGTACTGTATTGTTTATCAATGTTTTACGGAATGAGTTGCGCACGGCGATTTGTAAACACGTTACCCTTATTTAAGAGGTGTAACCAGAGGTGTAACCCTAAAAGGTTACACTGTTAAAATGATATTTAACCAGTTAAAAAACAGAGTATTAACCTGTAACCTTTATATGTAACCAAATGTTTATAAAACCTAAGGAATTTGCGTTAGCGGTAGGAGTAAGTTACAACACACTAAAACAGCATTTTTCAAGAAGAAAAGTATTTAAGACCGATGGCTATGTTGATACCGAGTATGAGCTTAACAAAATATACATAGAAAAGCAAACGAAAGGAAAAGGGCTTAATTTTTCAGTATTGACAGAAAAAGAAGAACCCGTACAAGAACAGTCTTCGCCTAAAGAAGTCCCTAGTCCAATTGAGCATGTTCCGCAAACAAAGTCTGCGCCAAAATCCCATAAAGAGGATTCGTTTACCAAGTTAGACCAGCGAAAAAAATTGGCAGAGATAGACAAAACGGAACGAGATGTAGAACTGAAGCAGTTGCAGATAGAAAAAATTCTGGGTCAATTGGCACCTGTAGAGCTGATTCAAAAAATTCTATCGGTAAATATGCAGCATATATTTAAAACTTTTGAAAATGAATGCACCAATATAGCATCTGAATATTCAGAAATACTAGGAGGGGATAGAGATTCTATAACAGATATGACTAAAAAAATGCGAGAATCAGTAAAGAGAATTGTTTCTACTACCAATAAAAAGTCAAAACAAGACATAGAAGCTGCAATAAACGAATATGCAACAACGAGGAGTAGAGGCGAAAAAAAATAAACATGGATAATTACGAAAAAATATTACAAGAAACCTTTTCAAAAATACAAGATGCTATTTACGACTATCAAGTAGATAGACAGTTGCCTTCTGAATGGACAGAGGAAAATGTTTACTTGGGTTCTGATATATCTAGATACCAAGGCTATTTTAAATACGAAAGAAGCCCTTATACTCGTGAAATTATAGATAATCTAAGCGCTACAAATTCTACAGAAATGATAGCGGTTATGAAATGCGCACAATGTGGAGTAACACAAGGGGTTATTATTCCGGGTATATGCTGGATAATAGCGCAAGAACCTGCACCAATTTTGTTTATGGCAGGAGACAAAGGACTGGTTAAAAATTCTATAGAAACAAGATTAGACCCTATTATACAAAGTAGCGGAATTAGTCATTTAATTAGACCGAACGCTATAAAAAAGAAAAATGCAAGAACAGGAGACACTACCCACTATAAAGAATTTGCAGGAGGGCAATTAATAGCGGAAGGGACAAACAATCCAAATAAAATGCGTCAGTTTTCAGTAAAATATATTTTTGCTGATGATTGGGAAGCCGCACCGCTTGTGGATAAAGAAGAAGGAAGTATTCGTAAATTAATTGAAGGGCGATGTACCTCTTATGGTAATGTGGCTAAAAAATTTTACATCTCCACCCCTAAAATTGAACAAACCTCCAATATTTTACCCGTTTATGAAATGGGAGACAAAAGAAAATGGCACTGGGAGTGTCCGCACTGTCAAACATACATTCCTGTAGAATGGAGAATTGAAACAGAATCAGGTAGTTATGCAGGAATACAATACATCGTGGATGAAAAGGGGATATTGGACGAAAAAAGTGTACACTATAGATGTCAAAAATGTGATGGTAAAATTTACGAAAAGCAAAAATGTAAACTTAACACCAATGGCAAATGGATACCAACCGCCAAACCCTTACGCCCCTTTTATAAGAGTTATCATATTAACGCCATAATCTTACCATTAGGATTTGTGTCTTGGGTGGATTTAGTACACGAATGGCTTGAGGCTTGTCCTCCAAGTGGAATTATAGACATAGGAAAGTTAAAAACTTTTAAAAACGTTAGACTAGGACAGGCTTACAGAGAAAAAGGAGAAACACCACGGGTTACTGACTTAATGAAAAACACACGAAACTACTCTCCTAGTATTGTGCCTGATGAAACCTGTAAAGAAGATGGAAACGGAGAAATTGTAATGTTAACCTTAGCTTGTGATCTAAATGGAATAATGGAACATAACAATGAAGATGTACGTTTAGATTGGGAATTAGTAGCGCATTCTCAAAAAGGCGTAACATACTCTGTAGATCACGGAAGTATTGGAACGTTTAAAAGAAACCGAGACAAAACGACAATTGAAAAACAAACAGATGGAGATCGTGAAAAATGGACGTATCACCATCACCACCCAAATAGTGTATGGTCAGAATTTGAAACCATTATGCGAAAAGATTGGGTATGTGAATCAGGAACGACAAAAAATGTAGCTATAACTGTTGTAGATACTGGTTTTTTTACAAGATTAGCTAATGAGTTTATTGATTCCATTAATGATATTCTTATTGTAGGGGTAAAAGGATCGGTTGAAAATTCTTATAGATCATTACAAAAAGACACAAAACCTGTTCGTCAATCAAGAGAGAACAATAATTTATATATTTTAGAAGTAAACCAATTAAAAGACAAGCTTTCAAACATGATAAAATCTGTTAAAGGAGCTGATGGGTATCAGCCCGAAGGATTTATGAATTTTCCACAACCAGAGCAAGGAAAATATACTTTAAACAATTACTTTATACATTATGAAGGTGAAAAAAGAGTTGAGGATATAAAAAACGGTACAACTGTTGGTTTTAAATGGGAAAAAAGAAGCAATAATAGTTTAAACCACTTTTGGGATGTAAGAATTTACAATTTAGCAGCGGTGTATATATATTTAGATATTATTGTAAAGTCAGAACCAAAATTAAAAAATTTAGATTGGTCTGATTTTGTGGATATGCTTGGGATATGAAACTTATTAAATAGTATTCTTACCTACAATTTATTTGAGTAACGTATAGGTAGTTTTGGACAAATCTAATAAGGTTTGGTTTAATACTATGATAAATTACGGATTAGCGAAAGAAATTTACGGAATAACTCCTTGGTGTGTGGATCAAACTACATTACCAATATTGATGGGGTTATTGAGCTCTATTCAAAGCGGTGTTCGTATGGAGCTTCCAGAAACTAAATATAATACCCCCCAAATTTTAACAAGCAGTGAGGGGCGGTTAATAACGCAGGTTCGCCAGTTAGATAACAATGACAATTTTCAAGGAATTGGGATAATAAATATAGATGGTCCAATAACTGTGTCTGGTGGCGAATCGTCTTACGGAATGGATTATGTTTCTGCAACTATGCTGCGAATGGCAAAAGACAAAAGAATTGAATCTTTTATTGTCACTAGTGATTCAGGCGGTGGTTCTTCGGCGGCAGTTGAGATAATGACCGATACAATTTTAGAGATAAAAAAAACAAAGCCAGTACACGGACACGTAAAAAAAGGCGGTACTGCTGCATCAGCAGCGTATGGGATTTTATCAGCCTGCACTACAATTTATGCTGCATCTGAAATGAGCATTGTGGGGTCGGTCGGTACTATGATTCAATTTGAAGGGAGTAAAGCAAATACAGAAGACAAAAATGGCATTAAAAGAATCCGCCTTTATGCGCCTTCGTCGACACATAAAAACAAATGGTATGAAGAAGCTTTAAATGATGATAATTACAACCTGATAACTGACGAGGTTTTAAAGCCAATTAATCAAAGATTTATACAGTTAGTACTAACTAATAGACCGCAACTAAAAGGGTCAAGTTTTGATAATGGGCATACTGTCTTTGCAAAAGATGGAGTTGGAACTTTTATAGATGGTATTAAATCTTTTTCAGAAGTAGTTGAATTAACTCTAAATAAAGACAAGGATTTGAAGAATGAAACAAAACAAAGTAATAACAGTCAACCTAATAAAATGGATATACAAGAATTAAAACAAAATCACCCAAACACATATAATAGCATTTTTAATGCGGGTATTCAGGCAGAAAAAGACAGGGTTGGTGCTTGGATGGCACACGCTGAAACGAATATGGACACGGTTAAAAAAGGGATAAAAAGCGGCGAATCAATTTCAGCAACCCAAAGAGAAGAGTTATTGGTGGAGGCTACGAATAAAAATCAATTAAAAAAAATAGAAGCAGATTCAGCAAAGGACTTAACAACCTCCGAGTCTCAAATGGGTACAAAAGATCAAGGCGAGGTAGATAGTTTTTATGCTCCTGTAGATCAGAAAATAAAATAAAAGGAAAAGAATAATGATAAATATCGAACAGACCGTAAACACAAGAAACCAGAGTACAGTACAATATTCACATACTCACATATTCTTGTTTAACAATAGATTTAGTGAAGCTGTTTTTATTAATAAAACGAAGAAAGATATATTGTTAAAGCCCGGAACATTATTAATAAGAGATACGGAAAATGGCACACAAGTAGTTCCTGCAATATCAGGAGATACACTGATTAATACAATTGGAGTAGTTAGTACCGATTATAGTTTAATTATTACGCCAAATGAAACGGCAAATATTACCTTTTGTCACTCGGGAGTAGTTAATAAAGATTTACTAGTGTTGCCAGAAGAAGTAACATTACACACCTTAGTGGGGGGCAAAACAGTGGGGGATTTGCTAGAAGGGCTAGGGTTCGATTTAGAAGGAGCGGTAGAACATACTAAAATAGAAAATTAAAATGATAAGCTTAACACAACATAGAGCAGCAATCACAAGTAGAGTTATAAGTAGGTTTAGTGACGAGACGGCACCTCAATTAGGGTTATCCTCTTGGTTTCCGTCAGAAACCACAGCTGATTATGCAATACGAATAGAAGTAGAGAGAAGTCTTAAGTTAATAGCCGAAGATGTACAGAGAAACAAAGGCGGCAAGGTCAATACGTTTAGTCATTTTAAAGAAAAACTTTATGTGCCGCCTTTTTATGAGGAGCAGTATGACTTTACGCAAGCTCAATATTATGATGTTACATTTAGAGATGGAAACAATCCTACTCAAAGTCAAGCTTTTAGTATGATTAAAAACGCGTCTGAAAAGTTAAATAGGCTAAAACACAAGATACAAAGAGCAATCGAAAAACAACGGTCAGAAGTTTTTCACAAAGGGGTTGTTAAACTTAAAAATGGAGATGACATAGACTTCAAGAGAAAGAAGGAATCAATGATTGTTTTAAATGGAGATGAAAAATGGTCTTCCGAAAAGTCTGATCCGCTAAAAAAATTATCCGAAGGAATAAAGTTTATAAGAGAGGAAGGGAATTCTTCTTCGGTAGAATTTGATTTAATAATGGGTGAAGAAGTTTTGGGAGTTTTAATGAATAATGTTTCTATTAAAGAAAAGGCAGACATTAGAAGGTTTAATGTTTTAGAAATCGGAACAACTAAATTCAGCAACAAAACAGGGTTGGCTTTTCACGGAAGGTTAAGCACAACAAACGGGAATATAGATTTGTGGACTTATCACGGGCATTACAACAATAGTGATGGTTCAAAGAGTAATTATGTTGATTCTAATTCTGTAATATTATTACCACGAGATTTTGTAGGGAAAACTGCATATGCTGGAATACCAGGTATGACCGATGACTCCAAATTTTCGTCTGTCAAAGAGGCGGAATTTCATATTGATGATTTTATAGATAAAAAATATCGAGCCCATTGGTTTAGAATAGCGTCTGCGCCATTAGTAGTACCCATAAGCGTAGACAGAGTTTGGACAGCTAGAGTTATTTAATTCATCGACAAGCTCTGTAAAAGAAACAGGGCTTTATGGAATCAATTTTGAAATAAAAAAAATATAAAAATGTTTTTAATAAAAGTGCTTGCTCATCAGTTAAAAAACGGGAAAATTGCCAAACGTGGAGAAATAGTTGGTTTAAATGATTTAGTCGGGAACATTGAGGAGTTGGAAAAAAAGGGTTATATAAAAAGGTTCGGCTCTCAGGCTAAACACACTAACAAGTCTACTCCTCAAAAGAAAAACTAAGTGTCTGGGAATATTTTACAAGCCGCTAAGGCAGACGCTAAAAGGTTCATATTAAAAGGAGGGTTTCAAGAAGAGATTAGTTTGTTTACCCCTACGGGCAATATGTCTGTACGAACCGCTGGGCTAGCTACTAAGCATCATATCAGTTTTGATACAGACGGCAACCCAATAAATTCAAAAAATGTACACATTTGTCTTGATGAGTCTGATTTGATAAACAAGGGTTACATAGTCAGGAACTCGAACAAAGAAATTACTCTTTTAAATCATATAGTAAATTTTAAGGACAGCTCTGGGGAAGAAAAAAAATATATTGTGTTACAAAACTATCCAGATGAAGTGTTGGGTTTGATAGTGTGTATATTAGGAGATTATGTATAAGGTTTGGAAGCTATAATAAAAGAAACAATAGGTAGGCAAGGGTTTGAAATAGTACAAGAGCGAATTGTTTTGATTCTGTTAACGGAGCTTAAACACCAAAGGGAGTTACAACCGGATTTAATAGATTTTAATCTATTTAGCGAACGCAGTACTCCAGTAGATCAAACCGAGCCTGAAATTATTAATATTTGCTTAGGTGGAATCACGTATGATAATCGAAGTCAAGCATCTGTACAGGGCACGGTCAGTTATAATATAGATGTTTACGCAAAAGGAAAAAGTTCTGCAACGATACCGGGAGATTTAGACGCGACCAACAAATCGCATAGGCTTGCGGGTGTGTGTAGATACATTTTAAGCTCTACAAAATATAACGCTTTAGGTTTTGAAAATCAAGGGTTAATAGGAGGTACGCATATAGAAAGCATTCAGCCAGACCCAATTAGCGAGCAAGATACGTCATTTATAAAAATGTGTCGACTTGTATTTGTTGTTAAGATACAAGAAGATCAGGAATTGTGGAAAGGGGTAGAGCTCTCAGGAATAAATACAAGCATAAAACTAGAATTAACAGACAAAGGGTATAAATACGAATTAAATCAGTAAAATATGTCGTCAATGATTTCAACCGCAGTAGGAATAGAAAGGATTTCGAGAACCTCGGGCTATAAAATAAACAAGGGTTCTTTTAATAAAGATGTTAGAAATTTACCACAGATTATTGCAGTGTTTGCAGAGGCTAATACAGCAAATCAAGATGGTTTAGATACGGATAAAAAAGAGATAACGTCAGCAAAAGAAGCAGCAGAATTGTACGGTTATGGTTCTCCAATGCATCAGATATTTAGGGTTTTAAGACCTCTGAACAGTGGTGGCGTTGGAGGAATACCTACAATAGCTTTTGTGCAAAAGTCAGATAAAAACGCTATGCCTACGTCACATACGTGGAGCGTTACAGGGGTGGCGGACGCTAATGTTGCCCATACAATGGTCGTAGGAGGAAGAACCTCGTTAGATTTTGAATCCTATTCTTATTCTATAGTTAAAGGGGACACGCCTGAGGTTATTGTAAATAAAATACAAGACGCTGTTAATGGTGTTTTGGGTTCTCCTGTTGTTGCTTCAAGAAATGGTTCAGAATTGATGTTAACAACAAAGTGGTCGGGAAACACTTCTAAATTCTTAAAAACAAATATTAATTTCGGAACTAAATCGGCAGGAGTTTCTTATAGCAAAATTACTGTCGATGAAGGAGCTGGAGGGGTAGAATTAAAAACCGCGTTAGATCAGTTTGATAACACGTGGTATACAACTGTAATTAATTCATATGGACAATCTACTTTTGATGTGTTAGAGAGATTTAACGGAAATCCCGTGCGAGCTACAGGAAGATATGAAGGGCAAGTATGTAAGCCTTTTATGTCATTTTTTGGTAGCACACTAGATGATAAAGATTCGATAATTGCAATCACAGACAATACGGATAGAATCGAGGAGGTCACACATGTTTTATGTCCAGCCCCAAAATCTGATGCTTTTCCTTGGGAAGCGGCATCCAATGTCGTACGATTGTTCACAAGAACAATGCAAGATACACCGCACTTAGATATTAATAATATGTCGTACCCAGACTTGCCAGTTCCTGCTAATGAATTAATAGGGGACATGTCTGATTATAACAATAGAGATTTATTGGTTAAAAAAGGAGCTTCGACTGTGATTTTAGAAAACGGAGCATACAAAATACAAGATCTTGTAACCACCTATCACCCAAAAGGAGAAAGCCCTTTGCAATACGCGTACGCCAGAAACCTAAACTTAGACTGGAATATAAGTGATAATTACAGAGCATTAGAAGGCTTATACGTGAAAGACCATGTATTAGTACAAAATAATCAAACAACAAGTGCCTCAAAGGCGATAAAACCCATAGAATGGAAGGCGATTTTGCAAGAAATGTTAAAAGATTTAGCAAGTATGGCTCTTATTAATGATCCTGAATTTTCAAAAGAAAGTCTAAAGGTTCAAATAAGTAAAGATAATCCCAATAGGTTCGAGACATTTTTTAGATATAAACGAACAGGGATAGCTCGGATTGAGTCAACAGATGTTGAAGCAGGGTATTAAAAAACACTAAAAAAGATATAAAATGGCAAATTATACAGGAGGGGATATAACAGAATTAGTGTGTAAACACGAGATAGGCACTATTAGATTTAGCGTAAAAGCTGGAGAAAGTGGAAAGTTTGATACTGGTGGGTTGCGTAGTAATGATGATGATGGGGCAGTTACAGGCGATGGTCAAATGATAGACCAGATAACTAGAAAGCGCTGGTCTTTAGAGTGTACTATCTTAGTAGACATGATGACAGAGAACGAAATAAAAAAAATACCAGAATTAGCAACTTCACCAATACAAGGGATTTGGACAGTCTCGCATATAACTGGCACGGTTTATAAAGGAAAAGGAAAGCCTGTGGGCGATTTAAAATGGGATAGTAATAATGCTCAAATGACATTAAAGGTGTCAGGCGGAGGAATGTTAGAAAAATTATAAAAGAAATGAGTAAAATATCAGAAGAAATCGCGGTCAAAGAACTGCAAGAGTTTGTTGAAAAGTACAATTATAATGAAAAATCGGAAAGCGAAATAATTGAAGAATACCCAATGGTATTAAGAGCGGTTAAAGAAGGCTTGTTAATATTTGATGACGAACTTAAGCCGATTTACACATTAAAATATCCGTTAATACTTAAAGATGATGATCTAAGCGTAAAAGAAATTAAATTTAAAACAAGAATAAAGCCTCTTGAGTTAAAAAGAATAGCAGGAAACCCACAGGTAACTAAGAATCAACAATTTTTTGCGCTTAAATGCTTAGAGTTTTTAACAGGTTGCTCTATAGGGGAGATTAATGAGTTTGAAAAATACGATTATAAGGTAATAGAACAGATTTCTACTGTTTTTTTGTAAGGTGGTCTTTTAATTTAGACCCCATCATTAAAACAGTTGTGAGATATTTTAAATTTCCACCCCAAACAATAAAAGATCTTTATGTAGACGATTATGATTTTATGGGGTTGTTGTATTGGTATAACGATGCTATAGAACAAAATAATGAAGCAAAAGAATTATATAAAAAACCTCCTAAGTAACAAAGGGGGTTTTTTCTTACCTACAATTTATTTGAGTAACTAAGAGCTAGGTTTGAGGTTCTAAATTTAAAAGAATGGCAGCTACCATAAAAGTACCCGCAATATTTTCTGCTACAGATAAGTTTAGTAGTGTCTTGTCTCAAATGGGGAAGAATATTACAAAATTTTCTTCAAAAGCAAATGCGTCTTTTCAAAGAATAGATAGGAAAATCACAAAAACGTTTTCCAGAGCAAAAGACGCGGTAGGCGGATTTGGTTTAATGTTGGGCGGGGTTGCTCTATTAGGTGCTTTAGGATCAGCTATCAGTATTACAGCAGATTATGAGCAATCCAATGCGAATTTAGCAGCTGTGCTAGGAACAACTGTTCAAAAAACTATAGCGCTTCAAGAAAACTCTAAACTACTCGGGGCTACTACGTCATTTACTGCATCAGAAGTTGTTTTACTACAAACAGAATATGCAAAATTAGGGTTTACCGAGAAGGAAATCTTAAAAGTTACCGAATCAACTTTGTCATTGGCTGCCGCAACAAAAACAGACTTGGGGCAAGCTGCTAAACAAGTTGGCGCAACTATAAGAGCTTTTGGCATGGACGCGTCAGAAGCCGCTAGGGTTTCTGATGTATTTGCTGCGTCAACTAGTAAATCCGCTTTGAATATGGAGTTTTTGGACATAGCTATGTCAACGGTTGCTCCTGTGGCAAATAAATTTGGTTTTGGAGTTGAAGATGTAACAGCTTTATTAGGTAGGCTTGCCGATGCTGGTTTTGACGCAAGTTCGGCGGCAACAGCCACAAGAAACATTCTTTTAAATTTAGCTGACGGTAACGGAAAATTATCGAAGTCTTTAAAAGAACCTGTTAAAGATTTGCCGTCATTATTAAGAGGGCTAAAGGGGTTAAATGATAACGGAATTGACTTAGCTAAATCATTAGAGTTGACCGACAAAAGAAGTGTTGCGGCTTTTTCTACTTTTTTGTCAGGAACTGATTCAGTGATGAAACTTTCAAAATCTCTTCAGGATTCGTCTGGTTTTGCTAAAAATATGGCAGATAAGCAATTAAATACTTTAACAGGAAGAATAACCATACTTAAAAGTGCATACGAAGGGTTTATTTTGTCTTTAGATGATGGAAACGGAGCTTTTTCAAATTCTCTGAAAAAGATAGTGGAAGTAGCTACCGAGATGTTAAGCATGGCGTCTGGCACGGCAAAATCTACAGAATGCATGACGGCAGCAGAATTAAAAATTAGGCAATATGCAGAAACAGGTAGCTCTCTTTTAAATGCTTTAAAATGGATAATAGGCGCTTATATAGGATTTAGAGCGATAATGATCGCGTCAACAGCGTACACTTGGTTAGCTAATGTGGCAATGGGGGTACATGGGGCTGTAACAGGAAAAGCTTCAATTGCCATAGGTCAGAACGTGGTAGCAATGGGGGCTTATAGAATAGCTATAGGGATAGGAACAGCAGCTACATGGGTGGCTACGGTTGCACAAACAGCTTTCGGAGTAGCGTTAAACGCTAGTTTGTTGCCAATAATTTTAGTTGTAGGCGCTATAGCGGGTGTAATAGCAATAATTTACAATTGGGATAAAGTATCGGCTTGGTTTGGTAAACAATGGGAAAAATTTACAAATTGGATAGGCGGTTTATGGTCTAGATTAGTAGGGTGGTTTTCTGAATTTGATTTTTTAGACTTTTTCAAAAAAATAGGTCAGGGAATAGCTGCTTTTATGCTTAAACCTATTACAGACTTGTTGTTTTTAGTGTCGAAGATACCAGGTAAAATAGGCGATATGGCATCTTTAGGGCTAACCAAAATAGGAGAGCTCACAGGCGAGATTGACGTAAACAATAATCAGGTTAACGAAAAACCATTATCTAGTCCAGAGGTAAATACAGCTCGAATTACACAGGAAAATATCCAAAGAAATACACTAGGAATAGAAATAAACGATTCTGGCAATAATGTTAAATCTACTGAAA
>CAVYIL010000243.1:0-9540 GCA_963768325.1 uncultured Flavobacteriaceae bacterium | reverse complement strand
CATTTACAATTTACGGAATAGTCATAACTTACTTATCTTTAAAGGGGGAGAATAAATGAATAACAAAATCATTTTAGCAGACACAAGGCAACAAAAGGATGCCCACATTACAAACTACTTTGACACCGAGAACATCTTATGGATCAGGACAAAACTAGACAGTGCCGACTATATGCTAGTGGATTGTACCACAACACCCCCACACAAGCGTTTTAAGGTACTTGTAGACACCAAAAAGGACATATTGGAAGTATTAACCAACTTATGTAAAACGACCGAACACGAGAGGGTTAAGCGAGAAATAAGTAAGGCAAAGGATTTAGGTTGTGAAAGGTTTATATTCTTAGGATCTGATAATCTTTTACCATCCCATGCTTCTATGGTACATGGCTTATTAGATATAAAAAGTATAGAATTAAACTCAGCATCTGGAGTTTGTTGTTCTGGAATGAGCGCTTTAAAATATGGTTTTCTTTCTATAAAATCTGGAAACACAAATAATGCTGTCTGTACAGGATCAGAGAGAGCATCTAATTGGATGCAATCACAGAAATACAATGAGGAAATAAATAACCTTAAAAAATTAAATGACAATCCGATAATAGGTTTTAATAAAGACTTTCTTAGATGGATGCTTTCTGATGGAGCAGGTGCTTTCTTAATAGAAAGTGAACCCAGAGGTAATTGTTCTTTGCGAATTGACTGGATGGAGATGTATTCTTATGCTTATGAATTAGAAGCTTGTATGTATGCAGGTGGAGAAAAACAAGAAGATGGCTCCCTAAAACCTTGGATGGATTACACCCCTAATGAATGGTTAAATGAATCCATTTTTTCAATAAAACAGGATGTAAAATTACTTAATGAAAATATTGTAGTCAAAGGTATTTCTAGTTTAAAAGATGCAGTAACCAAAAATAATTTGAATATAAACGAAGTAGATTATTATCTACCGCATATGTCTTCTTATTATTTTGAGGATAAACTGCATGAAGAAATGGTAAAACAAGGAATTGAAATACCAAAGAGTAAATGGTTTACAAATCTAGATAAAGTAGGTAATATAGGCTCAGCATCCATATATCTTATCATTGACGAACTAAAAAAATCAGGTAAGTTAACCAAAGGGCAAAAAATAGTAGTAACAGTACCAGAGAGTGGTCGTTTTTCATATTTTCATATATTACTTACAGTTTGCTAATGAATAATTTATTAGAAAAAAAAATAACGAATATTGAATTTATCAAAAGGTTAATCCCCCAAAAAGACCCTTTTGTAATGATTGATAAACTACTATATTTTGATCAAGAAAAGGTCATATCTGGATACACAATACTTTCAGAAAATATAATGACTAATAACACTCACTTTACAGAAGGAGGACTGATAGAGAATATGGCTCAGAGTATTGCATTGCATAGAGGTTATAGGGAATATATTAATAGGGAAAAAAGCGGAGGAAAACCCAAAACAGGGTTTATTGGATCAATAAAACACGCTACGATAGTAGCGTTACCAAAAATAGGTGCAGAAATTGTAACAACTGTAAATATAATTGCTGAAATAATGCAAGTAACATTAGTCGAAATTGAAGTTAGAGATATAAAAGGTAATCTTTTAGCCTCATCAGAAATGAAAACCATAATTGTAGACCCTTGATAAGTTAAGCTATTTTGGCATAGGGATACGTATATAAATTAATTACGTGTGAAAAAAGAAGAAGTACCACAAGATAAAAGTTGCTTTTCTCATACTGATATGAAAGAAGTAGTTTATGCAGTAGACAAAAACGGTAAATATGAAAAAGCATTAAGCACAGGTTGGGAAGCCAAAACTATTGCACTAAATGAATCTCTACATTTAATACAAGAACAAATAGAGAATACTATAAAAAAAATTAAGGCTGATGAACTTAGTCCTATAGCGTATTATATGGAACATCAGCGCATGGATATATCAATATTAGCAAGTTATGTAGGTTTTTGGAAGTGGCAAGTAAAAAGACATCTAAAAAGTAAAGTTTTTAGAAAACTGAGAGAAAAAACTTTGTATAAATATGCCGAAGTATTTAATATCTCGGTTAATGAACTTAAAAACCCAAAGATTTGAAAATAAATTTTGAACACAATCAAACTGCCCATTGCGAAAACGGGGTAGTTTCTAATTTATTAAAATATAATGGGTTTTCGATTAGTGAACCTATGGTATTTGGTATTGCTTCAGGTATTTTTTTTATTTATATCCCATTTATCAAAATTAATTTTGCTCCTGCATTTAGTTTTAGACCAGTACCCGGTTTTATCTTTTCTAGAGTAGGTAGTAGATTAGGTTTTAAAATAAAACGACACAAATTTAAATCTAAAGAAAAAGCTCGAAAAGTTCTCGACACTGAATTAGAAAAAAATAATCCAGTAGGGTTACAAGTAGGAGTATTTAACCTCTCTTATTTTCCAGACGAATATAGATTTCATTTTAATGCACATAACTTAGTTGTTTATGGCAAAGAAGGAGATAATTACCTAATAAGTGATCCAGTAATGCCCACTGTTACTACATTAACGGAAAAAGAACTAGAAAAGGTTCGTTTTGCTAAAGGCGCATTTTCTCCTAATGGACATATTTATTACCCCACTGAATTACCAAAGAATTTTGATTTAAAAAAAGCGATAATTAAAGGAATAAAACAATCCTGTCGCCATATGCTAGCACCTGTTCCATTAGTTGGAGTAAAAGGAATTCATTATGTAGCAAAAAAAATACGTAAATGGCCAGATACCATAGGTGTTAAAAAAACCAATCATTATCTTGGTCAGCTAGTACGAATGCAAGAAGAAATAGGAACAGGAGGGGGAGGTTTTCGATTTATTTATGCAGCCTTTTTACAAGAAGCAGCTGAGATATTAGAAAATCCTAAACTACTAGATTTGTCTAAAGAAATGACAGATATAGGAGATTTATGGCGTGATTTTGCATTGGAGGCATCTAGATTATATAAGAATCGAAGCAAAGAAACAGATGCTTATAATAAAATAGCAGACAAGCTAGACACGATTGCATTATTAGAAAAGACATTCTTTTTAAAACTTAAAAAAGCAATCAAATAATAAGAGTATGAATCCTCCACTTATTACAATAAAAAATCTATCCAAAAAATATAAGGGATCATCATTTTATGCAGTAAAAGATGTTAATCTAGTTATAAAGAAAGGAGAAATTTATGGGTTATTGGGACCTAATGGTGCTGGTAAAACAACTTTGATTTCTTTACTTTGTGGATTGATTAAACCAACAGTTGGGGATTTACAAATTGAAAATAAAAATTTTAAGGAACACTCCATAGACATTAAAAAAACTATAGGAGTTGTTCCACAAGAATATGCATTATACCCCCATCTTACCGCTAAAGAAAACCTTTATTATTTCGGAAGTATGTTTGGTTTGTCTAAATCGATTTTACAACCATTGATAACTTCTCATTTAGATCAATTAGGATTATTACCTTTTGCCGATAAAAAAATAAAAATATTTTCTGGAGGAATGAAAAGAAGAGTAAACCTTATTGCAGGGATTTTACATTCTCCTAAATTACTTTTTCTAGATGAACCTACCGTAGGTGTTGATGTACAATCTAAGCAAGTAATTACAGAAAAGCTAAAAGAATTAAATACATTAGGGACAACAATTATTTATACTTCTCATCACTTAAGAGAAGCTCAAGAACTATGTACTCGTGTCGGGATTGTAGATTCTGGAAAAATAATTGCTGAAGACACACCAGATAATTTAGTTCTAGGTATACAAAATGCTAGAAACCTTGAGGACGTTTTTATAGAACTTACAGGAAGAGAATTAAGGGACTATGTATAAATTTTTCGCTTCGATACAAAAAGAATTATGGTCATTATTAAGAGATCAAGGAGGTTTGATTATCCTATTTATTATGCCTGTTATCTTAGTAGTTACAATCACCTTGATCCAAGATAGTACTTTTAAGTCCGTTGCAGGGAATACTCTAGAAATATTAATAGTAGACAATGACAAAGGAAGATTATCCGAAGAAATTTATAAGAATTTTGATGAAATCCCCTTTTTGAAGCCTGTTTCTAGGATAGAAGACAAATTAGTATCCGAAGAACAAGCTAGCCTATTAGTAGCATCTGGAGCATATCAATTAGCAGTAGTTATCCCAGAAGGATTGACAAAAGATTTAGATTTTCAAATTAAAAGAAACGTCTCTACGATATTAGAAGAATTTGAAGGGATAGACGACTCATTAAGTATAAGAAACATACCAGAGAAACTATCTCATAAAACTGTAAAGTTATATTTTGACCCAATTACGCAAGAAGCCTTTAGAAACTCGGTCATTTTTTCCGTTGATAAATTAATTGCTAATATCGAAACAAAATCTATATATCAAGCTTTTGAAAAAGAGTTAGGAGAGTCAAAAAGTTTAAAATCATTTAACAAGAAACAATATGTTACATATGAACAAGTAAACCCGTCTTTATCAGGAGAAATTAGTTTGCCTAATTCTGTACAACACAATATACCTGCATGGACATTATTTGCGATTTTTTTTATGATTGTTCCGTTGTCATTAAACCTCGTATACGAAAAAGGACAAGGTACATTTGTAAGATTGCAAACAATTCCTGTACACTATTTTACCATAATAGCAGGCAAAGCATTTGTATTTTTATTAGTAAGTGTATTACAATTTACTTTAATACTGCTAATAGGATTATTTATTTTTCCACAATTAGGACTTCCTGCTTTAGAAATCGGAAATCAACTAGGATTATTATATCTAGTGGCATTAGCCTCTGGATTAGCCTCAGTAGGATTAGCAATTTTATTAGGTACAATTTTTAATACACAAGAACAGGCAGCTCCTTTCGGAGCAGTTTTGGTAGTAATTTTAGCAGCCATCGGGGGAGTTTGGATTCCTGTTTTTGTAATGCCAGACACAATGCAATTTATAGCTAAAATATCACCAATGAATTGGGGGTTAGAAGCTTTTTATGATTGTTTTTTAAGAAAAGGTACTATTCTTGAAATTCTTCCAGAAATAGGCTTGTTAATTGGTTTTTTTATTACTACTATAGCAATAGCTATTATATATTATGAAAAGAAAAAAAGGATCTAAAGAGGTTATAACCGATATTAAAAATGTTCAGGAAGTTAGAGTCCGATTTAATGATTGTGACCCATTGAATATAGTATGGCACGGGATTTACATAACTTATTTTGAAGAAGGAAGAGAGGCTTTTGGACGTAGTCATGGGATTTCATATCTAGATGTTAAGGCAAATAATTACGTAACCCCAATAGTTAATTTTACCTGTAACCATAAATTACCACTTAAATATGGAGATATTGCAACTGTAGAAACGATTTATGTAGATTCTCCAGCAGCTAAAATGATATTTAAATACAATGTATATAATCAACGAAAAGAATTAGTCTGTGTAGGCGAGACTACACAGGTGTTTTTGGATATGGAAGGTAATATGGATCTTAACATTCCCACATTCTTTTTAGATTGGAAGCATAAAGTGGGATTATTATGAATAAAGTCTATTTAGTAGCAGATAATATCATATCGCCGTTAGGGTTTTCTACAATAGAAAACATGGATAATCTTAGATTTAATAAAACGGGACTTCATAAAATAAATGATAAAACCATACATTCAGAACCTTTTTTTGGTGGTTTAATTGCTAATGAGAAGCTTCTGACCGAATGGAAGACTATTTCCAAAATAGATACGTATACTAAATTAGAAAAGATGCTATTGTTGTCTGTTTCTAAATTATATACGGATAATCCAACAATTGATATTACCAAATGTGGCGTTATTATTGCCACAACAAAAGGAAATATAAATGCTTTGCGTGATAATCCCGATACTAAAGCTTATCTAGAACGAATTTCTAAAACAGTACAAAAGTATTTTAAGCTAAAACACCTTCCAATAATAATTTCTAATGCATGTATTTCAGGAGGATTAGCAATTGCAGTTGCTAAGCGAATGATTCAGGCAGGTATGCATGAAGAAATGATAGTAGTAGGAGGGGACTTACTTTCTGAATTCACGTTATCAGGTTTCTTTTCCTTTCAGGCAGTAAGTTCAGACCCATGTAAACCTTTTTGTAAAAACCGAACTGGTATAAATTTAGGAGAAGCAGCAGCTTCAATTTGGTTAAGTTCTAAAAAAGAAAATGTAAAAGGAACTGCTATAGAGATCACAGGAGATGCTTCTATAAATGATGCTAACCACATTTCTGGACCATCACGAACTGGAGAAGGACTTTATATAAGTATTACTAAAGCATTAAAAGAAGCAGGATTAAATAGTAAGGATATTGATTATATATCCGCCCACGGAACAGGAACGCAATTTAATGATGAGATGGAAGCGATTGCTTTTAATAGAGCCGAATTACAAGAAGTACCTGTAAATAGTTTTAAAGGATATTACGGACACACTTTAGCAGCTTCTGCATTATTAGAAACAATTATCGCTAAACACTGTCTAGTTAATAATGAACTGTTTGCATCTATCGGATTCCAAGAACTTGGAGTATCTCAACCCATTAATGTACTCAAAGAGAATTTAAGCAAACCCTTGCAACGTGTTTTAAAGACCGCATCCGGATTTGGAGGTTGTAATATTGCATTAATTATAGAAAAAATAGCATCATAATGGAGCAGTATTATATTTCGGATTACTGTACAATTAGAAATGGTAAGGTCACCAAAAATGGAAAGGAAGTTTATAAAGGCTCTATTTCAGACCTAGTAAAAGAATTTACAAAAGGAATATACAGATCTTTGGCATTAAATTATCCTAAATTTTATAAAATGGATGAATTATGTAAATTAGGATTTTTGGCAACTGAAGTATTGTTACAAGGTAAAAAAGAACTATCTGAAGATACTGCATTACTATTTATGAATAGAGCATCTAGTCTAGATACAGATAGAAAACATCTAGAAACAATTAAGGATAAAGATAATTATTTTCCGTCACCAGCAGTATTCGTATACACACTACCCAACATTATATTGGGAGAGGTTAGTATTCGACACAAATTGAAAAGCGAAAATGCTTTTTTCGTTTCTGAAAAATTTGATGCGGATTTATTAACACAGTATGCAAAAATACTTATGGATACTAAGAAGGCTAGCAATGTTATTTGTGGTTGGGTGGATTTGGATACTAATAAATATGACGTATTTTTGACCCTTATTTCTCGAAAAGGAAAAAAATCATTTACAAAAAAAGAATTAAATAATTTGTACTGTAGTTAATTATGGAAAAATTGCAATTAGAGTTAAAAGAAAAAATAATAGAACAACTAAACTTAGAGGATATTGAGGTATCAGACATTAGAAATAATGACCCTCTTTTTGGAGATGGTTTAGGATTAGATTCTATAGATGCATTAGAACTTATAGTACTATTAGAAAAAGATTATGGGATTCGGTTAAGGGATCCTAAAGAGGGTAAGGCTATATTCGAATCTATAGACACTATGTCTAAATACATTACCGAACACCGTTCTAAAT
This sequence comes from uncultured Flavobacteriaceae bacterium, assembly GCA_963768325.1. Taxonomy (GTDB): domain Bacteria; phylum Bacteroidota; class Bacteroidia; order Flavobacteriales; family Flavobacteriaceae; genus Aquimarina. The sequence goes on along the minus strand of CAVYIL010000243.1, from coordinate 1,965 downwards.
AACATGGACAAAGGTGTTGCTATAACGGGTATGGGTATTATTTCTTCTATCGGAAATACTGTAGAAGAAAATTTTAAAGCTTTGCAATCAATATCATCTGGTATATCTAAGATTGAGTTTTTAGAAACTCGTCTTAGAGATTCCATTATGGTTGGTGAGATCAAGAAAACCAATGATGATTTTATAAAACAACTGGGATTAAATCCCATTAATAGTTTTTCTAGAACGGCGATGATAGGTACTATCGCGGCAAAAGAAGCTATACAGAATGCTCAGATCACGGATATTGATGAATATAGAACTGGTTTTATTTCAGGAACAACTGTTGGCGGAATGGATATGTCTGAGAAATACTATTTAGAGTATCATGATACAGATAAATATCATAGGTATATAGAGGCTCAACATGCAGGGTATACTACACAATCTATATCTAATTATCTAGGAATCAATGGTTATGTGTCTACTATCAGTACAGCTTGTTCATCTGCGGCGAATGCAATTATGTTAGGGGCTCGTATGATAAAAGCAGGAAAATTGGACAGGGTAATTGTAGGAGGTACAGATGCATTATCAAAATTTACCATAAACGGATTTGGCACATTAATGATATTATCAGATCAAGAATGTACACCATTTGATGAAAATAGAAAAGGTCTAAATTTAGGTGAAGCAGCCGCATATCTTGTACTAGAGAGTGATACTATAATAGAAAAAAAAGGCAAAAACGTTTTAGGACGTGTTACTGGTTGGGCAAACGCGAATGATGCCTATCATCAAACAGCTTCATCATCAGATGGAGAAGGAGCTTATTTTCGAGCACAACGATCGCCGCAACCGAGCCGATGATCGAGCCTGCCAAGAAGAAAGCCGACATCCTGGCTGCGGTTGCCACCGCTCGCGCGGCGTCCGACCTGCTCGCGCAGGTCACGGAAGTTGCTGCCAAATTCAAAGACGTGGCCTTCGTGAAGGTCGATGTGGAAGGAGCCAAGAAGGCTTCCGACGATGCGACCAAAGCCGCTGACGAAGCCGCAAAGGCCTTGGCCGAAGACAAACCTTTCACCGAGGAAGTCACCAAGCTGAAGGCGGGGCCGGTAGCCGAGGCCAACGCGGTCGCTGTATGTGGCTGTCAAGGCGGCTGCGGATCTGGCCGCCAAGCTGGAAGAAGCCAATAAGACCAAGGACGCCGCAACCAAAGCGCCGGCCGATGCCAAGGCGAACTTGAAGGCAGTCAGCGAGAAACAGGGGCGCGTCGTGAACGGCTTCACAAGCACAGTCTGGGGCGTGGCCTTTTCGCCGAACGGCAAAATGCTTGCCGCAGGAAGCCATAAAGCTTTGCAAGTCTGGGATTTAGAACAGCCGAAGGAGCTCTTCCCCCGCGCGGAGAAGAAAGAAGAAGCCGGCGAATATACTTGTCTTCGAAGCGACCGAAATCGAGATGCTCTCGGCCCCGACCGAGGCTTCTTTTTTGGACCGACGGGTGCGGATTGCCGGATTCGGACGGGAATCCGTACCAGCGGCCCAAAACTCCGAAAGAATCGGAAGTTAGGGCATGCCGCGCCGCGGCTGCCGAGGCTTGTTGTGACAAGTGACCCCAACGGGGTGGACGACACCAACACCTATCAGTAGTGGCCGAGCACGTAAGGGCTGGCCAAAAAGTTTTGTCCTATTTTTGATTTTATCCCTCTCACTTACTCTTGCTTTCTATTTTATGTTACTATGCTGAGATAAAGTACAGTCAACAGAAAATTGATGCATTTATTAATAGCCAATAAACTCTCCTTTCTTGGAGATAACTGATGAAAGTCGCTTTTTCATCGATTTTGCCTAACCTCAGATGATGATATTCACAAGTCAAGTCAATCACATCAAATCCATTAAGTCACATCAAATCAATCACATCCAAGTCAAGTCACATCAGGTCATCAGTCAACATCATGTCAAGTCAATCAGCTCGTCAATCAA
>CAVYIL010000242.1:0-7625 GCA_963768325.1 uncultured Flavobacteriaceae bacterium | reverse complement strand
CAGGGTATAAGGGTTATAGTGGCAGGTTTAGACATGGATTTTAGAGGGAAACCTTTTGGTTCAATGCCCGCTTTAATGGCTACTGCTGAATATGTTACTAAGGTTCATGCTGTTTGCACTAGAACAGGTAATTTAGCACAATTTAGTTATAGAAAATCCCAAAATGAGAATTTGGTCTTATTAGGTGAAACAGAAGAGTATGAACCTCTAAGTAGGGGGGCTTTTTATAAGGCTATGCTAAAAGAAAAAGAGATTGACTTAAAGAACCCTGAAGAAGCACTAAAAAAATCTAATAAAACAAATGAATGAGTAGCGTAAAAGAAACTACCCTCGTGATTAACTTAGCTCACCTTACCCATAACTATAAATATATAAAAAGTAAAGTAGACAAAAATGTAAAAGTATTAGCTGTAGTAAAGGCTTCTGGATACGGAAGTGATGTTATTGCTGTATCAAAACATTTAGAAAAAATAGGAGCTGATTATTTTGCTGTAGCATATACATCAGAAGGTGTTATATTACGAGAAGCCGGAATAAAAAAACCTATTTTAGTGTTACACCCCCAGCCTACAAATTTTAAAAAACTAATCGAGCACAAATTAGAGCCAAATATTTATAGCATTAGAGTATTAAAGGAGTTTATCGATAATGCTGATTCGTTAAATCAAAAAGAATACCCTATTCATATAAAATTTAATACGGGATTAAACCGTTTGGGTTTTAGAGAAAAAGACATTGATTTTATAATAAAAATAATAAATCAAACAAGCTCTATAAAAGTATCTTCACTTTTTTCTCATCTTGCTGCTAGTGAAGATTCTAAAGAAAAAGTGTTTACCATCGATCAAATCGAAACGTTTAAAAGAATAGCTACAAAGATGATACATAGTTTAGGATACAAACCTATGTTGCATCAATGTAATACTTCAGGAATCTTTAATTATCCTGAAGCGCATTTTGATATGGTTCGTACAGGAATTGGATTATATGGCTATGGGAACGACACAAAACATGATGCAAAACTAAAACCTGTGGCGTCCTTAAAATCTGTTATTTCTCAAATACTTACATTAAAACAAGGAGAAACATTAGGGTATAGTAGGTCTTTTGTGGCTTCAGAGGATTGTAAAACAGCTACAATACCGATAGGTCATGCAGATGGCATAAGCCGACAATATGGTAATAAAAAAGGATTCGTAATAATTCATAACAAGAAAGCTTATATTGTGGGCAACGTGTGTATGGATGTGATAATGGTAGATGTTTCAGAAATCGATTGTAAAGAGGGTGATGAAGTTATTATTTTTGACGATTCTTATTCTGCTGTTAGTTTTGTTAAAAATGCTGGTACAATTTCTTATGAATTACTTACGGCTATATCTGGCAGAGTAAAGCGAACAATTATCGAGATAGATTAGTGCCATTTTCCATATGAATTTTATTTTAAAAAACGCATAGATGTTAACAATTTTTAATTAATAAACAAGTTTTTGTTAAATTAGTACTGTGCAAATAATCATAACAAATAAAATATGGGATTTTTTAAAGATTTCAGGTCATTTCTGCTAAAAGGTGATATTGTGGCTTTAGCTACAGCAGTCGTAATTGGAGGAGCTTTTAATAAGATCGTAGCTTCTGCAGTTGCTGACATTATAATGCCTATTGTTGGTGTACTCTCAGGAGGAACCGATTTTACACAAAAATTTATTGCTCTTGATGGAGGAGATTATGTTGATTTAGAAGCAGCAAAAGCGGCAAAAGTAGCCATAATGACTTATGGTAATTTAATACAAGCCATAATCAATTTTGTAATCGTAGGGCTGTTTATTTATTTTGTACTTAAAGCCTATGAAAAAACAAAGAAAAAAGAGGAAGCAGCTCCAGCAGCACCTACTGGACCAACTCAAGAAGAATTATTAGCTGAAATTAGAGATTTATTGAAGAAATAATAAATTTTTCTGTGTATACTCTTAGGAAAAAAGAATTTTTAGCCACCGCTATACTACATATTCTAACCATAAACGGTTCCATGATATGGACGGTTCTTTTATACTTTTTGTTATATATATAACAAAAAGTATAAAATTTGACAAAATTCATATAAAGACTTGGAGTCTTAGAAATAATCCTCACATTTGTGAAGGTTTAACTAGTATTGATCTTTTTAAGAATCAGATGATCTAGGTATAAACTTTATAAAATAAAAAAAGGAGATATAAACTTTTAAAATTAAAAAAAGTGAAAGTAGCTGTTGTAGGTGCTACCGGATTGGTAGGAACCGTAATGTTAAAAGTATTGGAAGAGAGAAATTTTCCTGTAACAGAATTAATTCCTGTAGCATCAGAAAGATCTATAGGTAAAAAATTATCTTATAAAGGTAATGAATTTTCAGTAGTAGGACTTTCTACAGCAGTAGAAATGAAACCAGATGTAGCAATATTTTCTGCCGGCGGAAGCACTTCATTAGAATGGGCTCCTAAGTTTGCAGCAGCAGGAATTACGGTTATTGATAACTCTTCTGCTTGGAGAATGGATCCATCAAAAAAATTAGTTGTTCCAGAGATTAATGCTAAGGCATTGACCAAGGAAGATAAAATTATAGCTAATCCTAATTGTTCCACCATTCAATTAGTACTTACATTAAGTCCTCTACATGATAGGTATAAAATAAAACGCGTAATTGTGTCTACATATCAGTCTATTACTGGTACAGGAGTAAAGGCTGTTAAACAATTAGAGAACGAATACGCAGGAGAAAAAGGCGAAATGGCATATCCATATCCTATTCATCGTAATGCAATTCCACAATGTGATGTTTTCGAAGAAAATGGATATACTAAAGAAGAGATGAAGTTGGTTAACGAGACTCGGAAAATTCTTGATGATAATACTATTGCGGTTACTGCTACTGCGATTAGAATCCCTGTAGTTGGCGGGCATAGTGAAAGTGTTAACATAGAATTTGAACAAGATTTTGATGAAAATGATGTTCGTAAAATCCTTAATAACACACCCGGTGTAATAGTGCAAGATAATCCAGATACTAATACGTATCCTATGCCTATTTATGCAGAAGGAAAAAATGATGTTTTTGTTGGTAGAATCCGGAGAGATCATTCTGCTAATAATGCACTAAATATGTGGGTTGTAGCAGATAACTTACGAAAAGGGGCTGCTACAAATGCAGTACAAATAGCTGAATATTTAGTTGAAAATAAATTGATAGGGTAATATCCATTTTAATAAGTAAAAAAACTCCTTATTGTTATACAGAGTAACAACAAGGGGTTTTTGTGTTAGCTTTTTTTAATCTAATAAGTAAATAGTCTAAGAAAAATAACTGTAGTTTTGTAAAGTAGCGTTTCTTTTCAAAGAAATAAACAGAAGGTTAACATCATTAAAATATTTAGCTTAATTAAAACCCTATTTTTATAATGATTGAAATAGAGCGCAAATTTCTAGTAATTTCGGATGTTTATAAATTAAAAGCTCAAAAGAGTACTCGAATTATTCAGGGGTATTTAAACTCTGACCCTATACGGACTGTTAGGGTTCGGGTTAAGGGAGAAAAAGGTTTTATAACCATTAAGGGAGAAGGTAGTGCTTCGGGAACTTCTCGTTATGAGTGGGAAAAGGAAATTGATGTTACGGAGGCTGAAGAGTTATTGATGTTATGCGAAAAAGGAAAAATAGAAAAAACACGTTTTGAAATACCTTTCGGTAATCATATTTTTGAAGTAGATGAGTTTTATGGTGAGAACCAAGGTCTTGTTGTTGCTGAAATTGAATTAAAAACGGAAAATGAAGTCTTCTTAAAGCCTGATTGGTTAGGTGTTGAGGTTACTGGAAATAACAAATATTATAATTCTCAATTAAGTAAAGTTCCTTATTCTCGTTGGTAAATAAGGTTTTTTACAGTGAAGAGGTTTAGGCTTTTTTCAATTCGCTATAAAAATGTTCTTTTTTGCTCAATTTTTGTCTTTTTATTACCTCGTAGCGCTACTATGAAGTGCAAAAAATATTTTAATTGAGTAAAAAATAATTATTTTTCGCCAGAATCAAAAAAGTTTATTCCACTTCAATAAATTCATAAGGGAAATGGTATAGGAAGGAAAAATATTTTTTGAATAAAAAAAGCTAAGACATCAATCTTAGCTTTTTCGGTGCGGGCGGGGAGACTCGAACTCCCACACCTCGCGGCACTAGATCCTAAGTCTAGCGTGTCTACCAATTCCACCACGCCCGCATTAAAACTTTTATAACTAACATAACAATGTATAAAAGCGAGTGCAAATATACATAATAGTTCGTAATCTCAAAGAACTTGTTTGTTTTTTTTTCTTTTTTTTACAGTAAATTATGTCGATTCATTTTATGCAAATAATACCGATAGTATTCTTTATACCTTAAACGGTAACAAGGCTTTTAACACGTTGTCAATGGTTGTACAATTTTCAAAAGTAAGTAGTAAACGTAGTCCATTTCTCGTATTTTTTTCTTTCATTTTGCAAAGATTAGAATTCTGTTGAATAAATTGTAATACCCTAGTAAAAGAAGGACTCTGGTAGAAATTAGATTGTTGGTCACTGATAAAATAACCAATTAATTTACCTTGTTTCATAATGATTTTTTCTAAGCCAATAGAGGTTGCAATCCATTTTATTCTTACAGAATTTAATAAATCTATTGCTTGATTAGGTAGTTCTCCAAATCGATCAATTATTCTTTTTTCGTATTCCTGTAATTCTACCTCTGTTTTTATGGTGTTTAATTCAGTGTATAAATTAAGTCTTTCGGTAATGTTGTTTATATAATCGTCTGGAAAAAGCAATTCAAAATCAGAATCTATCTGAGTATCTTTTAAATATGCTTTTTCTTTAGAAGGGTTATTATACAAATCTTTGAATTCATTTTCTTTCAATTCTTCTATTGCTTCATTCAGGATTTTTTGATAGGTATCGAATCCTATTTCATTTATAAAACCACTTTGTTCTCCACCCAGTAAATCACCAGCACCACGTATTTCTAAATCCTTCATAGCAATCTTAATACCACTCCCTAATTCTGAAAATTGCTCTAATGCAGTTATTCTTTTGCGTGCATCTTCTGTCATTGCTGAGTAAGGTGGTGTTATGAAATAACAAAAAGCTTTTTTATTGCTTCGTCCTACGCGTCCACGCATTTGATGAAGATCAGATAAACCAAAGTTATTAGCATTATTAATGAAAATGGTGTTGGCATTAGGTACATCTAATCCACTTTCTACGATTGTTGTAGAAACAAGAACATCAAATTCTCCATTCATAAAAGAAAGCATTAATCCTTCTAGCTTTTTTCCTTCCATTTGCCCGTGCCCTATTCCTACTTTGGCGTCAGGAATCAATCTCTGTACCATCCCTGCTACTTCAGTAATATTCTCTATTCGATTATGAATAAAAAACACTTGTCCTCCGCGTTGTATTTCATAACTAATCGCATCTCTAATAGTTTCTTCTGTAAATCTAATTACATTGCTTTCGATCGGATATCGATTAGGAGGTGGGGTTGTGATTGTTGATAAATCTCTTGCTGCCATAAGACTAAATTGCAATGTCCTAGGAATCGGTGTAGCTGTTAGGGTTAATGTATCTACATTTGCTTTGATTGTTTTTAATTTATCTTTTACAGCAACTCCAAATTTTTGCTCTTCATCAATTATCAATAAACCTAAATCTTTGAATTTAACATTTTTGTTTACCAATTGATGCGTCCCGATGATAATATCCATTTTTCCATTTGCTAAACCTTCTAAGGTTTCTTTTTTTTGTTTTGCTGTTTTAAAACGATTTACATAATCCACTGTTACAGGAAAATCTTGAAGACGCTCTTTGAATGTTTTAGAATGTTGGAAAGCTAATATAGTGGTCGGTACCAATACAGCTACTTGTTTGCCATTATCTACAGCCTTAAAAGCCGCTCTAATTGCTACTTCTGTTTTTCCAAAACCAACATCTCCACAAATTAATCGATCCATTGGTGTTTCATTTTCCATGTCTGTTTTTACATCTTCAGTAGCTGCACTTTGGTCTGGTGTGTCCTCATAGATAAAAGAGGCTTCTAATTCGTGTTGCAAATAACTATCCGGGGCATATTGAAATCCTTTTTGAAGTCTTCGTTTAGCATATAACTGTATTAAATTAAATGCTATATGTTTTACCCGAGCTTTGGTTTTTTGTTTTAGTGTTTTCCATGCTTTAGAGCCTAATTTATATAATTGAGGAGGTTTGCCATCTTTGCTTGCGAATTTGGATATTTTATGTAGGGAATGGATACTTAAATAAAGCACATCTCTTTCTCCATATATTAATTTGATTGCTTCTTGCTTTTTGCCATCTACATCTATTTTTTGAAGTCCTCCAAATTTACCAATACCATGGTCAATATGAGTTACAAAATCTCCTATTTCTAAGTTAGTTAACTCTTTTAATGTTATTGCTTGTTTTTTTGCAAATCCATTTTTAAGATTAAACTTATGATACCGTTCAAAGATTTGATGGTCTGTATAGCATACAATTTTAGCATCATGATCAATGAAGCCTTGATATGCTGAAAAAACAATGGTTTCATATTGTTTTACATCTAACTCGGAGTCATCAAATATGTCATGAAAACGTTTGGCTTGTTGTTCACTTACACAAAAAATATAGTTTTTATACCCGTTTTGATAATTCTCATTCAGGTTTTTAATTAATAAGTCAAATTGTTTATTGAATGCTGGTTGTGGTTTTGTATTGTATTTTATAGTATAATCAGCCTTTGTAAGTGGTCGATCTCCTATTTCTACTAATGTAAAGTTTAATAATTGTTTCTGTATTAACTCTGAGGTACAAAACAATTCTTTTGGGGTTCCGTGTTTTATATTTTCAGATAGTGTTTTAAAGGTTTCTTTCGCTTTGGTAATGTTTTTGTCAACTCTAGCGGATAGTAAGTCTATGTTTTTGACAAAAACAATCGTTTTGGCTGAAATATATTTGAGGAAACTTTCTCTTTTTTCTTGTATAGCTTTATTCTCTAAATTAGGAATGATAGCTATTTTTTTGATTTGTAATATTGATAGCTGAGTCTCTACATCAAAGGTTCGAATACTTTCTATTTCGTCGCCAAAAAATTCAATTCGATAGGGTTCATCGTTACTGAAGGAAAAAACATCAACTATTCCACCTCTTACTGAAAACTCTCCTGGTTCTGTAACAAAGTCTACTCTTTGGAAATGGTATTCGAAAAGGACTTCGTTTATAAAGTCTAATGATAATACATCTCCTGTGTTTATTTTTAATGTGTTTTTTTCTAATTCCTTTTTGGTAACTACTTTTTCGAATAAAGCATCTGGATACGTAATAATTAAGGCTGGTTTTTTTCTAGAACTGATTCTATTTAGTACCTCTGCCCTAAGTAATACATTGGCGTTATCTGTTTCTTCTATTTGATATGGTCTACGATAACTCCCTGGGTAAAAAAGGACTACTTGATCTCCTAATATTTGTTCTAGATCATTTAGATAATAGGCTGCTTCTTCTTTGTCATCCATGATACAAAGAAAAGGTTTGTCTGATCCCTTAAAAGCATTAGCGATAATAAAGGATAAG
>CAVYIL010000241.1:0-9643 GCA_963768325.1 uncultured Flavobacteriaceae bacterium | reverse complement strand
ACTACTTTAATGGAAGAAAATCCTAATAAGTTTAAAGCTTGGGGAAGTCCTGATTCATCTATTCCTATTAGCACTATTTTTACTGGGATGTTACTTGTTCACATGTTTTATTGGGGTACTAATCAAGCTATTATACAACGTGCTTTGGGTGCTAAAAACCTAAAAGAAGGTCAAAAAGGTTTGCTATTAGCTTCTTTTATTAAAATACTTGGTCCTTTACTGGTTGTTCTTCCTGGTATTATTGCTTATCACATGTTTGGGGATACGCTAAATAACCCAGATCAAGCATATCCAATGTTGGTAACAAAAGTACTACCAGCTCCTTTAGTTGGTTTTTTTGCTGCGGTATTATTTGGTGCTATTTTGAGTTCCTTTAATTCAGCATTAAACAGTTCTGTAACTTTATTCGGGATAGATATTTATAAATCGTATATAAAACCAGAGGCTACAGAAAAAGAAACTGTTTATGCTGGTAAACGTTTTGGGATTATCTTAGCTCTTTTAGCAATGTGCATTGCGCCTCTTATAGCTTATGCTCCTGATGGTTTGTTTGGATATTTACAAAAGGTAAACGGTTGTTATAGCATACCAATTCTCACTATTATTGTTGTTGGGTACCTTACTAAATATGTACCTGCTATAGCTGCTAAAATAGCTATAATATCAGGTGTGGTTTTATATGTGGCTTACATTTTACTTGACGAGTTTGTCTTTATTGACAAGTTTCCACATTTTCTGCACGTTATGGCAATTTTATTTGTTTTTAATATTGTCCTTATGTTGGTGATTGGCAACCTAATACCACGTAAAGAAGGATTTATACTAGAATATACTAATCAGGTTAATATTACTCCTTGGCAATATAGTAAACGATTGGGTCTTATTATATGCTTTATGGTGATTGGTATCTATATCTATTTCAGATAATAGTATTTTTAACTTCTACTTTTTAATTCTGAGATTATTAGCCATTTCATTAAAACTAAACAGCCCCATTCGGGGCTATTTAGTTTTTTAGATTACAAAACCTAAGGCTGTCTACAATCTAGATTATTGATGAGGAAATGAAGACCAATTAGTAGAACTTGATTCTTCAAAAATGTAATTTGGAAAACTATTATTATTAATAATGGCGTTAAAATAAGTATTTCCAGGCATTACATTTTTTATTGCTGATCTAGGGATACCGCCACTTATAGCCCATTCATGTTGCTCTGCACGTGGGTTATGTTTTCCTAATTTTTTAAAATATTTATTAGCGTCTACGAATTCTTTTCCTGTAAGAAGTTCGGTTTCTTTCACATCTATTTTATAAAGATTCTGAGTATTAATTCTTTGAGCTAAAGTCCCTTCTATTCTTTTAACCGTCCTATAATCACTTGTAGACACCCATTGAGATTCATGTTTTACTGCCTTTGTTGTTGTCAGACCACTTCCATTCACATGTTCTTCTAATGAAACTATACCATCTGCTTTCCAAGGTTGCATTCCATCAATAAGATCACTTGGGCTTCTTCCATCCCATCTATAAACAAATTCAGGTTTCGCTATTGCTTCAATTTCAGATGCGGCTGCCTCTACAGGTGCTGCTACTGCCTGCCTAGTAGCTCTACCTCTTAATTGTCTAAATATTTTTCTAATCCCTTTTAATGGATTAGGTATCATCCCATTATTATCAACAAAATTGATTGGGTTATTATTGGTGTATGTATAAGGAGAATAGTTAGTATGCTTAGGGTCTGGTTGTAAAAATATTCTTTTCTCTGGATCGTATTGTCGTGCCTTATAATTATAAAGCCCTACTTCTTTATCATATTCTTGTCCGGTATACAGGTATGTTCCAATAGATTGACTAGCATCTTTCTGATAAGAATATGCTATTTTTCCATATGGATCATAATTATACTTTTCTTCTATATCGGAGGTACTTCCATTAATCACGTATCGTAAACTATTTTGGTAATCTCTAACAAAGTAATAGGCTTTACCGTTCTGTAATATGCCTATTGGAGCATATTCTGCACCATAGATATATACTTTATCCCAAACTTCTTTAGGTTTCTTTTTCTTAGTGTCTATTTTGGATAAAGATTCGTATAAAGGTAGTGACCTAGTACCCCATACGTAGGTAAGTACTCTTTCGTCTTCTTCAGAATTCTTTATTACCTTCTCTACTCGTTGACTGTTTCCATTATAGGTAAAGGTTAGCTTTTTATTGTTTGCAGATATATTGGATACTTTTCGAATTAACGTATCATATTTTAACGTTGTATTATCTCCTAATACTGTCTTACCTATTTTGGTGTACAATCCAATATTGTTTACAACTTCAGAAGTACTACTTAGTTTATTGCTTCCTCTTTGGTATTTGTATGTTCTATTTAGTTGGCTATCTGCTGAATTGTTATATGTATTAAGATTGCCATTTAGATCATAGGTGTATGTCAGGTCATTACTTATTCCTTGATTTACCTTTTTAACTTTACTAAGTTGATGTCTATTGTCGTAAGTATAGTTCCAATTAGTTTTTAATTGTTGTTCGTCGGTTTCTTCTTTTCCTACTATTAGACCATCATAATAATCAGAATTGTTTTTTAAATACTGTAATGATTCTTTAAAAATTGGGTTTACACTGCTTTTTTTAACTACTTCTTGGTTTTTAATATGTTCTTGTAGTGTATATTGAGTTGTTGTGGTAATACTATCATTATTGTATTTGGCTTGTATCACTTTTCCATTTATTCCATATACATACTTAGCATATTGAAAAGAGTTTTGTTTATTTCCCACTCCATATAACCTTCCGTTTTTGTCATAAGTGTATAGTACCTCAGCGCCATTAGGATAGGTTATCTCTTTTAGTTTTCCATCCACGTAATATTGGTATGCTACGGTATTTTTAGTTTTATTCCCTATCTGGGTAGTTATAGACGTTACTTGTCCTTTTTTATTATATCCTTTGGTGGTGACAACTGTTCTTATATTATTGTTACTTGTTACTTGGTTAAATCTTTCACCATTAGTGTTTTCTAATTGGTTGTTGATCTTATCATAAACCCAAGTTTTTAAAGGTGTTGTCTGGATTTGGTGATCCCAAAAGGGTACATTGGCTAATAAATTCATTTTATTAGTGTCAAATATTCCTGGTACAATTACTATTCCTGATTCTATAGGTCTATCTAGTGCATCATATTTTAGATATCTCCATGATAAATCACTTTTTCCTTGAGTACTAAAGTCTTCTGTCAATGTAAAAACTGGTAACCCATTATCGTTCTTTATACTATAATTCGTTCCTTCGTCTATACTAGAAGTAAGCGTTTGTCGCCCCAAAAGATCGTGTGATTCTTTACTATTAGTATAGTTAGACTGATTCTTGGAAGTAAAAGAAAGTGGTAACTTATGCGATACTCTGCTGCTATAACTTGTATAATCATAAGTGTTTCTACTAATGGATTCTCCGTTTTTTAATCCAATTACTCTACCAAAGACATCATGAACGATGGATTTATCGTTATCTCTTTTTTGGGTGGTACTAGTTGCGAATTTTAGCTCATTCGCTTTAGATATTCCTATTTCCTGTTCTAATGAAGCTCCTATGGCATCTTGATAAGATGTTATTGTTTTATTTTTAGTATCGCCAGAAACACCTGGCTGATGAATTGATGTTATTCTTTGTAATGCATCGTTACTATACTCTGTTTTGTAGAACATAGTTAATGAATCCTTATTAGTATCTAATGCATAGGTCTTACTATGTTCCGTGTCATTGTTATAATAATTAGAAAGGTTACCTATAGCTTTATTTTGCTCATAGTCGTATTTTGCAAAATTAGACACATACAGCAATTCAATGTTTTTGGATAAAACTGGTTTTGTTTCGACTATTGGTTTTCCCCATCCATTATATTTAGTTTCTGTAACAACTTTACCGGTAATTTCATTATCTATGTCTGTATATAAATATTGGTGCTGTATAGGACGAGATAATCCATCTTTATGATTTATAGAAAGTATTGGATAATGTCCTAAAAGTAAGTTTCTAATCTTACCCGAAATAGTGATATCATTTATGATGTCTGCTACGGTATCTATCTGGTGGATTAATTGTCCGTCTACATATATAGCTACATATTTCCCTAAATCTAACAGCAAGAAATCTTTTTTATCTCCTACTTCTACAGTAGCTTTTTTTCCTGTTCTGTTATCCACTGCCTCTAATATTCTTCCGTATTTTCTAAGGCTAAAATATTTTTGAGAAAGTACAAAATCTTTTTCGGCAATGAAAGATATTCCATGTTCTTTTGTTAATTCTGTATTAAGAATGGTAATTTTAGTATCTATATCTCCAATAAACCTACCTTTTCCTTGAAAATTAACTACTAAGTTACTGTTTGGACTGTTGGGGTTGTACTCTTCATCATTATTGCGTCTACTAAAACAATATTTTGAGATCGCTGATATTTTACCTTCATCATCTATTGAACTATAATGTTGCTGAGCATCGTCATAATAATGCTTTGTTTTACTACCGTTATTATTCATGGTAGCTTCTACCATTCCATTGTCATCAAATACATTAATATCTACTATGGATGAAACTGGATGTACGACTAAATCATCTATTAAAAGATTATTTGATCCTTGTATATATGGGGATTTTCCAGGCTCTATATAAAAATCGATATATTGCCAATCATCAGTTGCAAGAAATTTTCTTTCTACATTATATCTCTGAACAATTTTTAATTCTACTATAGCAGATGTAGCCTTTTCTCTTTTTATCCATGCTGACATCTTATATCTAGTATCTCCTTTATCATATAAAGGTATAATCTCCATACCTTTTTTTAACCTAAAACTATGTTTTCCTGTATGACTATCGTTTACTAATTCTTCTATAGATATATTATTATCTGGTTGCTCAAAATTATAATATCTTGCAGTCGTTAGGTTATTTTCTGTATTCGCTCCTTTAAAAGTTGCTATAGGTTTTTTATGTTCTGGATCTAATACTATACTATGAGGAACGCCGTCTCCGTCTTTTACAACAACAGGAATACCTGTTTTAGAATCTCTAGAATAAATTGATTTTGTTTTAATCCATTTATTTTTATTTGTGTTAAATATTTGAGATTTATTATCCTTTATAGATTCTTTATACTTAATTATACTGTCATGTCCCTTTGATAAATGATCAAAAGTGTTATCATGTAATTCAATATTTTGTCTAATATCTTCTGTTATTTCTTTGATTCTATTTCTAAATTTTGCTTTGTATCTTACTAGAAATTTTTCTCTTATATTTCGCTTTTCTTTAATAGAATCTAGTACTTTTTTAAGATCTTTAGAATATGGTATTAAGTTTTCCTGAATTTTTTTCTGTTCGGATGTAAGCTCATCATTTCTATAAATTCCTATAGTTTGGTTTACCTCAGCAATAAAAATTTCTCGAGCTCTGTCATTTCTGTCTCGAAACGCTGTTCTATTTTCACCATAAAAAGGGTTTAAAAATTGTTCGAATATTATAGTCTTTTTATTGTGAAAAGTGTTTTCTAACTCTCGTATTTCATCAACCATTCTTATACTGTCTTCCTTAAGTTTGATAGTTGATTTTATTGTATTTAAACCATCCAAAGAAGCCAAATACTCTTTTCGAATTTCTTTTATGTGATTAGCTTGTAAACCAGAAATAGCGTTATGATGTTTATCTGTGTCAGGTGTTATTTTATGATACTCCGCTAAAGCTTGATGACTTTTGTCTATTGGACTATGTGTACTATCAACATATTTGTGATACAGCTCTGACTCTATGCTTAATGCTTCTTCAAACTGCTTTATGGATTCTTTCAGATAATTTTCATCACTAATTAGATTAGTGTACTCATCACGCTTTGTTTTAATTTCCTTCTTCTTTTGATCAATATTTTGATTTAATTCTTTGATAGCAGAATTATACTTTCTGATATACTCTTTTGCAGCATTAATTTTTGGTATTTCTATTCCTGCTCCAATTGCTAAAGATAAAGGACCCCACCATGCAGATACTCCAATATATATTTCGTGTTGTTTGATGTTAGCCTGTTCTTCTTTAATTTTAGAGTAATTCTGATCTATTTTTATTTGAAAACTTTCCATCTCTTTTTGCAATTTCACAATTTGTAAATCAATTGCTCTAGCATCATCCTCCTCTTTTTTGAGTTCTCTTTTAAACTCGTCTATTTCATTGGCGACATCATGTAATTCTGAATTTAACTGGTGTATTTCATTTTTTAAATCATTTTCTTTTTCTAAAATAAAACTAGCTGCTTTGTGAACATCTACATATCCTTGATGTGTGGCAGCTACTTCTTTTGTGTAATCTATTTCATCCTGACTTTGATAAGATATATCATCAGAAATATCACCTATAACTTTGACTAAATCTTTTTTATGAGAATAATTACTAGCGTCTTTGGCTTTATAATAATTCTTAGGGGCGTGTACTTTTCTTTTATTTACTATAAAGTTCTCATATTCTGTAACATCTATGTTAGTAATTGATTCTTTATTCCCTTTCTTTACTGAAGAAACTATTACAAACGGTTCTGTTAGCCTGTTCTGTTTTCTTACGTCATCATAATGTTCTGACGAGTAGGTATAAGTTGTTTTATGTTCTTCTGCGACACCATCTAGAGAGGTTCCTTCTACAGTTGTTTCTTGAAGCACTAAATTAAAATGATTATAACCATATTTATAACGCGTTTTATGAGCTACGCTATCTACTACTTTTATCTTTTCTACTGGACGTACGTTATACGTTCTGGTTTCTTGCAATTCTTCGCCGTCTAATTGGTGTTTAAGATCAATTTCTCTAGCCCCATAATAGGTATAGTTATGCGACACGACCTCTTGGTTGGTGTTATATATTAAAGTAGCATAAGGATGTCCATCTAGTGGTGTAATGTTTCCTTTAGCAAAAGCATATTTATCGTCTTTATAATTACTACTAAATGTTACTAAATCCGATTTCGTATACTTACTTTTTTCAAAAGCTTTAGGATGACCATTTCCTTTGTCTAAACTATTATAAGAATTATATCGGTTATAATAATAATGCTCTATGTAACCTCCATCTGTACTGTTTAAGAATTTATTTAATAAACCTACTTTATCTTTTTTTTCTTTATATTCATCCTCTATAATATTGTTAATTTCCGAAATTTTATGATTTTTACTACTTGGTCTGTCGATAACTTTACCATAAAACGCTAGTTTACTGCTTGAATGATAAGCTGCACTTTTTCCATCATATATATAATAATGGTGCCCTAAACTTTCATTTGCTTGTTTTATGCTTACTTTAGTTACTGGATAATCATACAGTTCTGTATCAAAAGAATCTCCAGTAATCTTATGTAATGTAACCTTTGTTGCTTGATTATATGCTGGGCGCATGTCTCTACTTCGTTCTTGTGATGAGGATTTAATTTCTGGCTGAAACTTATCTAAATACTCATTCCTTTTTACATATCCATTAGCTCCTACAGGACCATAACTTACAAAAGCTCCTGATCCAATAGTTGAGGTTATAGAATCTTGTCTAACTATTCTATTATTAGCAGGCATGACCAAAGACTCATACACTTCACCATTACGTAGTAGCTTAATGTGGTTTTCTATGCCTTTGCTTGTTTTAAGCGTATACGGTATATAGTTATTGACTATGTTATTAGTACCTCCAACTAGTTTTGTTCCTTCCTTTAAACCAAACTCATCGTCTTTAGTAACTTGTTTCCAACTTCCATCAGGTTGTCTGTGAAATAATTTGCCTTGTACAGATATGTAATTATTGGCTATAGAGGTGCTTTTATGGTTTGTACCCATAAGGTCTTTTACTAACTCTTTGGATACTGGTCCCATAACTATACTAGCCATTCCTGCTATATTTGCTGCTCTATCAATAACCCCTAATACTTTTGCTGCTGCTGCGGCTTCGCCTAAACCTGGAATAACAGCTGTAACCACCGTTACTAGGATATTTAATACTTCTACAGATACATTAATCGCTTCATCTATAAACTCCGATGTTTTGATGTGTTCATTAGATGCATTTTGTATCAACGCCCAACTTTGTGTATTGGGATCATATTGATGAAACTGTGGGTTTTTGGTTATTCCTCCATTACTCTTTACCAATGATGTGGTAACATCATTAGAGAAACCACTAGTATAATATGGGGATTCAAACTTTTGGGTAACAAATCTATTTCCTGAGTATCTAAAAGTATAATTAATTCCATCATCGGGAGCTAATACGTCGTTAGAACCCACTAATAAGCTATGAGATTTACCTATCTTATTGATAACATCCCCTACAATAAAAGTCTCTATTGCCTCTTGACCTGTTGCTGTATGTAAATGGACTATTTCGATATTTTCGTAATTTTCGTCCCACACAATTCCATATGTACTGTTAATCTTTTTTAGATCGGAAGTTAACCCTTTTAGTAGATCTCCTATTATAGGTATATCACCAGCACTTGGTAGGTTTTTATCTAAATTATCATATGTCTGTAGTGCTGCAAAACTATTTCCGACTTTAAGGTCTATTTTACCATCATTTCCTAATAAAGAAGATATAATAGGTATTCTGGTAATATCCAGATTGTTATGCTGTTTTTTCTTATCCTCTATAAATGCTGCTTTCTTATTCAGCTGTTTGCCTTTATTTATCCAATTCATGTTTTCATCATGGTGGATCAAGTTAACCTCCACATTAACCCCATGAGAATCGGTTATTGCAGCAACTATCAAATTATTCTTGGCACTGATAGCTGATCGATGATTGAGTTTTTCCTCAGGCTTTTCTCCTGATTTTGGAAATACAGAATCAAATGCATTTTCTATCTCATCTTTAGTAGTAGAGATTATTTGTTTATCAAAATTCGTTTTTAGGTGCATCATTTGACCGCTCCAAATATGACCATCCCAACTGTATACGTATAAGAAATTGGTGACCTCATCCAATAGTGCTACAAAATTATCTCCTGATTCGAATGTAAAAAACTTACTCGTTAGAATAACACCTTCATCGCTTACTGTCCATTCTCCGGGTATTAAATTATTTTTCTGAAAAATAGCAACTTGAGCCCCACCATATGGCGTTAGTGCAAAAAAATCATCCTGCAACGTTATATGATATACTTTTCTTGGGTTTTTAGATTCGTCTTCATCTCTAAGTTTATATAATTCACTCTGATGATCATTAAATTGAGCTTCTGATTTCCCGAATGCGGTATCAAAAAGATGTTTTAATTGTTCTGCTTCTTTCTCAAATGCCGAAGCTATATCTAAAGCTATGTCTTTTATCAATGTACCTTCACCAACAAACCAATCTTCTATGGCTTTATCTACCCTTCCTTCATAAATATGTTTCCCTATTTTATAAAAGGTCTTTGCATCATCTTTTAGTGCATCATTTAACGCACTTAGCGCTCCTCCAACTAATGGTGCTGCATAAGAAATTGCATCAAATACCTTGCCTTTTAATTTCTTATAAACACTTTCATCATATTGGTCTTTTGCAAAATATCGATCATAAAAATATCCATCAAACAATGCTTTATCTCTTCCTAAATCATCCTTCCCAAATTCATTTTCT
>CAVYIL010000240.1:0-3914 GCA_963768325.1 uncultured Flavobacteriaceae bacterium | reverse complement strand
AAGAGAAGCGAAATATGAATTAAATGGCTGTATAGAATTTGATGAAGGTTTTTTTGAAAGAGTCGACAATAAAGATGTTCTTAAAGAAAAATCGGAGCAAACCAATAAAGATACTACCCCCAATAAACGCGGAAGAGGAAGCGAAAGGCAGGCTAAAGTATTAGTTATGGTCGAATCCGAACCTAGTATTGAAGCACCTAAAAAAGGTAAACCTAACAGAAAAGTAGGTTATTTAAAAATGGTAGTGATGGAGGATTTGAAAGCAGAAAGTATTAATAAAGTGGTTGAAAAATCAGTAAATAAAACAGCATCTGCTTTAACGGATGGATATAAAGGATATGCTAAATTAAAAGAAAAAATAGTAAATCACAGTATCGTAATAGAACCCAATAAAACAAAATCCGAAAAAGTGTTTCCTTGGGTGAATAGAACAATAAGTAATGCCAAAAAAGTGCTTGTGGGGATTCATCATAATTGTATAAATCAGCAATATTTTCAAAACTATTTAGATGAATTTTGTTATAAATTCAACCGAAGATATTTTGGAAATAAACTTTCTGATAGACTTATGATTGCAGCTTTAGAAACAACTTGGTATTAGTAACGGATAGTCATAATTCTTTAAAATCAACAATATCAAAATGAGTTAATAGTCCTTCTGGCAAAATTGAAGAAATTATTGAAAAATTCATTCCATTTTTTATGCAAACTTAAGGATTCTCCCCAACTTTTTTATGTGACCCGTTTTCTATGAGTATTCGTTCACTTCCTAGACAAAAACTAAATCTAGCAAAGGGAATCTATAATTTTTTTATTATGCGGCATTTTGACAATGTAATGCGTCAAATAAGGGGGCAAAAATGGATGGAATACAAAAACAAAACAGCAATAAACAGAACCCACAAAATCAATAAGTTTAATTACTAATCGTTTGTTTTTAAGGTATCAATTCTTGCACTTTCTCATATATCAGATGCGTTTCCCATCCTCGATAAGCAAGATAATCCATTAGTTTTTTTCTTTTCTTAAAGGCGTTAGACTCTTGTATGGATTTACATTTTTTTTCGGCCAACTCATGAAAAGTACTCATGTAATCAGCCTCAGGTATTTCTAATAATGCATTTTTTATGTTGTATGCAGAAATTTCTTTGTTTTTTAATTCTCTTATAATTCGTTGCCTTCCCCATTTTTTAATCACAAACTTACCTCTAGAATAGCTTTTGGCAAAACGTTCTTCATTAAGAAAATTGTGTTCTAATAGATGTAATAGAATCTTTTCTTTAGCTTCTGGAATAAGACTCATCGTCTTTAGTTTCTGCAATACGTCTCTGTGACATCGTTCTTGATAAGCACAATAATACTCCATTTTTTTTATTGCCTCTGTTACTGTAACGGGTTTAGGTGCTTTAGAGTACATTTTATTTGTTTCCCTTATTAATAGTTTGGCAAATTTAATAATACTTTTTTTCTTCAGCACCTCCCTCTCCAAAAACAACTTTTTTAATAGCTTTCTGGTTTATTTAATAAGTACATCCACATTTACTTTTTCTACATCCAAAATCAAAACCAATTGTAATCATATGAGATCCTGCTGCTTTAGTTGGTTGTAGTACCTCGTTTACATTAATTTGATACCCATAGGCTATGTAAAAATTTTCTTTTTTAAGTCCTAACATAGGCGATACAGATAATGGTTTAAAATCCTGATCCACCAACGATCTTAGGCTTAAACCCGCCCAATAATAGTCCCCTCTATGCATTTTACGAGCTTTTAGGTTAAAGTCTGTGGTAGATCGTCCATCACTAACAAAACTTTGATATAAAAGTGATGGTTCTAGCTCTATTTTACTAAACCTGTTATAAAAGACATAACCCGTGTACAGAAAATAGTTCTGTAGTTTGCGTGGTTCTACTGGGTTAAAGTCGTCTAATTTTTTTTGTAACAAATTAACGATATTCGCTCCAAAAAAGAAACCTCCCAAACGATATAACGCGCCTATATCAAAGTTAGAATTATTTACATTAACATTAGACAGAGCTTCTGGGTTCATGGGGTCATCTGGGTCACCAGTGCTAAACTCTGCTGTATAAATCCCTAGCTGTGTGTATTTATAACTTAATCCGAAAGAAAGATATTGATTGGTATAGCTACTTAGCGTTAAATGATGTGCAAAAGACAATTGCACACCCTTCTGAGATGTAAATCCGTTCTTATCATTGTATAACACAGCTCCGATCCCTGATCGATCCGAAATTCTACCATCAACAGATAACGATTGTGTGCTGGGCGCATCCTCTATATTAATCCATTGCTCAAAACCAGTCCCGCGTACCTGCCAACAATCCCCAATCCCAGCGTAAGCCGCTGAGATTAAAAAAGGATTGTCTGCTATGTACTGGTTTTGTATTGGGGCAGAAAACTCTTGTGCTACTACACAATAGTTAATCAACAGACCAAATAATAATATGTTTTTTTTCATCTATCTATTAATATTACAGACATTTAACTTGTTTTGTTTTTTTAATCAATCAATAAGTTTTATCTGTATAGGGTGAAATGACTTGAAAATTCTTTGTCATCAACATTATGAATAATAATGGAATACCAGTAGTCTCCTGAGGGCAGTTCTGTGCCATTATATATACCATCCCAACCTTCTTGTTCTCCTTTAAATCGCTTAATTAACCTACCTTTATGGTCAAAAACTTTTACCTCCATTTTAGTAAAATAAAAAGGGTCATTAGGGTCTGGGCTTATCTGTTTTGGATACCAACAATCATTGGTTCCGTCTCCATTTGGTGTGAAATAGTTGGGTATACGTATATTAATATAAGTCAATAGCTGTACTTGCCAAGTTTCGCATCCTTTGGAGTCTATGACATGTAAAAGATACGCTCCTGTTTCTCGTATAGAGAATTTATTATATTCTAATCTTCTCTCTAATCCATTGTTTAAAGCAGCATAATATACATACCTTTCACTACCTCCTTTAACAACAATTTCATACTCATTAAGGTCGTCAGGGTTTCCTGTATGGCGAGCAACAGGTATCGATAATGGTTCATATTCTTTGACCTTTATGGTTCCTACAGATACTTCACAACCAGACTCGTGTAATAGTGTACCTTTATACTCTCCAGCTCCAACTTCGAATATTCCTGTGTTATTCGTTTTGTAATATGGGTCAGGAGTTCCGTTTATTCCTTCAAGTATGTATATAATGTCCTCTTTTTGGCTTTCTATTCCATGAGCAAACATTACATGATAAGTAGGGCTTTCGGATGTTCTTCCGGTTGCGGGATCATACACAGGACAGTCCATTTTGTCTAACAATCTAGCGCCTAACTTTACTCCTTCGCTAATTTTAATATCTAATGCATACTCGCATTTATTCTTGTTGTTGGTGTCTCTAATAAACACGGTTGTTGTGCCACTAGGAAGATCCTTAATAACAAAGTTATCTGGGTCATCAACGGGTTTATAACTTGCATCCTCTCCTGTTAAGCTCCAATAGTATCCGGGGATTCCTCCTTTTATAGTTACTGTAGCCGTTCCATCCACATATTCTGCACATGTCTCTGGTGTTTTTACCTTAACATTGGCATAAATAGCTGTTGGTTCTTTTATAACAAGGTTATCTAGAACAATAGGACATCCTTTACTGTCATATATCTTAACACTATAGGTGTCTGGTCTTAGGTTGTCAAAAATGTGTTTTTCTAAGACGCTATCTACACCGTCTTCTACAAATGTATAAACGTCTTTATTATCTCCGTCTATTAAAGAATACACGTAGTCTTTAACCCCACCAACTGCGGTTATAATTATTCTACCATCGCCTTCGCCATTACAGGTTACATCTTCTGTAACAATTTCTCCTTCAAATTTCACTGGTTGTTTAATGAGTTAAAGT
>CAVYIL010000239.1:0-5751 GCA_963768325.1 uncultured Flavobacteriaceae bacterium | reverse complement strand
GGTCAAGTCCAAAAAGTGCTGTAAATTCAAATCCGCTATTTTTTCATTTCCTTAAAAAGGTAATATTCTGAGGTTGCTTACTTTTTTCTATTTTTCTCCATTGTAGATATTCGTCCATATTAAAATATTTTTGATCAGTAATCCATTTTTCATGCTGTTCCACTAGCAAAGCACCAATTAATCTTAGTGCAGATTCTTCATTTGGAAATATACGAATTACTTTTTCACGACGTCTAATTTCTTCATTAAGACGCTCGATCATATTGGTTGTACGTAACCGCTTACGATACTTATCAGGCAACTTTAAAACGGCTATAGCATCTTCCAAACCTCTTTCAAGAATATCTGTAGCTTTAGTACTTTTTTGTTGGATAATATCAGATGATTCAGTGAATATTTTTCTGGCTTCAGCTTGACTATCTGCTTTAAGAATTTTCTTTAAAATTTGTGCTATTTCATCACGATATTTTCTTGGTGTAACAGATAATACATTACGTTGAAAATGAACTTGACATCTTTGCCAACAGACCCCTTGAAAATTACGTTTTAGTGCTTTTACTAAACCAAAATGATTATCCGATATTACATAGTCAACACCTTTTAAACCACGAAATTTTAATTGCTCAAATGTTTCTTGCCAAGTAGCTTCGCTTTCACTATCACCAATATTAATTCCAAGAATTTCCCTGTAACCTTCAGTAGTTATGCCGATAGTTATAAGAGCACTTATTGGAACAACCCCAAGTTCTTTACGAACTTTAATAATTAAAGCATCAACAATTACAAAGGGATATCTTCTTTTCAAATAAGCTCTATTATTCCAAGCATCAACCCTAGAATCAAGCTCAAGACATAAATCACTAACTGTAGATTTTGAAAAACTTACTCCACAAAGTTCTTCTGTTATTTTTGTAACTTTACGGGTTGAAACTCCATTTAAATACATTTCCATTAATGCCAATACAAAGGCCTGTTCGCTACGTTGATATCTCTTGAATAATGAAGTGCTGAATTGACCGTCTCTGGTTTGAGGTACCAACAGTCTCAATGGTCCCACTCTTGTATAAAGTTTACGCACTCTATGGCCATTACGATAAGCTTTACGATCTTTACTACGTTCGTATGTTTGGGCACCAATATGTTCTGTCATTTGAGCCTCAAGAATTTGATTCAAGATAGCCTCAACCAGCTTTTTTAATCCCTCGTCTTTAAAAAGAAGACTTGCAATATCTTGTTCATCTATCTTAACTTCATATTGAGCCATCACTACCTCCGTTTGTTTTTTTGAAATTGCTAAATTTTAATAACGGAATGTGATGGCTTTTTCTATTTTAATTTTAAACCATTCACGAATTTACAGCATTATATGGACACAACCTCTATTTATGATTGTATTAGTCAATTTGTATTGTAATTTCAAGTAATTGTGTTTATTCAAAATAACTATTCTGTCTACAATACACTTTGAAATTAGATTAAATTAATTTTATTTGCAATCAAAAATATTATTTGGGTTGATTTATGGTGTTATTGAAAGAATAACAATCGGTTAGGAATTATGCAACACCCTCTAATAATGATTAATTACTTTTCAGCTATCTACTTAGTTGACATCTGCTTTTAGATCTGGTAGGGGTGTGCCCTGAAGGTATATAGTAAAACATTAGCTCTATAAGATAATCTTGTAATTATCTTAAAAAAAGATTATGCCTGGGTGGCGGAATTGGTAGACGCAAGGGACTTAAAATCCCTCGGGGTTTAACTTCGTGCCAGTTCGATTCTGGCCCTAGGCACCAAAGAACCAATGGCAGTTCCAACTTAGACTGCCATTGGTTCTTTAGTTTTATGCATTAATTTCTTTAATTTTTTATAAATTCAATGATAAGAGGCACAGCATGTAACTCTTTAGATTTTTCTATAGTCTTACCTAATTTCCAGTTCTTTGGAGTAACATCTTTGTCGAGCTTATTTTTTCTACTATCTCCTTAATGTTTATGATTGGGTGTTTCATAAAAACAGTAGGGAGTCCATAAGTAAGGCTACAACTCAGGCATTTTCCCAGCACGTTGTTTTAATCTAAATTCAAATTCAAGTCTATTTTCTGAACAATTTAGATATGAAAGACTTATCTCATAAGCTCCCTCTGTTGAATCACCTAGTAGTGCAGTAAAAAAACTATCCATACGGTCTTTTGAAAATATTTTATCAAGTATTTTTCTAGAAAATATTTTATCATAGTAATCATTCATTTTTTATCATTCCCCCCTCCTCTTGATACATATAAGAATAATATGTATTTTTTCTACAGTGCTCCTTCTTTAAAGATTATACTAAACTCAAAAATAAAGAATTACATTAAATATATTTAAGTATAGAAAGAGTATTCCTACATAGGAAACAACAAATTACCTCTGCCTTATTTTTACACATAATTTATAACTTTTTGAACTTCTTAATCAGTGCGTAAAATAGTTGTTTAAGCCGCATATTTTACATTTTTGGAATTAAAATAATTTTTGATACGATATGGTCTTCTTTGTATACTTTTCAGATAAGAAACAACTTTGTTTTTAAATTCTTTTTTATTTTTTACTATTGGTCCAGAATGAAAATGAGTTTTAAGATCACGATTTAATCTCTCATCTGGATTTAATTCTGGTGAATATGAAGGCAAATAAAAAACCTCTATTCTATCTTTTCTTTTTTGTAACCATTTTGTAAATTTTTTACTATGATGAACTGCTAAATTATCTAAAATTATAAATATTTTACGGTTGAGATCTTTACATAAACGACCAACAAATTTAATAAATATTTTAGTATTTAAACTTCTTTATAAGTCATAAATCTCATTTTGTCTAGGGTCTGTCTTCAAAATCAATTATATTGTTGATTTTAACTCCTTAATTTTATAATTTTAGATCATGAATGAACAAAGAATGGAACTTACAGACAAACAATGGAGTATGGTTAAGACTTTCCTTCCTGCTGAAACTGGTAGACGGGGTAGACCTGCAAAAGATAATCGATCCATGGTAAATGCAATTCTATGGATATTGAGAACAGGTGCACCATGGCGTGATTTACCTAAGTGCTATGATTGCTGGAAAAGTGTTTATACACGGTTCAGTCGTTGGTCAAAACAAGGGATATGGGATAAACTTTTTGATCATTTTAAAATAAACTATGACAATGAATCCAGTATGATAGATAGTTCAGTCATAAAAGCACATCAACATGCAGCTGGAGCAAAAGGGGGCAGCAATTTCAGGCATTAGGTCGATCTCGTGGTGGATTTACTACAAAAATCCATGTTGTGGCTGATGCCCTTGGTTTTCCATTAAAAATTACTCTTACCGGCGGACACGTACACGACAGCATTCCAGCTATTGAACTTTTAGAAGGTGTAACTTCAACTTATGTTCTGGCGGATCGTGGATACGATTCAAAAGAAATTGTTGAGTTTATTGAAGCTATGGGATCAGAAACAGTAATACCTTCACGGAAAAGCAATAAAGTTCAGCGTGTTTATGACAAACACATCTATCAAGAAAGACATCTTATTGAGTGTTTATTCAACAAAATCAAACACTACCGTAGAGTAGCTACTCGTTATGAAAAACTGGCTGAGAACTTTAGATCAATGATTTTATTAGCTTTTACAATGGTATGGATTCGATTTTGAAGACAGACCCTAAAAAAGTAACTCTTTATTTGTAGTATCTCAAAATATAATTTGAGGGTGTTGCATAATAGAAGTTATTTCTAATTATTTCAAATGATTTAGCTATTTGAATAAAAATTAACTTTAATAGATACTTTTTATTAGAAATATCAGATAGTTAAGAACTAAATAACAAATAGTTATGCAACACCCTCTTTTTATTTATTTTTTAATTCTGGTATATTGTCAGTAGTAAATTTGGAATAATCAAAGACTATCTTAAGAAATGTAGTCGTAATTCTATAAGTAGCACCCCATAATATTTCTTTTGCCCCGTTTTCATAGTGGATAAAACATGGATTTTTTTTTGCTTTAATCCTAGAAGTATCAAGTGTAATTGTCGACTTTTCTATTTTGTATGTGGTATAATTGTTTTCCATAAATAGTGATGAAAGTGGAATTTTTACAATTTTATTCACTTCTTTATTAGCAAAAAATTTTTTTTGCTTAGTTATCCAGCAAACAAAAGGTTGGATATTTATATCAGTTACACTAACATGTTGCGCTGGTAGAATACCTATCATTTTTATTCCAAATGGATTGAGCTTCATTTCCTCAAAATTTTCTCTAAGTGCAGTGGAGAAAAGAAGGCTAATTTTTTCATTATTACTATGACTCAATTGTTTCAGGCTAGACCAGCTGCTAAGAGGTGTACAAGGTAGCTTAAGTATTTTACTAATAAGCAAGTCTATTAAGGGAGAGACTTTTCCTCCAGGACAACACAATTCACCAGGGTGATTTACAATATTTGATCGTTTATTAAGTATTAAGTATACATTATTATTACAAGAACTCAACAGGAAAAGTACAGCAGTCCTTATTTTAAAGTATTTTCTATTATTTGATAAATTATTCTTTGATATGAAAGTTTATTATTTTTTTTCCATTACTTGCCAAATTTAAATTTTTCTTATATCCATTTAGTAATAACCTCTTAAAAATGTTTTTTTGCAACTTTGTTTTTTATTTTATTTATGTGTAGTTTCTTTTGTGTTATTTTTTTCCTCCGTTAGTTTTGTGTATAAGTTAATAAATTAAAGAATACTGCTTTTAATTATAAGAAGAATCTCAAAAGAGAGTATGCTAAAAATGAGAAAATAAACCTTAATTACAAAGATGGAGAATATATGGAAAAGAAAGTTACCGTTGTAGGTGCTGGAAATGTTGGTGCAACCACAGCTCAGCGTCTTGCCGAAAAAGAACTTTGTGATGTTGTTCTAATTGACATAATCGAAGGAATTCCTCAGGGAAAAGCTCTAGATCTAACCGAAGCTGCACCAATTGAAAAGCATGATGCTCATTCTTAGGAACTAATAATTATGGATTCAGCAAATTCTGATATTGTAATCATAACAGCTGGTATTCCTAGGAAACCTGGAATGAGTCGAGATGATTTAATTAGCACAAATGCTAGGATTGTTAAAAATGTAACTGAACAAATTGCTAAATATTCTCCAGAATCGATCCTGATTATTGTGAGTAATCCTTTGGATGCTATGTGTCATGTCGCTTACAATGCGAGTGGATTTCCAAAAAATAGAGTTATAGGAATGGCAGGTGTCTTAGATTCAGCCAGGTTCAGGGCTTTTATAGCAATGGAGTTGGATGTTTCTGTTGAAAACACACACGCATTTGTTTTGGGTGGACACGGCGATACAATGGTGCCGCTTCCTCGATATTCAACGGTAGCTGGAATTCCGATTACTGAGCTTATAACACAAGATAGAATTAAAGCATTAGTTGATCGTACTGCTAATGGCGGTGCTGAAATAGTATCCCTTCTAAAAAGGAAGTGCATATTATGCACCAGCCTCCGCAGCAGTCGAAATGGCAGAGTCTATTTTAAAAAGATAAAAAGAAAATTTTACCCTGCGCTGCATATCTCGAGGGTGAATACGGTATAGGTCGACTATTTATAGGTGTACCGGTGAAGCTGGGAAAGAAAGGGATTGAGCTAATAATAGAAATAGAATTAACTGAAGAGGAAAATATTGGAATTACAAAATCAGCAAAAGCAGTACTGGAAT
>CAVYIL010000238.1:0-29726 GCA_963768325.1 uncultured Flavobacteriaceae bacterium | reverse complement strand
CCGTTAGTTTTTTCCCAATCCATTTAACGGAGCTTTATGAAGTTTTAACATCTTTTTGCTGGGCAAATAATGTTGTTGTAAGTGTTAGTATAACGACGGTTACTGCTTTTACTATTGTATTCATGTTTTTTTTAAGGTTTAATTGTTTGAATAAAAATATATCCAAATTTAAATAAATAATTAATTAGATAACTAGTTTGTTCTTGTATATTTTTTAACGAAAGTGGTTTGATTTTTTTTACCAAAATCAAAAAAGTTTAAACCACTTCATTTAGTATTCGGCTAAAGTAAAATTATTTTAGTTTTGGGTTTCTTTGTTTTTAAAGCTAAGAATATAGTTTACTATAAATCTTTTATCGATAGTTTGAATTTTTCTGTTTTTTATTTTTGAAAACGAATGTAGTAGTAACTGTTTTTGTGTAAATAATATCAAGATGCGCCTTACTTTTTATGTGGCTATAGGCACAGTATAGTATTTGTTTGATTATGTTAAAACCAGAATTTCATCTTCTGTTTTTATTATTTTGTCGATATTTGTCAGAAAAACCGATATTAATTCTTACAAAACGATAACTGTTTTTAGCTAAAAGTTATAAATCTGTATTAATTCTTTGTTAAAATTAGATTCATTATGTTCAATAATATTATTATTGCTGAAATTAAATAATTAGTAACTAAACTTTAGATACACATGTGTGATATAAAACCTGTTAAAATTCTTTTACTTTATAAAATGCTTTAGTATTTTGGGTATATGATTATTCGGGGTTTATATACTGTATTATTGTTGTTTTTAATTAGTTGTAAAGATAAAAGCAAGGTAGTTCTTAGTTCTACAGATGTTTATAAAAGTAAAGGAGTTGAAATTCCTATTTATAATTTTAAGGATTTTGAACCCTTATTATCTATTGATGATGAGAAAATAAGAATAATCAATTTTTGGGCAACTTGGTGCAAACCTTGTGTTTCTGAGTTACCTTATTTTGAACTAATAAATAGTAAGTATTCTAATAAGGGGGTAGAGGTTATATTGGTTAGTTTAGATTTAGCTGATCAAATAGAATCTAAATTAATTCCGTTTGTAAAGAAACTTAGGATGGAGAGTAAAATAGTTCTATTGGATGATACAGATGCTAATAATTGGATACCTAAAGTCAATGAGAATTGGTCTGGCTCTATACCTGCTACAATTATTTATAAGGGAAATACTTCTTTTTTTTATGAAAAATCACTAACTTATAATGAGTTAGAAAAGGAACTTAAAAAGTTTTTTGAATAGTATAGTAATGTATGTTTAGCAATGCTTATTACTATGTTTTTTAAGCATTAGAGTGTTTAAAAGTTATGTTTGCTAAAATTAAGTTTATAACAGAGATGATTACTGTATTAAAAAATAAAAAATAAGTAAACAGATGAAAACTTTAAAATTTTTAGTTGGAATAGCTGTAGTTATAGCGATTAGTGCTTTTGCATTAAATAGAGTAAAGGGAAATCCAACTGATTTTGGGTATAAAATTGGGGATGTTGCAACTGATTTTGAATTATTGAATGTTGATGACTCTGTAGTTTCTTTGGTTGATTTTAAAGAAGCTAAGGGTTTTATTGTGGTTTTTACTTGTAATCACTGTCCGTATTCTATTGCTTATGAGGATAGAATTATTGAGCTGGATAAAAAATTCAAATCTTTGGGTTATCCTGTAATTGCGATTAATCCTAATACTCCAAAATCTTACCCAGAAGATAGTTTTAGTCATATGAAAATTCGTGCTAAAGAAAAAAAGTTTACCTTTCCTTATTTATTTGATGATGGACAAAAAATATATCCTCAATATGGAGCAATAAAAACGCCACATGTTTATGTTTTAGAGAAAACAGATAAGGGTAATGTAGTTAGATACATAGGAACGGTTGATAATAATTATAAAAATGCAACTGATGCTTCAGAAAAATATGTAGAAGATGCGGTAAAAGCACTATTGAAAGGTGATAAAATACCTGTGGAAATTACTAAAGCAATTGGTTGTAGTATTAAAGCTTAATTTTTTATCTAGGTTAATACTATTATATATATTATAAATATCTTTTATTTGTATAAGTAAAATATACAAGTTTGGTTTTTAATAAATAAAAAAGAATAATGATTGCAGTTGATGTTACCCAAGAAAAATGGGAGGAAAGTATTGCTAAGGATAGTAATGCTATAATTATAGATGTAAGAACAGAGGATGAAGTAGAGGAAGGTTACATCCCTAATATGATTAATATAGATATCGGTTTAGGACAAGGTTTTTTGGATGAATTAGAAAAATTAGATAAAACAAAGAGTTATTATGTGTATTGCCGCTCTGGTTCAAGAAGTGCACAGGCTTGTACATTGATGGGACGAATGGGTTTTAAAAATATATACAATCTCGTAGGTGGTTTTATGAACTGGACAGGGGAGGTTGTAGAATAATGGATTGACAATCTTTAATTTTGAAAAAGTGTTGTTGATAGATTTACTATTAATAAGATATAATAATTATTTTATTTTTTAAGCTATGAGATATAAAACACTTTTGGTAACTCCTCTTCTTTTTTTAGTGTTATTATGCTGTAAAGAGAGTAAAGACTCAGAGATAAAGATTATTACTGTTGAAGAAATGGATTCTTTACTGGATATGGATAAGGTTCAGCTTATAGATGTGAGAACTCCTCAAGAATACAATGAAGGGCATATAAAAGGGGCTATTAATATAGATTTTAGGGATAAAGATTTTGAAAAACAAATTTTAGAGGTCGATAAATCAAAAACTGTTATTGTTTATTGTAAAGAAGGTCTTAGAAGTAGTGAGTGTGCTGATTTTATGAAAAAATCTGGATTTATAAAAATTTATGATCTTAAAGGAGGGATCACCGAATGGGCGTATAGTGGAAAACCTATTACTAAATAAAATTTAATAGGTAAAAAACATAATTGCATTATAAACATTTGGTTTTTTATTAGTACATATAGAAGTGATTTAAACTTTTTTCAATTCGTTATAAAAATGTTCTTTTTATAGTATTTTCGTCTTTTTATAACCTCGTATCGCTGCTATGAAGTGCAAAAAACACTTCAATGGAGTAAAGAATAATTATTTTTCGTCAGAATCAAAAAAGTTTAAACCACTTCATAATTTTGTTCACGCCTCCATTTGTGTTTGTTTTATAAAATTCGTTTTTATTTATAATTGAGTAATTGATTTTTTTTCAAATACAAAGAATGCTAACTTACATTTCTTAATAGGTACATCCACATTTACTTTTTCTACAACTAAAGTCGATACCTATAGTAAGCATATGGGAACCAGCTGCTTTTGTGGGTTGTAACACCTCGTTTACATTTACTAGATATCCATATGCAACATAAAAGTTTGATTTTTTTAGCCCAAGCATAGGAGAAGCTGACAAGGGTTTAAAATCTTGATCTACTAAAGATCTTAGACTTACTCCTATCCAATAGTAATCTCCACGACGCATCATTTTTCGAAATTTCAGGTTAAGATCTGCAGTAGATCGACCATCTCCTGCAAAACTTTGGTATAATATTGATGGTTCTATTTCTATTTTACTGAATCGGTAGTAAAATGTATATCCAGTGAACATAAAATAATTTTGTAATTTTCGAGGTTCTGTTGGGTTAAAATCATCTATTTTTTTTTGCAATAGGTTAACAATATTTGCACCAATAAAAAACCTCCCCACCCGATATAACATAGCTATATCAAAGTTAGAATTATTTACTTTTACATCATTTAGTCCTTCAGGATTTTTAGGGTCATCAGGATCACCTGTGCTAAAGTCTAATGTTTCTATGCCTAGTTGTGTAAACTTATAACTAAGACCAAAAGATAGGTATTGGTTGCTATAATCACTTACAGTCATGTGATGAGCAAAGGATAATTGTGCCCCTTTTTGGGTTGTAAAACCATTTTTATCGTTAAATAACATGGCTCCTGCACCTGATCTATCCGATATTCTACCATCTATTGATATGGATTGCGTATTTGGGGCGTCTTCTATATTAACCCATTGTTCGAAACCAGTTCCACGAACTTGCCAGCAATCTCCAATCCCTGCATATGCAGAAGAGATTAAATAAGGGTTGTCTGCTATATATTGATTTTGTACAGGGGCAAAAAACTCCTGACTATACGTACAAAAACTAGTAAGCGAACAAAGTAATATTATATAATTTTTCATCTAACTTTAGTGTTACAGATATTCAACTATTATTTATTTTTACCTATCAATTAACCAATTCTATCTGTATAATGTAAAATGACCCGGAATTTTTCTATCATCTATATCATTAAGAATTATGTAGTACCAATAGTCACCAGATGGCAGTGCTTTTCCTTGATAAGTACCATCCCATCCTTGTTGTTCTCCTCGACATCGCTCTAGTAATCTACCATGATGATCATAAATATTTACTTCCATATTTATGAAAAAGAATGGATCACTTGGGTTTCCACTTATTTGTTCTGGATACCAATAGTCATTAATACCATCACCATTTGGAGTAAAGTTGTTTTCTATTTTTATATTAATATAAGTTAGTAAAAGTTCTACGGTAGCCTCACAGGCACTAGAATCTAATATACGTATCAAATATGTCCCAGTTTTTCTTATCGAAAACATATTAGAATCGAGCTCTCTTTCATCATTGTCCTCAAACGTTAGAAAATAGGTGTATTCTGCTTCTCCACCTTCTACGCTTATAGTATATTCATTTGGGTCTTCAGGATTTTCTGTTGGTTTAGCGTTTAGATTTTTTAAACCGCTGTATTCTTTAACCTCTATTGTACCTGCTTCATACTCGCATGTTGTTCCTTGAGATGAGTTGTTATATGTGATTTTCCCTGAATAATTACCTGGATTAACAATAAAAGTCCCCGTATTATTGATGCTCTGTGGAGGGTTAGGGGTTCCGGGTTCTCCTTTCAGTTCATAAATAAGGTTGTTAGTTTCTGAATCTGGTCCTAATTCAAAATCTACATAATATACAGTTTCCTGAAGTGTAGAATTAGTTGCACTAATAACTGGGCAGTCTTTTCGATTTCTTAGAGTAGCATCAAGTACAACCCCAGGGTCAATAATAATTAGTAGATCTTTTCTACAATCATTAGCATCTATAATGTTTATTTTTAGTTCTCCAGCAGGTAATTCGTCATAATCGAATTTATCTTGTATAAAATCGGCATCATTATTAGTAATGTTGGTTTTGTATGGTGGGGTTCCTCCAGTTACAGTGACCATAAAAGCCCCATCATTTTTACCAAAACAGGATTCATCTTTATGATCCGCTTTTACTTCAAGAATAATTATCTCGTCAGGTTCTTCGATTTCATATTCTCCAATCTGTTGACACCCATTAGAGTCCTGAGCAAGTACTTGGTATTTTCCTTTTTTTAAATCTTCAAAAGTATGTTCATTTAGTATACCATCAGAGGCATCATTCAAAAAGGATTGAGGATCTGTAAATGGCTCTTCATTTAAAGCAAAGGAATATGGTGGTTTACCACCTGATACTTCAATTTTTATGGATCCATTGTCTAATCCGTTACATGTTATCGATTCTGCTGTAAAAACGGGTAAAAACTCTATTGCAGGAATGATAGTAAATGGTATTTCATTTTCACAAGATTTGTCTGTGGTTACTTTATAATTATATGTACCAGGTTCTAAATCAGTAAATTTACTCGTGTCTTGTGTTTTTGGTCCAAATGTGACACTTACTCCTGTTACAGTGTATGTGTATGGACCTGAGCCTCCTGTGAGATTGGCATCAATAGTGCCATCATTAGCACCAAAACAACTGATTTCTGCATTGGCTAAATCTAGTTTGATTTTAATATCGTCTATCGGATTAACTTGTAGTCCTCCTTTAGTCTTAGAGGAACATCCATTAGCATCTTTTACATAAAATTCATAATTTCCTTCTGTTATTCCTATGAAAATAGGAATAACAGAAGGAAATTATGAATTTTATGTAGAAAATTGTGCTAAGACTAAAGGAGACTACAGTTAATCCAATAGACAATACTAAAATCAAACTAGATTTAGCCAATGCAGAAATCAGTTGTTTTGGTGCTAATGATGGCACTATTAAACTTGCAAATCTCACAGGAGGCTCAGGTCCATACACATACACTGTAACAGGAGTAAGTGTCACATTTGGACCAAAAACACAAGACACGAGTAAATTTACTGATTTAGAACCTGGTACATATAATTATAAAGTAACCACAGACAAATATTTTATGAAAATGAAATACCATTTACTATCATTCCTCAAATGAAGATTTTTACCCGTTTTTACAGCAGAATCGATAACAGGTGTAACAGATTAGACAATGGATCCATAAAAATTGAAGTATCAGGTGGTAAACCACAGATATTCCTTTGCTTTAAATGAAGAGCCATTTACAGATCCTAGAATCCTTTTTGAATGATGCCTCTGATGGTATACTAAATGAACATACTTTTTGAAGATTTAAAAAAAGGAAAATACCAAGTACTTGCTCAGGACTCTAATGGGTGTCAACAGATTGGAGAATATGAAATCGAAGAACCTGACAATAATTATTCTTGAAGTAAAAACAGATCATGATGTTTTAGGTAAAAATGATGGGGCTTTTATGGTCACTGCTAACTGGAGGAACCCCACCATACAAACCATTAATAATGATGCCGATTTTATACAAGATAAATTCGATTATGACGAATTACCTGCTGGAGAACTAAAAATAAACATTATAGATGCTAATGATTGTAGAAAAGATCTACTAATTATTATTGACCCATAGCGGGTTGTACTTGATGCTACTCTAAGAAATCGAAAAGACTGCCCAGTTATTAGTGCAACTAATTCTACACTTCAGGAAACTGTATACTATGTAGATTTTGAATTAGGACCAGATTCAGAAACTAACAAGCCTCATTTATGAACTGAAAGGAAAAAAAAATTTTTAAGAGTTCCACAGAGCATTGCGGATTTTATTGTTAATCCAGGTAATTATTCAGGGAAAATCACATATAACTCGTCTGGACGGACAGTCAAGATATAGAAGCAGGTACAATAGAGGTTAAAGAAATTGCGCGGTTTAAAAAATCTAAACGCTAAACCAACAGAAATCCTGAAGAGAAATGAATATACTATAAGCGTAGAAGGTGGAGAAGCAGAATACACATTTTCTAACAGTTTGAGGACAATGATGAAAGAGAGCTCCGATTCTAATATGTTTTCGATAAGAAAAAAAGTGGGACCATGTGATACGTATATTAGATTCTAGTGCCTGTGAGGCTACCGTAGAACTTTTACTAACTTATATTAATATAAAAATAGAAAACATTACTCCAAATGGTGATGGTATTAATGACTATTGGTATCCAGAACAAAATAAGTGGAAACCCAAGTGATCCATTCTTTTTCATAAATATGGAAGTAAATATTTATCATCGTAGTGGTAAGTTACTAGAGCGATGTCGAGGAGAACAACAAGGATGGGATGGTACTTATCAAGGAAAAGCAGTTCCATCTGGTAATATCTGGTACTACATAATTCTTAATGATATAGATGATAGAAAAATTCCGGGTCATTTTACATTATACAGATAGAATTGGTTAATTAATAGTAAAAATAAATAATAGTTGAATATCTGTAACACTAAAGTTAGATGAAAAATTATATAATATTACTTTGTTCGCTTCTCAGTTTTTGTACGTATAGTCAGGAGTTTTTTGCCCCTGTACAAAATCAATATAGCAGACAACCCTTATTTAATCTCTTCTGCATATGCAGGGATTGGAGATTGTCATTAAAATCAGTTTCGAACAATGGGTTAATATAGAAGACGCCCCAAATACGCAATCCATCAATAGATGGTAGAATATCGGATAGATCAGGTGCAGGAGCCATGTTATTTAACGATAAAAATGGTTTTACAACCCAAAAAGGGGCACAATTATCCTTTGCTCATCCAGCATGATTGTAAGTGATTATAGCAACCAATACCTATCTTTTGGTCTTAGTTATAAGTTTACACAACTAGGCATAGAAACATTAGACTTTAGCACAGGTGATCCTGATGACCCTAAAAATCCTGAAGGACTAAATGATGTAAAAGTAAATAATTCTAACTTTGATATAGCTATGTTATATCGGGTGGGGAGGTTTTTTATTGGTGCAAATATTGTTAACCTATTGCAAAAAAAAATAGATGATTTTAACCCAACAGAACCTCGAAAATTACAAAATTATTTTATGTTCACTGGATATACATTTTACTACCGATTCAGTAAAATAGAAATAGAACCATCAATATTATACCAAAGTTTTGCAGGAGATGGTGGTCCCCTGCAGATCTTAACCTGAAATTTCGAAAAATGATGCGTCGTGGAGATTACTATTGGATAGGAGTAAGTCTAAGATCTTTAGTAGATCAAGATTTTAAATCCTTGTCAGCTTCTCCTATGCTTGGGCTAAAAAAATCAAACTTTTATGTTGCATATGGATATCTAGTAAATGTAAACGAGATATTCAACCCACAAAAGCAGCTGGTTCCCATATGCTTACTATAGGTATCGACTTTAGTTGTAGAAAAAGTAAATGTGGATGTACCTACTAAGAAATGTAAGTTAGCATTCTTTGTATTTGAAAAAAAATCAATTACTCAATTATAAATAAAAACGAATTTTATAAAACAAACACAAATGGAGGCGTGAACAAAATTATGAAGTGGTTTAAACTTTTTTGATTCTGACGAAAAATAATTATTCTTTACTCCATTGAAGTGTTTTTTGCGCTTCATACGTTGCGATACGAGGTTATATGAAAAAAGACGAAAATACTATAAAAAAAACATTTTTTTATAACAAATTGAAAAAAGTTTAAATCCACTTCTATATGTACTCCATTAAAAAACCAAATGTTTATAATCCAATATATTTTTTACCTATTTAATTTTATTAGTAATAGGTTTTCCACTATACGCCCATTCGGTGATCCCTCCTTTAAGATCATAAATTTTTATAAATCCAGATTTTTTCATAAAATCAGCACACTCACTACTTCTAAGACCTTCTTTACAATAAACAATAACAGTTTTTGATTTATCGACCTCTAAAATTTGTTTTTCAAAATCTTTATCCCTAAAATCTATATTAATAGCCCCTTTTATATGCCCTTCATTGTATTCTTGAGGAGTTCTCACATCTATAAGCTGAACCTTATCCATATCCAGTAAAGAATCCATTTCTTCAACAGTAATAATCTTTATCTCTGAGTCTTTACTCTCTTTACAGCATAATAACACTAAAAAAAGAAGAGGAGTTACCAAAAGTGTTTTATATCTCATAGCTTAAAAAATAAAATAATTATTATATCTTATTAATAGTAAATCTATCAACAACACTTTTTCAAAATTAAAGATTGTCAATCCATTATTCTACAACCTCCCCTGTCCAGTTCATAAAACCACCTACGAGATTGTATATATTTTTAAAACCCATTCGTCCCATCAATGTACAAGCCTGTGCACTTCTTGAACCAGAGCGGCAATACACATAATAACTCTTTGTTTTATCTAATTTTTCTAATTCATCCAAAAAACCTTGTCCTAAACCGATATCTATATTAATCATATTAGGGATGTAACCTTCCTCTACTTCATCCTCTGTTCTTACATCTATAATTATAGCATTACTATCCTTAGCAATACTTTCCTCCCATTTTTCTTGGGTAACATCAACTGCAATCATTATTCTTTTTTATTTATTAAAAACCAAACTTGTATATTTTACTTATACAAATAAAAGATATTTATAATATATATAATAGTATTAACCTAGATAAAAAATTAAGCTTTAATACTACAACCAATTGCTTTAGTAATTTCCACAGGTATTTTATCACCTTTCAATAGTGCTTTTACCGCATCTTCTACATATTTTTCTGAAGCATCAGTTGCATTTTTATAATTATTATCAACCGTTCCTATGTATCTAACTACATTACCCTTATCTGTTTTCTCTAAAACATAAACATGTGGCGTTTTTATTGCTCCATATTGAGGATATATTTTTTGTCCATCATCAAATAAATAAGGAAAGGTAAACTTTTTTTCTTTAGCACGAATTTTCATATGACTAAAACTATCTTCTGGGTAAGATTTTGGAGTATTAGGATTAATCGCAATTACAGGATAACCCAAAGATTTGAATTTTTTATCCAGCTCAATAATTCTATCCTCATAAGCAATAGAATACGGACAGTGATTACAAGTAAAAACCACAATAAAACCCTTAGCTTCTTTAAAATCAACCAAAGAAACTACAGAGTCATCAACATTCAATAATTCAAAATCAGTTGCAACATCCCCAATTTTATACCCAAAATCAGTTGGATTTCCCTTTACTCTATTTAATGCAAAAGCACTAATCGCTATAACTACAGCTATTCCAACTAAAAATTTTAAAGTTTTCATCTGTTTACTTATTTTTTATTTTTTAATACAGTAATCATCTCTGTTATAAACTTAATTTTAGCAAACATAACTTTTAAACACTCTAATGCTTAAAAAACATAGTAATAAGCATTGCTAAACATACATTACTATACTATTCAAAAAACTTTTTAAGTTCCTTTTCTAACTCATTATAA
This sequence comes from uncultured Flavobacteriaceae bacterium, assembly GCA_963768325.1. Lineage (GTDB taxonomy): Bacteria > Bacteroidota > Bacteroidia > Flavobacteriales > Flavobacteriaceae > Aquimarina. The sequence continues at coordinate 19,038 of CAVYIL010000238.1, read as the reverse complement.
GTTAGTGATTTTTCATAAAAAAAAGAAGTATTTCCCTTATAAATAATTGTAGCAGGTATAGAGCCAGACCAATTCTCATTGACTTTAGGTATCCAATTATTAGCATCTGTATCATCCAATAGAACTATTTTACTCTCCATCCTAAGTTTCTTTACAAACGGAATTAATTTAGATTCTATTTGATCAGCTAAATCTAAACTAACCAATATAACCTCTACCCCCTTATTAGAATACTTACTATTTATTAGTTCAAAATAAGGTAACTCAGAAACACAAGGTTTGCACCAAGTTGCCCAAAAATTGATTATTCTTATTTTCTCATCATCAATAGATAATAAGGGTTCAAAATCCTTAAAATTATAAATAGGAATTTCAACTCCTTTACTTTTATAAACATCTGTAGAACTAAGAACTACCTTGCTTTTATCTTTACAACTAATTAAAAACAACAATAATACAGTATATAAACCCCGAATAATCATATACCCAAAATACTAAAGCATTTTATAAAGTAAAAGAATTTTAACAGGTTTTATATCACACATGTGTATCTAAAGTTTAGTTACTAATTATTTAATTTCAGCAATAATAATATTATTGAACATAATGAATCTAATTTTAACAAAGAATTAATACAGATTTATAACTTTTAGCTAAAAACAGTTATCGTTTTGTAAGAATTAATATCGGTTTTTCTGACAAATATCGACAAAATAATAAAAACAGAAGATGAAATTCTGGTTTTAACATAATCAAACAAATACTATACTGTGCCTATAGCCACATAAAAAGTAAGGCGCATCTTGATATTATTTACACAAAAACAGTTACTACTACATTCGTTTTCAAAAATAAAAAACAGAAAAATTCAAACTATCGATAAAAGATTTATAGTAAACTATATTCTTAGCTTTAAAAACAAAGAAACCCAAAACTAAAATAATTTTACTTTAGCCGAATACTAAATGAAGTGGTTTAAACTTTTTTGATTTTGGTAAAAAAAATCAAACCACTTTCGTTAAAAAATATACAAGAACAAACTAGTTATCTAATTAATTATTTATTTAAATTTGGATATATTTTTATTCAAACAATTAAACCTTAAAAAAAACATGAATACAATAGTAAAAGCAGTAACCGTCGTTATACTAACACTTACAACAACATTATTTGCCCAGCAAAAAGATGTTAAAACTTCAGAAAGCTCCGTTAAATGGATTGGGAAAAAACTAACGGGCTCACATTCAGGAACATTAAATCTATCCAAAGGCTTCATAACCTTCGAGAACGATGAAATTACTGGAGGAGAATTTGTAGTAGATATGACAACACTTACAGTTACAGATATAGAAGAAACAGATAGTAGAAAAAAACTAGAAGAACACTTAAATTCTGATGATTTTTTTGGTACCTCTAAACACAAAACAGCAAAACTAATAATAAAATCAGCAGAAAAAACAGATGAAGAATATCACATCATGGCTGACTTAACAATTAAAGGAAAAACTAACCCTGTCCATTTCACATTAACAGTAGAAGATGATTTGGCATACGCTACTCTAAATATTGACAGAACTAAATACGATATCAAATACGGATCTGGTAGTTTCTTTGATAATTTAGGTGACAAAGCAATCGATAATGAATTCGAACTAGATGTTACTATAAAAATATAAATTATTATTACGATAAATTATAATAAATTTATATATTTGACGCAACACATAAAACAAATGAAATTAATCTTAACAAAAAGATGGTGGTGGTCTTATCAAAACGAAAAGTCGTGAGGTAGCCCATATCCTATAGTTAAGTAAACATATAAAAGGCTTGTCAATCACGACAAGCCTTTTTTTATATAATATTTTTAAAAAAAACTGGAATAAAGATCAAAAAATACAGAAAACATAAGATGAGCTATCAATTAACTACACATTATAAACAAATACTAGCTGACACAATTACCCCCGTAAGTGTTTACCTAAAAATAAGAGATCGATTTCCTAATAGTTTACTATTAGAAAGTAGTGACTATAGAGGAAATGAAAACAGTTTTTCATACATCTGCTGTAATCCAATAGCCAGTATTAAAATCAAAAACGAAACGATATATCAAACCTTTCCTGATAAAAAAACTATAGAAACTCCAATAACGCCTGACACCAATATCCCAAAGATCATAGAACAATTCAGTCATCAATTCAAAACCAAAAAAAATGATTTCAAATTTATCAACAACGGTCTTTTTGGATATATATCCTATGATGCTGTTCGTTATTTCGAGAACATTAAAATAACAAAAAAAGAGGATTCCTTAGATATTCCAGATTTATATTACGCAGTATACCAAAACATTATAGCAATTAATCATTTTAATAACGAAGCATATATTTTTGCACATTGCTATGAAAAGGAAAACAATATTGCAGATATCGAATCCTTATTATACATAAAAAACTTTGCTTCGTACAATTTCTCTACTATAGGTAAAACTACATCTAACCTTAATGACAAGCAGTATAAAGAACAAGTAACATTAGCAAAAAAACACTGTTTAAGGGGAGATGTATTCCAATTAGTCCTATCAAAACGTTTTTCTCAACAATTCAAAGGTGATGAATTTAACGTATACAGAGCTCTAAGAAGTATCAATCCTTCACCATATTTATTCTATTTTGATTATGGCGATTTTAAAATATTCGGAAGTTCACCAGAAGCACAATTAGTTGTCAAAGATGGCATAACAGAAATTCATCCTATTGCTGGCACCTTTAAGCGAACAGGCAATGACGAAAAAGATGCAGAACTTGCCAAAAAACTATCTATAGACGAAAAAGAAAACGCTGAGCATGTTATGCTAGTAGATTTAGCTCGTAACGACTTAAGCAGAAATGGTAATAATGTAACTGTAGAAACCTATCGAGAAGTACAATTCTTCTCTCACGTAATTCATTTGGTAAGCAAAGTAATTGGAAAAAAACACCCTAATACTTCTACCATGCAAGTAGTAGCAGACACTTTTCCCGCAGGTACATTAAGTGGCGCACCTAAACATATGGCTATGCAATTAATAGAGAAGTACGAAAACGTAAACCGAGATTTCTATGGTGGAGCAATTGGGTTCATGGATTTTTCTGGCAACTTTAATCATGCTATAATGATTAGAACTTTTTTAAGCAAAAATCATCAATTACATTGGCAAGCTGGAGCTGGATTAGTAAATGAATCCAATGAAGACAGTGAGTTACAAGAGGTTTATAATAAATTAGGAGCATTAACCAAAGCATTAAAATTAGCAGAAGAAATATAAGGGTGTTACCCTACGGGTCGAGCTATCCGCGCTACATGGTAGCTAGCTCCTATCCCTAACACAAAACCACTATTGATTCTTAAAAAAACAGATCATCCCGTTTATTAAACAGGATAAAAAGATAAATATGAAAAAAATATTAGTAATAGATAACTACGACTCCTTTGTTTATAATCTTGTTCATTACCTAGAAGATTTAGGATGCCAAGTAACCGTAAAGCGCAACGACCAATTACGACTAGAAGAAGCAGAACCCTTTGATAAAATATTACTTTCGCCTGGTCCTGGAATACCAGATGAAGCTGGTTTACTAAAGGATATCATAAAAACCTATGCTTACACCAAAAGCATATTGGGAGTATGTTTAGGACAACAAGCAATTGGAGAAGTATTTGGAGGCACCCTAATCAATCTTAATCAAGTATACCACGGAGTAGCTACCAATATAACACTATCCGTGTCAGACGAATTTCTTTTTGAAGGCTTAGACAACAACTTTAATGTAGGTAGGTATCATTCATGGGTAGTTTCAGAAAAAGGATTGCCTGATTGCTTAGAAGTAACCTCTTATGACGAAAACGGACAAATCATGTCCCTACGACACAAAGAACTAGATATCAGAGGTGTTCAATTTCATCCAGAATCTGTCTTAACCCCTAATGGAAAAAAAATACTCGAAAATTGGGTTAATAATTAATAAAACAGCACAACAAGGTAAAGTATTTATCAAATAAATATACTCTACTAAAAAATGAAATTCATTTCCAGATAAAGGAAATAACACTAAAAAATCTAGAATGAAAAAAATACTAAATAGATTAATAAATCACGAAACTATCTCCAAAGAAGAAGCCAGAAGTGCTTTAGTAAACATATCTAAAGGGATATATAATCAAAGCCAGGTAGCCGCATTTCTAACCATATATATGATGCGCAGCATAACCTTAGAAGAATTAGAAGGGTTTAGAGATGCATTATTAGAGTTATGTATAGCAATAGACCTCAGCGAATATAACCCAGTTGATTTATGTGGTACAGGAGGAGATGGAAAAGACACCTTCAATATATCCACATTATCCTCTTTCGTTACTGCTGGAGCAGGAATAAAAGTAACTAAACATGGTAATTATGGAGTATCCTCTAAATGCGGAAGTTCTAACGTAATGGAACATCTGGGAATCAAATTCAGTAATGAAAAAGATTTCTTAAAACGTAGCATCGACCAAGCAGGAATTTGTGTTTTACACGCTCCCTTATTTCACCCTGCTATGAAAAACGTAGCCCCTATCCGAAAAGAATTAGGAGTAAAGACCTTTTTTAATATGTTAGGTCCAATGGTAAACCCAACATTTCCAAAAAATCAAATGGTAGGTGTGTTTAATTTAGAACTAGCAAGAATGTATGGGTATTTATACCAAAATACAGATAAAAATTTCACAATAGTCCATGCTTTAGATGGGTATGATGAAATATCGCTAACTGGAAATACCAAAACTATAACGAATCATACTGAAAGAATACTAATGCCTCAAGATTTTGGAGTACAAGCAGTATTGCAAGAAGAAATTTTTGGTGGTGATACCATAGAAGAATCCGCCGCAATCTTTATGAATATACTTAATGGTAAAGGTACAGAAGCCCAGAACAATGTAGTCTGTGCTAATGCCGGGATGGCTATAGCTACTGTAGAAGGAGTATTACCTATTGAAGGGTTCGGAAAAGCAAAAGAATCCTTACTATCCGGTAAAGGCTTGATAGCACTAAAAAAAATAATAGAATTAAGCAAAAATTAACCTTACCTATCTAATAATGAACATACTTGATAAAATAATAGCTGACAAACACAAAGAAGTGACTTTAAAAAAACAATTAATACCTATTCGTCAATTAGAAAATTCAGTATTATTTGATCGAAAAAATAATTCATTAGCAAACGCTTTGCGCAATAGTGATACTGGCATCATAGCCGAACACAAACGCAGATCACCATCAAAAGCAGTCATCAACCAAAAAGTGAGTGTACAAGATGTTGCTTTGGGGTATCAAACAGCAGAAGTATGCGGAATATCGATACTAACAGATAGTAAATATTTTGGAGGGTCATTAGACGATCTATTACTAGCAAGAGCGGTTGTACAGCTACCAATATTACGAAAAGAGTTTATAATAGACGAATACCAAATACTAGAAGCAAAAGCCCACGGCGCAGATGTCATACTATTAATTGCAGCAGTATTAACCCGAGTAGAAATCAAAACACTTTCTGAATTCGCTAAAAACCTATCACTAGACGTATTATTAGAAGTTCATAATCAAACAGAATTAGAAAAATCTATAATGCCTTCGCTAGATATGTTAGGAGTAAATAACCGTAATCTAAAAACATTCGAAGTAAGTACAGAAATTAGTAAATCATTAAGTACCTTAATCCCCAATGAATTTGTAAAAGTATCAGAAAGCGGAATCAGTACTATCGATGCTATTAGAGATTTAAAACAATATGGTTATCAAGGGTTTTTAATCGGAGAAAACTTTATGAAAACCGAAAATCCTGGCGCAAGTGCTATAGAATTTATAAAAAATCTAAATTCATGAAATTGAAAGTTTGCGGAATGAAGTATACTGAAAATATTCAGGCTGTAGCAACATTACAACCTGATTATTTAGGATTTATATTTTACAAAAAATCTAGTAGAAATTTTGAAGGAGAAATACCTAAACTTCCGCCAACCATCAAAAAAGCAGGAGTATTTGTAGACTCTACAATAGAATTTATACTAGAAAAAACTAAGAAATATAATCTAGAAATCATACAATTACACGGAGAAGAAACTCCAATATATTGCACCAAATTAAAACAACTCGTAGAACAATCATCAATCCCAAACAAACTAACAACAACATCATCATCATCATCATCATTATCATCATCATCATCATCATCATCATCATCATCAAACAAAAAAATAACTAGAATCAAAATATGGAAAGTATTTTCTATTAAAGATCAATTTGATTTTAAAACTTTAAAACCCTACGAAAATAGTGTTGATTATTTTTTATTTGACACTAAAGGAAAAGAAAAAGGAGGTAACGGATATACATTTGACTGGAATGTATTAAAAGGTTATAACTCACCTACTCCATTTATATTAAGTGGCGGAATCGGATTAGAGGAAATTCCACAAATTAAATTATTCCTTAACAGACCTGAATCCAAATTACTACACGCAATAGATGTAAACAGTAAATTTGAAATAAAACCAGGATTTAAAAACACAGAATATTTAAAAGAATTTAAAAACTTATTGTCTATCAATAATTACAAATAACTATGGAAAGTTATCAAGCAAACGAAAAAGGATATTACGGAGATTTTGGTGGTGCTTATATCCCAGAGATGCTCTACCCTAATGTAGAAGAATTACGCTCGCAATATATTAAAATCATGAACGACCCTTCGTTTATAAAAGAGTTTAACCAGCTGCTTACAGATTATGTAGGTCGCCCTACTCCACTCTATTATGCTGAGCGTCTTTCTAATGTATATAACACGAAAATTTACCTAAAACGCGAAGACTTATGTCATACTGGTGCGCACAAAATAAATAACACAATTGGACAAATTTTAATGGCTAAAAAGCTAGGTAAAAATAGAATTATTGCTGAAACTGGCGCAGGACAACACGGCGTAGCAACAGCAACGGTTTGCGCCTTAATGGGAATCCAATGTGTTGTATATATGGGATCAATCGATATAAAACGACAAGCACCCAATGTAGCCCGAATGAAAATGCTAGGTGCAACAGTAGTACCTGCAGAATCAGGAAGCAAAACCTTAAAAGATGCAACCAATGAAGCCATACGGGATTGGATTAACAATCCAGTTAACACTCATTATATCATCGGATCGGTAGTAGGACCACACCCTTATCCTGATATGGTAGCAAGGTTTCAATCCGTAATTTCTAAAGAAATAAAAACACAACTCCAAGAAAAAGAAGGAAGAGAAAACCCCGATTATATAGTAGCCTGTGTAGGAGGTGGTAGTAATGCAGCAGGTGCTTTTTATCACTATTTAGACAATCCAGAAGTCGGAATAATTGCAGTAGAAGCCGCTGGTAGAGGAATTGATTCAGGCGAAAGTGCTGCTACCTCAGTTCTAGGTAAAGAAGGGATTATTCATGGAAGTAAAACCTTGTTAATGCAGACACCAGACGGACAAATCACCGAACCTTACTCCATATCAGCAGGATTAGATTACCCAGGCGTTGGTCCTATGCATGCCAACTTATACAAAACAGGTAGAGCAGAGTTTATTTCTATAACAGACGACGATGCCATGACTGCTGGACTACAATTATCGCAATTAGAAGGTATAATCCCTGCAATAGAAAGCTCTCATGCATTAGCTATTTTTAATAATAGAAAATTTAAACCAGATGATATTGTAGTAGTAAACTTATCAGGTCGAGGTGATAAAGATTTAAATACATATATAGATTATTTTGAACTCTAAGGTGATACATACTTTGAACTAAAAAAAATAAATAATAAAAAAATCATCTGTAATGAACAGAATAAATAAAAAATTAATCGAAGAAAATAAGTTGCTGTCCATCTATTTTACTGCTGGATACCCTGCTCTAACCAATACGGTACAAATCATAGAAGATTTAGAAAAAAATGGTGTGGATATGATCGAAATCGGGCTACCTTTTAGTGATCCATTAGCGGATGGACCAACCATACAAGAAAGCTCCACTATAGCACTTAAAAACGGAATGACTACTACATTACTTTTTAAACAACTTAAAAATATTAGGCAAACCGTTTCTATTCCTTTAATCATAATGGGATACTTTAATCCAATAATGCAGTATGGAGTAGAAAATTTTTGTGCAAAATGTCAAGAAATTGGAATTGATGGACTAATTATCCCAGACTTGCCAGTAGCAGAATATCAAGAACACTATCAAAAAATATTTAAAAAATATGGGCTAGTCAATGTTTTTCTTATAACTCCACAAACATCGGATGAACGAATTCGTTTTATAGATAATATATCTAATGGATTTATATATATGGTTAGCTCTACAAGTACTACAGGTGCTATAAATTCGTTTGCTAATGATCAACAAAAATATTTTTCCCGAATTGCTTCCTTAAATCTTAAAAACCCACAAATTGTAGGTTTTGGAATAAGTAACAACGAGACTTTTACTCAGGCTACAAAAACAACCAAGGGAGCAATAATAGGTTCTGCTTTTGTAAAACATTTAACAGAAAAAGGTATAGATACTATAGATGCGTTCGTTAAAGGAATTAGATAATTTCGTGACAAAAAAACAACTTCGTTATTTATCTAAAAGTCGGGTTAACGACTATAGAAAAAGGAAAACATATCATAGGTAATTATCCTATTACCCCCAAAGGATTTTAAAAATAACGAAGGGGTTTGTTTATATATATGAAAGATATGTATAAAAAGCTTAACCAAATTCGTTTGAAACCTATTCTAATAATTAATTCTTAGTTTAGATTTTTAAAAAATTGGTTTCAAAGATAAAAATGGAAATAAATATAAAAATGAAATACATAATATATTTAATTAGCTTCATCGCAACAATTTCATCGTGCAAAAAAAATACTAATATCGATTCGCCCTATGAGGATGGTGTTCCTAAAGATTTAGCTGTTTATAGAAGCCAACAAATATCAGATGTTCACTATTCACTATCTTTTACTATTCCACTGAAAAAAGAAAGCCCTATAGTGTCTGATTTAAAATTAAACTTAGAGATTCATGATCTTAATCAACCTTTATTGCTAGACTTTAAAGCAAGCGAAAAAAACATACTATCTCTGACTGTTAATAATACAAAAGTCCTTATTAATCATAAGAAAGAACACCTTATAATTAACACTGATTATCTATTGATAGGTAGTAATACCATCACTATTAATTTTATTGCAGGTGATTTGTCTCTAAATAGAAATGAAAATTATTTATATACATTGTTAGTACCCGATAGAGCTAGAACTTTGTTTCCGTGTTTTGATCAACCAGATATTAAGGCAGTATTTGACTTAAAAATTATTGCTCCAAAAAATTGGAATGTACTTACTTCTTCCCCCCTAATATCAAAAAAAGAAGAAAATAGTTTTACTCATTACCAATTTGCAAAATCTGATAAAATGAGCACTTATTTGTTCTCTTTTATAGCAGGTGAATTTGAGACTGCAAGTAATAAATCGGATGATATTCTAAAACAAATGTTATTTAGAGAAACAAATGAGGAAAAAATCAAAGCTAGCACAGACTCTATATTTATTCTTCATCAATTATCTATGGATTTTCTCGAAAAATACACAAACTACTCTTTTCCTTTTAAAAAATTGGATATAGCTTCTATTCCAGGATACCAATACGGAGGTATGGAGCATGTTGGAGCAATACAATATAAAGAATCTTCACTCTTTTTAGACAGTAGTGCTACCCAAAACCAAAAGATAACTAGAGCAAAACTTATAGCTCATGAATCTGCCCATATGTGGTTTGGAAACTTAGTTACCATGAAATGGTTTGATGATGTTTGGTTAAAGGAGGTGTTTGCTAATTTTATGGCGGATAAAATTATTAATCCAATTTTTGATGACGTTGATCATAATCTTAAATTTTTAACATCTCATTACCCTAGCGCTTATAGTGTTGATCGTACTAAAGGAACAAATGCTATACGACAAAATTTAGATAATTTAAAAAATGCCGGGTCACTTTATGGCAACATTATTTATCATAAATCCCCAATAATGATGCGTCAATTAGAAGCAGCTATGGGTAAAGATAAATTTAGAGAAGGAATTATCGAATATATAAAAACATACGCTAATAGTAATGCAGAATGGAATGACTTAATTCGTATTCTTGATACTAAATCCCCTTTGGATATTGAAGAATGGAGTAAAATTTGGGTAAATTCATCTAGTAGACCAATAATATATTCTAAAATAGCCTATGATAATAAAAATAAAATAAAATCCTTAGAAATCGAACAAAAAGCGGAAGACGGTAGTGAAAAAATATGGGGACAAATATTCGATATTACCCTTGTTTATTCTGATTCTAGCAAAGTAATACCTATTAACCTAAATGCCAAAAAGTTAAATATACCTTCAGCCATCGGGCTATCTAAACCAGATTATATACTCTATAATAGTAATGGATTTGGATATGGCGTTTTTCCTATTGATATAGATAAACTTATTGCTAGTGATCCAATCAAAGATGATGTAGCTAGGGCGCATTCTTTTATTAATTGCTATGAAAATGTACTTTCAGGATATATTTCAATTCTAAAAGCATTTGAATATTATCAAAACGCACTTCATACAGAATCTAACAAAATGATTATGAATGTGGTTTCTGGAAAATTAAAAGTTCTATATTCTAAATTTCTAACAGATGAACAACGCTTGATTTATCAACCTAAATTAGAAAAAATAGTATTAAACAAACTGAATCAAGACCAACCAGCAGACATAAAAAAAACACTATTCAACTTATACAAAACTATTGCTTACTCAGATTCTGGAATTGAACATTTATATGGTATTTGGACTAAAGATATTATCATTCCTAATTTAATTCTTAACGAAAATGATTTCACTAGCTTAGCTAAACTTTTAGCACTTTATGAACATAGTAAAACGGATGAAATTCTTGACAAAGCTAAATCCGAATTAACTAATCCTGATAAAATAGAAGAATTTGAATTTATTTTACCTGCTTTATCACAGAATGAAAATGTAAGATCCGAATTTTTTAAATCTTTTAAAGAGGCAAAGAATAGAGAAAAAGAAAATTGGGTGCTATCTGCTTGCTCCTATATTCATCATCCTTTACGACAAAAATTTTCAATTAAAGACCTTGAACTTAGTTTAGAATTATTAGATGAAATTCAAAAAACTGGTGATATATTTTTTCCGAAAAATTGGCTAGATAATACCATAGGATTGTACACTTCTAAAGAAGCCCTGGATATTCTTGAAAAATTTATCTTATCTCACCCTGATCTTAACCCTGCCTTAAAAAATAAAGTATTACAATCAACAGATATACTGTATAGAGTGCAAGCATTAAAAAAATCTGATTAACACAAATAGGTTATTGTCATAACCATTTTATACCATTTTCCTTATGAATTTGCTAAAAAACAAAACCGATAATACATAAACTCTAGAATTTATTAAAATTGAAAGTAAATAAAAGGTTGAAAATCGGCTGCAAATGTTTGATAACACATAACTCCTACTACAACAGCAACAATTGCTTTAACTAACAAATTACTGTTAATAAATTGGTTTTCAATCCAATCTTTGGTTTTATAAGGTAACCAATGCGTTATATATCCTATTAACATAATTATAAAAACCAATTTATATTCCCATAATACATTCAGAGCATTAGACCAATCCATATTAGTTAAGATCTGCGTATAAAGTCTATTAATATGATCCATACTATTACCTCTAAAATAAATACGCGTAAATGTAATAAAAACAAATGTGAGTGCTATTCTCCAAAGTAAAGCATACCAAGCTTTAGAATGCTCATACGGACTTATTAACCGCCAATATTTATATGTAACGATTCCTATACCATTAAGACCTCCCCATATCACAAATTTCCAAGATGCTCCATGCCATAGCCCTCCTATCAACATGGTAATCATAATATTAACATTCGTGTTAAAATGTTTTGCAACAGTGGAGGAAAACAAAGTAATAATCAGCAGTACCCCAATAACAGATACTCCTATTAAAGCAACTCCATAATCCCATAATGCAAATCCACCAAGAAATGTAAATACCATAATGAATGCATAAGAAAAAAAAGTTCCGTTACGATTACCTCCGATAGGAATATATAAATAATCTTTTAACCAACTAGATAGAGAAATATGCCATCGTTTCCAGTAATCGCCACAATGTATTGCTTTATACGGTGAATCAAAATTGATTGGTATTTTGAACCCCATTAACAAAGATAATCCTATTGCGATGTCAGTATAACCAGAAAAATCACCATAAATCTGTAATGAATATCCGAACATTGCCATGATATTTATAAATCCGGAAAACATTTCGGGCATGTCAAAAACACGATCCATGAAATTCATGGCTATGAAATCAGCAAAAATCATTTTTTTGATTAGTCCCCTAAGAATCATAAAGCCCGCCCTGCCAAACTCTTCTTTGGTAATACTGATCTTTTTACTGATTTGTGGTATAAAATCGGCAGCTCGTACTATAGGTCCTGCAACCAATTGCGGGAAAAAACTAACAAAAAAGCCGAAATCTATTATAGAATTTAATGGTTTTACTTTTTTTCTATATATATCAACACTATAACTAATGGTCTGAAACGTATAAAAAGAAATTCCTACAGGTAATATTATCGAATCAATTGTAAAATAATTTTTTTCTGCGAATGTATTCGCCCAATGTGCCAGATAGTTAAATACTTCGAAATCTGTCTGAAAAAGATTATTGTATGAGTCTGTAAAAAAATAAGCATACTTAAAATAGAATAAAGTACTAAGATTGACCGTAATACTCGTTATTAAAAATATTTTTTTTAAAATCTTATATTTACTGATATAAATAGCTTTTCCTAAAAAAAAATCATTTAAAGTACTAAATAGAAGTATTCCAATAAACAAACCACTAGTCTTATAATAAAATAGTAAGCTTACTACAAAAAGATATGTACTTCTTAGTATCTTTTTGTTATATAGCAAGGAATACAAAAAATAAATTACAGTAAAGAAAACCCAAAAATTTGCTTGTGTAAAGATTAATGGAGAATCTTCAGAAAATGAAAATATGTCTTTAACCCTATTCATTAATTATCTGATTCAATATAGTGTTAGTTTCTAGATTCATTTCTTTTTCCCAAGAATGCGCCAAAGCTTGTAATAATAAATCTGCTTTAATATGATATCCTAATTCTGTAAAATGAACACGATCATGATACATCAGTTTATTATTATACCAATCTCTAGAGGAGTTAAAACCTCCCATAATTTCATAAAAATCCCAAATAGCCATTTGGTATTTTTCAGCCAATTCATAAATAACTTTTCTGGCAATTCTAGTTCTTGGGTTAGGATATTTTTTTTTATAATAAGAATCATTAGGCACAGTAAGTAATATTGCGCAATCTGGATTAGCTAATTGGATAAGCTGAATCAAATCTTCATAATAACATTTAAAATTTTCTACGTTAAAGTCAGGAGTATAGGTGTCATTAGTACCTATCGAAACTATAAATAAATCAGGTTTATATAATAAAAATTGATCTTCAAAATACGAGCATCTATCAAAGAAAGCAAAACTTGCTCCATTAGTACCAATAGTGGTATATTGTATTCCTGCATTATCATTAATGAGTTCTATACCCATCATTAGAAATTCTGATGTTTCTGGGTCTCCTACTCTTTGTACACAAAATTCTATATTTTCTACGGATCTAGAAAGACAAAATTCTATAAAATGCGCCTCTTTGTTTTCTTTCACATCAGAAACTAAAGTCGAGTCCTTAAGTGATATTTTATAATCTTTACTCCAATCATCATAAAAAATCCGTATTGACCTAAATTCATACATCTTTTCTATATAATTATGATTATTAGCCATAACATTTATATTCGCTAATGAATCTTTAAAAACAGCAGTTACCCCAGATAACCCCCATGCTACACTATCTTTTTTGATCGAACATCTATACCCCATCCATTTACCATCTGATTCTACTTTATAGTTGCTTGGATTATTGGTTTTAGCCATACTATAAGGATAAATAAATCCTCGTTGCCCTTTTGCTGTTTTACTCATATTCTGCAAATAAGAGCGTAATCTATTCGAATATATATCTGCCTGTATATGAGATCCTCCCATATGAAATATATGTACATCTTCTTCGTTACCATCCTGTATGGTATCTAACTTATGAAATAATTTCTTAAACATAGGTGACTTTTCCGCTAACTTTATTTGATTAGCTTTCCAATTCACAAAAGTATATTTATCTTGTATTGAGTCTATAAGATAATTCTGCGCCAAAATTGGCGAACAAAGTAAACCAATAAAAAATAGTAATTTTTTAAGTATCATTCTTTTTAGATTCTTTTAGATCGAGATATAATGCTGTAAAAAAAAGTTCTGAGATTATTTTAGTTCCCTTAGGTGTAAAATGCATATAATCGGTACCTGCTAATTTTTCTTCAACCCAAAAAGGCATTGATCCTTTTCCCCCCATAGCTTCATACATACTCCAATAAGCTACATTATTTAGCAAACATGACTCCTTCAATTTTTCATTAAGATATGGTAATAGTGGATACGTTTCCATTTTTCCATTTACAGGTAAACACATATCAGTTGGACCTATAAATATAAAATTAACATCTTCAGTACGTCTTCTTATCCAATTAATTTGATTGGCTATAGTTTTAGCATAATTATCTACTTTTAATGAGTCTTTAAGATAAGGAATTGTATTTCCTCCATATTGCATGATGACAACTTTAGGATTAAGTACTTTGACCATGCCACTATAACAAGAAGCACTTGTACTAGCAAAAATAGTACCCGATGCACCTCTCATTGCTATATTATCTATTTGTACTTTTGATTTTCCATCTAGTGTTAACCCATAAAAATCTGCACTTATTTTTCCTTCTAACTCTATTTTAAGATTTGTAGGTGTTTTAACCACCTCTATTTCATAATTATGGTATTTTCCATCGGTAATCAAACTGTCTTGCTGAATTAATTTATCATTATTATAAACCGATACCTTTATTGGATATTTACAATTTCCATAATGCAACTTGATATTTGTGAAATTTCTAAATTTAATATATGTTCTTTTAGATTTCCCTATTAGTACAGAGGCCTTTATTATTGGTAATGTATCTAAAGTAGCACTATCCGGAAGTTTTTCTTGATATTCTGTAAATCTTGATATAGATAAATAGGTTCCATATTTTTTATGAGTAAATTTTTCTTGAGTTGGATCAAAAAAAGCATAACGCTTCCATTTTTCACAGGGTTCAACAATAGCACTTATCTGGTTATACACTGGCTTAACAGGTATAAACCCTGGTCCACTTCCGCCATACATCCCTTGTAACCGGTTTCGTAAATATCCTGTAATACGATCCCCTTCTATTTGAGAATCTCCATAATGTAATATTCTACAAGACTTTGATGCAAGTTTTTTTCTTAATTCGTCTGCAAAATCAGGATTACTTTTAGGATATTTAATCCGTACAATTCTAGTGGTATCTATTTTAGAAAAATCAGGTAGCAATTTTTTATTTTTATTAAAATTTGCTATAGAATCTTTTCTTTGTACTTCTTCATCTGTTTCATCAATATCCTCACTTAAATCTTCATCAAAACCATCGTTAAAACCTACTATACTATTATTTTCAACACCCTCTTTTATAACAGCATCTATATCCTCTTCTATAGGTACAACTATTTTGGTAACTTCTAATATATCTTGTTTTGATGCTGATGTTTTTTTTTCTAATCCCAAAAAAGTAGTGTAAGTTGGATATTTTAACGAGATCCCTTTGTAATAAAACCCGTCTTCTTCTTTTATATTATTTTTAATAGCACCTTTTTCACTCAAAAACATAAAACCAAACAAAACACTCATTATAAGCACAATAAACAAAGCTATTTGGATAGGTTTCATTTTAAAGGTTTTTTAAGAATATTTAATACCTGCTAAACATTAAATTTTAGACTATTATTGTACGTGTAAAAATATAAAGTTTTTTTAAATTACTAGCATTTATTAAATTTCTGATTTATTTTTGATCGTAAAAAACTAATAATTAGATAATATCTAAAAAAAATGTCCAAACATTTTGATTAAAACCTAATCAATCAAAAAACTATCTTAGAATACTCTTTATCCGTAATGAAAAAGTGAAAATATTAGGTAAGAATTTAAAATTTTTTAATATTCCGTATTAAATATTCCAATCCATTTAATTTCAACTCATATACTGTTTGTAATTGTTGACCAAGAACACCCTTAGGAAAACCTTTATTATTATACCATACTATATAATACTCTGGTAAATCAATAAGATACCTATCTTTATATTTACCAAAAGGCATTTTAGTGTTTGCTAAATTAACTAAAAAATCTTTTTGAACTTGGTTATTTATATCCATGAGATAAGAAATTTTATTTAGTGTAGTCTCTATAAAACCACATCAGTTTTTCTATTTTCTTCTCCCACTCTTTTTGACTTATTTTGTTTTCTGAATGCCCTGTTTCAATATCATACTGTTCTTGCATGATTAATCTCATCCTCTCTACAAGATTATACATTTTATTAAGATCTTTTCGGATATTCTTATGCTTATCTGGTTTATATTCTTTAAGTCGTTTTCGCATAATTCTGGCATGTAATTCAGAAATATCAAAATGCAATTGTTCATGAGACAAAAGGTAAGGAGTCATTTGTTCTTTTTTTACCCAAGATAAAGATGGATAACAAAAACTATCTACTTCAAATTTTAATTCTATTTGCCCACTACCCTTACTATATGACCACTGGTATGTTATGCCAGTATTAACACTTGCATCAAAATCACTATTATTCTTTGGTTTACCCCTAAAATCTGACCATTCTAATTTATTCTTTTCTGAATAAGAGAACCTTTCAACGTAACCATTTTTCGCAAAAACTAAAAATAAAAAAATAGTAAAGAGTTTACTCATAATTATAATAACTATGCCCAGCTATTCGTTGTTTTTTTATTTCAGGGTTCATTATTATCAATACGGGACCTATATTGGTAACAAACTCTGAAATAGTCATAATTTTATTTATATACGTAGATATTTTTAGATTATTTATTATTATTTCAATATCAATTTTTATACCATTACTTTCTTTATAAATCACAAATATAAAATAATCTACAAAACTTTATCAATTTACAAGCTTCAAAAAACACTTTCTACGATTAGATTTTTTTCTTAACATAAATAATTACAAACCTGAAAATCAACATCTAATATAATACACAAAAAATTATTCTACAATAGTTAACTTTAAATCATCATCAAATTTAATTAGATAAATTGCTTTATTATAATAACCACCTAAAGGTTTTTTTCCGTAATTAAATTTATTTTCAACATATTCTGTTGTCCCTTCAATAGAAACAGCATGATATAAATCATCTGCTGTACCTAACCTCATCAAAATATCATATGTAATATCAAAACCTCTTACGGATTCTTTACTAGGTACAATTCCATATTCTTTTTTATACCGTTTAACAAATGGGGTCATAGAATCTAATTTATTTCCTTCAAACTCTTTATCAATAGACGGATAATGCAGATATAATTTAGACAAATGTTCATTCTTTATATTATCATCATCAAATGCTCCATTTTTATCGGTTGTAAACATTGTTATTTTATACTCCTTAGATTTACCATTAAGCAAAGCTGTAACATTACTAATCATTGCAATATCATCTGACTCCAATATAACCCAATTTGGTTTATTTACATCTAAAACTTTATCCAAATTAACTTCATACAAGTAATTTCCTTTTTCTATCGTTGCAATCTTTGCCTTTGAAAATTTAGCAATTAATCTATTCTTTATCTCCAGATGTTTATTTCCTTGTTGTATTATAAGAATTATATTCTTATCTGTAGAATCTCTTTCTATAAAAGACAGTAATTTATCTTGCAGCATTATATCTGTTGGTATAGTCTGGAAAAAATTACTATACAATTTAGACTCTTTATGAGAAGCTGGCGAAAAAACTGGAGTATTATATTTTTTTAACTCAGAAGCTACTGTTTCCACATTTATTTGAAATAAAGGACCAATAACAGCATCCACTCCATCAAAATTATTTTGTCCTATTAATTTTTTAATATGATTGACATTATTATTATGTTGTGTATCAAAAACGTTCAACTCTGTAGTAATACCCTTAGTTTTTGCAGAATCTACAGCCATTAAAATACCTCTATAATAATCTAAAGCTATCCTTAAGCTCCTTGTTTTTTTGAGATAATCTTCTGTTTCGGCTCTTTCATTAACATCCAAGCTATCTAAACAAAAAGGCAACATTACAGCTATTTTTTTAGGCTTAAAATTAAACAACATTCGTTCCAAATTAATGGTTCTTTTTCCCGAGAAATCTATAGCTAAAGAATCGCCTACCTTCTGTTTTGGTACAGTGATTATCATACCTGATTTTAATCCTTCCTTTATATAAGGATTTATTTTTATCAATGAATCAGAAGAAATATCTAATCGCCTAACCAAACTAAACATAGTTTCTTTGGGTTTTACTTTATAAAGTTCATACCCCGGTTCGATAACATCCCCATATTCTACAAATACTGTTGTGGGTACAGTGATTTCTATTCCTACAGGCAATACTTCTCCGACAGTAGGATTAAGTCTCTCTAATTCATCGATTGTTATACCATGCTTTCTTGCTATACCAAATTTGGTTTCTTGCGGTTTTACGATATGCTTGGTTGTAGTTGATACTCTTCCTGTGCCATTGGCTGTATCCTTAGATTTGATCTTCAGATATTCCTTTTCAAATATCGGTATCTGAATTAAATCTTTTTTTCTAATGTAGCAATACGTGGC
>CAVYIL010000237.1:0-4065 GCA_963768325.1 uncultured Flavobacteriaceae bacterium | reverse complement strand
TATGTCCTGTACTTAACCATCGTATTGCTGTTTTCTTCTGAATTTTTCTAGGAAGTACTGAAAAAGCATCGAAAAAAGAGTCGTGTATAAATAGTTTTATTATGGGATTCATATTACTCTTCTAATTTAAAATTATCAGGACTAAAAACTTTATATCCTTTTTTTATAAATGTTTGTTTTGATTCTTCATCATATGGATTTACTACAATTTTCTTTGTATGCGAACCCAATTCTGCCGAGGCAATAATCAAATCATCCTCAATAAGGTCAAAATCATATTCTGCGTTAAACGCAATGTTGTTTTTAAACAACAGCTTTACAATATCGTGAAGTTGCTCGTTAAAATTGGCTAGAATTTCTTCGCTAATCTCGTTATCAGATTCAATTTGTTTAGGCTTTATTTCTTTATCTATAGATTCTACTTTAATATTATGGAATTGTGTTAGGTTATATATTTTCCAAAATGTTATCCAGTTATCTTTCTGCCAAAACGGCACATTTTTGAAAGCTCCATAGGCTTTGACATCAAAATCTTTTGGTCTAATAAATATTCCAAAGGTAGCTTCATCTTTAAGCTGTATACCGTCTGAAAAAACATAATTGGTAAGCCCCGGAGAAGTTAGTTCAACATCCGAAACACTTTTCTGGTTTAATATGGTTTCTACATTATCAGGACTATAAAACGCGCCCATCATTTTAGCTTGACAATTAAAAAGCGTAAGACTGGACCATATCTTTAAATCGATATTGGTCATAGGATTAATAATTAGATGAAAGAATCGGGTTAAATTATTATTCAAAAATATATCGCCGACATTATATCCTTTAAATGATGGATGTTTCAAGAAAAACTTATCGGTAATAATTTTCTCATCCTGTTTTAATCCAATAACATCTTTTTCGGCAAACATCTGTTCCGAAAAATCTCCCCACGTAAATATCCATTGATTATACCTGCCAGAATCTATAATGTTGTTTCGAATAGCTAAATCAGACGGAAATCTCGGGTGGTTTTTACTTGCATGAAATTCATATCCATCAAGGTAAACTGCGATCGATTTTAATGCCTCTATAGCATCCAAAGACCATTCTTTCCCATTTTTGGAGAGTCGAACACAATTCATTACAAAATCGGGTCTAGTTTTTAAGGAAACTCCATGAAGTGGACTTCCTAAATTTTGAGGATATATTTTGTATACAATTTCACTATCTCCATAGACTAATTTTAATCTATATATTTTAACCCCTTTTTCGTTATCCTGCTTAAATGAAGAACCTTTATAACGGTTAGAAAAATCTTCTAGTAACGTAACAAATTTCCACTCTAAGTCAGACTCCTCGTTGTTGGCAAAAGTGCTTACATTCTGTAGGCTCTCCATACTATTCCATTCATCTGCTTTCTCGATGATATCCGAAAATAATTCTTGTGCCTCTGCTCTACTTAATATAGTTCTTTCGTACTGATTACCATAAGTATAAATACACCTATAACAGCCATCTTTACCTTCTTGTTTACAGGCACAAAAAGCAATTCTTTCATAGGCTTTTTTAAGAATATCCGTGAATACTTCTGTATCGAATAATTTAGATAAATAACCGGTGCCTCCTGGTATTGTTTCATAGAAAACTAAATATCTATCCTTGCGATTAGAAGTTTTATTGAATATCTCATTTTCTCTGATTAAGATATGATCTGGTTTCCCTTTAAAATATTCTTTAAGACCTAATTGTAAACCAGCTTTGAATAAGGAGATACGTTCTTCTGATCTAAATTCTTGAACTGGTAATAAAATAGATAATGCTTCTGTATTAAACTTTCTATACAGGTAGATTTCATTAAACACATCATCTATAGCATCGTTATATATAGATTCTTTATTAGAACAATACGGAAAATGATATGCGCGTCTTCTGTTGCTTAACTCTCTAGCTGTAAGGGGGCGTTCGGTAGACTTACCACACATTTTGCAAACTACAAAACCTACTTGCGGATGTTTGGCTCCGTTAATTTCAATTTCTCGTGTACCAAAAAAGCCTTCTTCTCTAATACCAGTGTTGATCTCTAAATAATCTACATCTTCGAAAAACTCGATCCCAAAAGGAACTCTCTTTAGTACGTGCGCTCCTTTAGAAGAGGATTGATTAATTTTGATATGAACTGATTTTTGATAAAATTTTCGTTCTCTATCATCTGAAGAGTCTGTTATTTTTGATTCTTCTTTGTCATTTACAGATAAAACACCCTGAAGTTTAACCAGTAATTTGCGATTATTCAGACTAGACCAAGAACCGTGACCGCAAACAGGGCATTGGATTTGGTTTTCTTCTTCTACATCAATTTCTTTTCTTACGTGGTCGCAATTACTACAAAAACGATGTTCTTCATAATCTTCTTGAGATTTTATTTCTAAGCCTTCAACCTTTAATTTATATCCTTGAGAATAAAATGTATTTGCAGGTGCTAGTTCCGTTAAAGCAGAAGAACTAGGTCTTACGATTTCGCTAAAATCTTCATACTTATACTCTGTCTTGCCATCAACTTGCTTTTTTCTTTTTATCTGAGCATTTAATCTAACACCGGTTTCAGGAAATGCATAATTAGGAAGCACGCCAACATTTGTGAGATACTCTATTACATTACGTTTATGAATGTTATGTATAGCACCTGATAAAGCTCTTTTCTCACTCTTTAAGATAACCGTTTCATTACCCGTTTCGGGTAATTTTTTTAACCTTTTATTTACATCTATTACTTTTTTACCATAATACTCTAACTCATCGAGGATGTCTTTATGGATCCTTGTTAATCGATTTATTAACCTGCCTGAACTCAAGTCTTCAAATATGGATGAAAGACTGGTTGATTTTTCTCCTAATTGGTCTTTGTATTGGTCAACAAATGACTCGTATAATTGCGTTTTTTTTGATTCGATATAGGCTGCAATCTTTTGAAACAAAAAGGTAGTATCACCAGGTTTGAGCGATTTTATTCTTAGCATTTTTACTAAGACAGGAATTTTATTTTCCTCGGGGTCTAAAGCTGCCCAGTTATCAAAACAGAAGGCCATAAAATGCCTTTTTAGAATATCTTTTGCCTCTAAGTAGCAAGCAGGTGTTTTAATTTCACCGCTCATCATATCTTGTGGATCTTGGTAGTAGTATAGATCGTGTTCATCTTTTCCTGCTAGATTTAATATCATAGAGGTACCGCTTGATCTTCCTGCTCGTCCAATACGTTGTAAATAATTTGCGGTTTCAGGTGGTAGCGATGAATTAAAGGTTACATTTAGATCACCAATATCAATACCCATTTCTAAAGTTGATGTAGCTACTAATACATTGGTGCTATTTTGTTTGGGCTGCTTCTTGAAGTCGAACTCTAATTTTTCTCTTTCATTTCTATCAATAAGACCCGTATGGTCTTTGGCAAAGATTCTTAGGGAACGTCCTCTGTTGTAGACCATTCGATAGTAATCAAGTTGAGAATTATTTAAAGCCTCGTAATGTCCTGCACATCTATACTGCACACATTTCATTTCTTTAACTAAATCAGCTCCATCAGAACTTGTATTTAGTTGATGACCACATTTTACACAGCCAAAAAATTTGACATCAGAACTTATATAAATACTATCTTCTGCTAAACCATAGTTAGTTACACCAGCAGCTACTCGCTTATCTAATATTCTATTAGAATCTAAATAATCTAATAGCTGTGCGTAGAAATCATTGATTAATTCTTTTTCTTCGGATACAATAGTTTGAAAACATTTCTTGAAATAGGCACTAAACCAGTTATCCTTGGATGCTACTTGCACTACATCAAAGGCTTTTGTATTGGTACCGCTTGTAAGTGTTAAAAATTTTGGTAATCTAGATGATGAACCAAAATTCTTCATTAAAAAGAATTGTTTATTTATGCTTCCTCTATGTCCTATCAAGTAGGAACTAGTTCGCTCAGTCCTGTATTTTTTTAAATATCTATGGTCTACACCTCCCTTAGTCCGTAACCTGTGCAAAAACCCATTTAAAAATTTAAGGAACGGATCTTTATCAATACGTGGC
>CAVYIL010000236.1:0-5225 GCA_963768325.1 uncultured Flavobacteriaceae bacterium | reverse complement strand
ATATAAATAGAACAAATACTCATGAAAATTAAAAACCCCTCATTAATTAGTTCACAAAAACCATTCATCTTTTCGAATAAGAAGGATCATAGATCAGTAGAATCAACTGATAGTTCATCTATGTCACAATCCATACCTATAAAAAACAAACAAATTTCAAAAATTGGTACACACTCACAGCCGGATAATTTAAAAACAAAACGTTCTTCGATAACAGTAATTCTACTCCAAAAAATAAAATCGCTGGCGCTCAACCTATTTCCAAGGCTAACCAATACAAACAATCCAGACAATAACCAAAATTTAAAAAACCAAAATAATGTTGGTAGTCAATCAAGCATTAGCTCTGGATGCATTGAGAGTGAATTTAGCCGAGGTGAGATAGATGAAAAACATGATGATACTGAAATAAAAAAGAAGATAGATGAATTTAAAAAAATAAAAGAAATAAAATATAAAATTGAATCAATTGTTGATACGGCTTCTGAAATAAATATAAATAAACGTTCTTGGCGTTTTCATGAAAAATTATTAAAACAAAAAATTGACCACACTCGCCAAAACAATAACTCTAGTGAATTTTACAACGAGGTAAAAACAGAGATTGGTACGATTAAAGAACAAGAATATATTACTGATATATCAAAAAAATTGATTATAAAGAGTCTAAATGAATTGTGTAAGATCATAGATAGCAGCTCACATGATACCATTAATGAATCAAGTCCAGATGAGGCCGATTCTGATAAAATAGAAAAGGAAATAGAAAAGGAAATAGAAAAGGAAATAGAAAAGGAAATAGAAAAGGAAATAGAAAAGGAAAAGAAAATTGAATCAAAGAGTCAAAATCAATCGCTTAATATCACCCCTAATATATTAATTAATATAAGCTCACAAAGTACTATTAGTGAATTAAGTCACGATGAGGCATTTGTCGATACTGATAACATAGAAATAAAAAAGGAAATTGTTAAATTTAAACAATTACCTATTGAAAAGAAAATTGAATCAATTGTTGATACCTCTTATGAAATGACAAAAAATGATGGCTCTTACTATTTTCATGAAAAATTATTAAAAAATCAAATTTACGTAACACACTCAAACCATGATGTCGAAGAAATCACCAATATAGCAGAAGATGAGTCTGATGAGATTCAGGAATTAATTAAGTATGACGCTGACGGTATTACTAGTGAATCAAAGGCTAGGATTATAAAGAGCTTAAATCAATTGCTGGAGTTCAGAAAAGGGCCTTTTTCAATATAAGCCCTAACCATAACCATATCCAAATTTAGATTTTAAAACTTTATATTAAGAAACAAGCATAATTGAATTATAAAATAATTCTACAAAAGCAAAGGATGATGTGTCTAGTTATCAAAAGCAAGAATTTCTGACCAACAGCCAACCATAACAGTATGACTTACTCGACTTAACCTATCCCTATTATCCTTCTCTTTAATGCAGCGCTGAATAGGTATTAACGCACACCTGACTACTTCCGTAACTCATTCAAGTGACGATACTATTAAAAAATCTTTTTTCTTTTTATATTCCCCTTGCTCTTAAAACCGAATCACTCCTGAAACCTAATAAAATAATTAGAATGAATTCAGAAAAGAGTGAGAAAAACTCTTTTCATATTCGACGATTGAACAATTACGCCAATAATTGATGGCTTCGAGGACTGCCTGGTCAGAAAGTGATGTCTTTTAATTCACCTCTCTATAATGCGTTAGTAAGTAAAATCGATCGGCTCAATGTAATAATTATCTAAAAGCATCTCCCTGGTTATAGCTACAAAAGGCCATCATTCTATTAGTTAGGATTTCATATAATCGTCTGCCCGTAAAATACCCATAGACCCCTATTCAATAAAATATCAAATTATTCAATAGACGTTTTTTTCTCGAATGAAAATAGGTTTATCTATGGGTTTCATGGTAATAGTTAAATTATCTCTTATAATGTACTAGATTTTAAGATTAGGTAGTGCACTCTCTCAAACAGAGTACACCTTTGAACCCTTCTGAGAAAAATAGTATCTTTTACGGACAATTTATTAAATGAAAAAAACTGACAAAAAGGTTTATTCTTCATGGTTTTTCTTCCTATTGTCTGCGGTAACATTGTCTTATATTGTCTACTCTCCTGGTTTTGATAGCACTTTACAGCTTGATTCTTATAAAATAATTAGTAGCTTAGAATCATTATACGAAAATAGCACTGATAAAATGGTGCCTATTAATAAACTTCAATTTGCGGATTCTTACACACGCCTAATACCATTAGCATCATTATATATAAATATAATAATTGATAATGGCATTAATACTCGATCAATAAAGTTTACAAATTACATCATTCATCTTATCAATGGTTTGTTGGTACTCATTTTTTGCATGAGGCTTTTGAAGCAATCAAATTACAATAATAAAACGCCTATTCTAGCTGCAATAATTGCATTAGCATGGTTATTATCAGCAATAAATATGAGCTGTGTACTATACGCTATTCAGAGAATGAACCAGTTAGCAACACTATTTTCCCTCCTTGTTTTAATTAACTACACATACATTCGCTCTGAGACATATTACAAGTTGAATAAAATAAGTATATTTTATCTTGTCATCTCTACACCCTTGTTTTTTTTCTTGGCACTAGCCAGTAAGGAAAATGCTTTCCTAATACCTTTTTTTATTTGCTTAGTTGAGATATTCTTTTACCAATCAAAAAATACTTTTTTTGATTGGATTAAAAAAAATAAAAGGTACTACATTTTTTTTCCAATTACGTTAGTAACATTTATATATTGCACATATCTTATCGAGACAAGGGACTTATTTGATTATTCATTTCGTGAATTTACATTATGGGAAAGAGTACTAACACAAAGCAGAATACTTTGGATATACCTTGCAGAGCTATTACTACCAAGGTCAATTTCAATCGGCTTATATCATGACGGATTTCCTATTTCAAAATCAATATTAACCCCAATAACAACACTTATTTCAATAGCATCTTTCTTAGTAGCATTTGGAGTATTTTTCTATTACAGGAATAACACTGTAGCAAAACCAATTATATTTGGCTTCTGCTTCTTTTTGGTTGGTCATTTACTTGAAAGTACAATATTTCCACTTGAGTTATATTTTGAACACAGAAACTACTTGCCCTCAGTTGGATTTTACTTTGGAGTTATTCTATCAGCAGAAGTACTTTTGAAGAAATTTTCCAAAAGAATAGTTACTGTCTTAGTTATATTTTATTTTTCGACAGTTGCTCTAGTAAGCTACAATAAATCGATAACGTGGTCTAAAGACAGCTTTATATATAAGGAAGCATTGCAACGATCGTATAGCTCACCAAGGATAACAGCAATCCTGGCTCATGAATTAACCATGAATCGACAATTTGATCACGCCATTCTCTTACTCAATAGAATCACTGAGGAAAACCCAGGGTATGCTTTTAGAGCAAATTTACATAAGGCTTTTATAGCCTGTTACTCTGAAAAACCCCTAAATAGTAACTTTTATATAGCGCTGGAGAAAGTGACTACCAGAGAATTATCTGAAGAGATATCTCAGGCCCTTTATAACCTTCATCACCAATATACAGTAGCACCTTGTAGTACAATCAATTTACATGTATTGGTTGAAACCCTAAATAAAATTTCTGATAAATTCAATGAAAGCGAAAGAGACACGTGGTTAATTGATTTCTATATTGCACAATTTATGCTTATATATGACCATGATAGTGCAATTAGTTTTTTAGAAAAAAAGGTGTCGGATGGGAACGATAATGCAGCGTTTTATTTAAAGTATTTAAGAGAAAAATGAAAAATACCTCATAACTATGTCCTAGAGTATAATAATACAAACTTTTATACTCCAATAACAAATAACAAATAACATAGATAATTTAAGCAATATAAATGAACCGATCAAACTTATAAATAAAACAGATCCTGTTTACGCGATTACCTTTGGGCTACAATTGTTTAGAATTACCCCACTTCATTCAAATCAATCAAACCTTCAGCCATTCCAAAAAACGGCACTATCACAAACCCATCCTGTTGGGTATAAACAGCACTACATAACCTTCTATCGTCTATACGCGACGAGATACTGCTTGCATAAACCCTTTCAATATTCCCGTAGATTTGACAGCTGTGTTCTCAGCCCCTTGGTCGGCTGATGCGATAAGAAGTTCGAACTGTTTTGATGTCGACGGCATCCAAATTAACCCACTATTTTACTCAATTAAATTGCGTAGTATGAGGCGCCCAAGCAGACTAATTTGCTCAAATTTCTTGCTTTTCACTACCGATGAACGCTTCAATTTTAGCTGTTATATGCTATCCTATTAAAACTTTCATAGAATGCCCTTGGTTGACACGATTACATGACATACTCAATACCTTTTCATTGAGAATAATGAGTTTCCTTAGTTTTTTAATGGTTTTAATTACGGGGTTTTTCTAACGCTTTCTATTCATTACATGACCATTTAGTCATAAACCCTTTTTTTTTAAGGCATAGCTTTTAAACCCTTTTGTTTTGAACTTTTCTTTAACCATTTTTTGAACCACTAAAGTGCACGACCTTGAGAAGATAAATTCCTATGATGAATGAGATCGAATCCAATTCACCGCACAACCCTACTTCACCTGCCTTCCACGAGGGTTATAATTTTGATGTCGTTCGACATTTTGCCTTGATGACTGTTGTTTGGGGCATTGTCGGAATGGGAGTGGGTGTCCTGATCGCGGCTCAACTCGCTTGGCCTGCCCTTAACTTTGATCTCCCCTGGCTCAGCTTTGGTCGTTTGCGACCACTGCACACTAATGCAGTCATCTTTGCCTTTGGTGGGTGTGCACTGTTTGCCTCTTCTCTATATATTGTCCAACGAACCTGTCAAGCGCCGTTGATTTCAAATGCACTGGCCTCTTTCGTATTCTGGGGATGGCAACTGGTGATTCTACTTGCCGCAATATCACTACCCTTGGGCTTTACCAGTGGCAAAGAGTACGCTGAACTGGAGTGGCCAATAGATATCCTCATTGCTCTGGTGTGGGTCGCTTATGCAGTTTTGTTCTTCGGAACCATCATGAAAAGAAAGGCCAAACATATCTATGTCGCAAACTGGTTTTTTGGCGCATTCATTATCACGGTTGCTGTGCTACATATTGTTAACAGTGTGGCGATTCC
>CAVYIL010000235.1:0-12294 GCA_963768325.1 uncultured Flavobacteriaceae bacterium | reverse complement strand
ATTTGAGATGTCTAAAATGAGAAATTATAGCTTTTCTTGTAGTTTTGTATTCGTGGTACGGTAAATTAAATTCTAAAGCTGTTTGTTTAACTATTTTAGATATTTTAGAATAGTGTATGTGACTAATATTTGGGAAAATATGATGTTCTACTTGATGATTTAATCCTCCAGTAAACCAGTTTACTAATTTGTTTTTGGTTGAAAAATTGACCGTTGTGTATAATTGGTGTATTGCCCAAGTGTTTTTCATGTTTCCTGATTCGTCTGGCAATGGCATTTCTGTATCTTCGATGATATGTGCTAATTGGAATACAATGCTTAGGATTAACCCTGCTACGTAGTGCATAATAAAAAAACCTATTAGTATTTTCCACCATGCTACGGATAGAATTAACATTGGTATTATTATCCAAATAAGTAGGTATATTATTTTGGTAATAACCACTGTACTCCATTGTTTTAATGGAGTAGGCATTTTTCCGTAAGATAATTTGCGAGAAAGGTATCTTTTTGTTTGTTTAAAATCTGTTGTTAATGCCCAGTTAAAGGTTAGTAATCCGTATAGAAAGACGGAATAATATTGCTGAAATTTATGAAATTTTCTCCATTTAGAATGTTTAGTAAAGCGGATAATTCTACCAGCATCCATGTCTTCATCATGACCGTGTATATTGGTGTATGTGTGGTGTAATACATTGTGCTGTACTTGCCAATTATATACATTTCCTGCCAAAACATACATACTGCTACCCATTAAGTTGTTAATCCATTTTTTTGAAGAATAAGAACCGTGATTTCCATCATGCATTACATTCATTCCTACACCAGCCATGCCTATTCCCATAATTACAGTAAGTAGGAGCATAAGCCACTGTGATATGTCTAGGGTAAGAATTAAAAAGTAAGGGGTGAAAAAAATACTAAACATAATTATTGTTTTAATGTGTAGTTTCCAATTCCCTGTTCTTTTTAAATTGTTATCTTTAAAATAAAGATTGACGCGTTTATTCAATGTTCTGAAGAACTTGGTTGAATCTTTCATATTAAACTTAATGTTGGATGTAGTCATGGTTGTCTATTTAAAAGATTCTAACGTAATTTACTTTAATAATATTTGGTAAAGTTAGTTATTTATATTTTTTTAACTTCCCAAAAAATGCTAAAATGTACAATGTTTATATGTATTTTTGCCCGTTAATTTTACTTGATGGATATTATACATAAATATTTCCCTGATTTAACAGAGGAACAGGTGTTGTTGTTTTCGAAACTAGAAGGCTTATATTTGGATTGGAATTCTAAAATAAATGTTATTTCTCGTAAGGATATTGAGTTTTTGTATGAGAGGCATATTTTACATTCTTTGGGGATTGCTAAGGTCTTGAATTTTAAACCTAATTCTTATGTCATGGACGTTGGCACAGGTGGTGGTTTTCCGGGGATTCCTTTGGCTATACTTTTTCCAGAAACACAATTTTATTTAATTGATGTCATTGCTAAAAAAATTAAAGTTGTTACTGAGGTTGCAAAGGAGTTAGGTTTGAAAAATGTAAAAGCGGAGCAGCGAAGGGCTGGTACATTTGATGATCGTTTTGATTTTATTGTTAGTAGAGCGGTAACTAATATGCCTGATTTTGTAAAATGGGTAAGGAAAAATATTTCAAAAAAAAGTAATCATAAGTTATTAAATGGTGTTATTTATCTTAAAGGTGGTGACTTAAGTGATGAATTAGCACTTTTTCCGAAAGCTGAAGAGTATTTATTGTCAGATCATTTTGAGGAAGAATTTTTTGAAACTAAAAAAGTGGTTTATTTACCTATTAAATATAAGTTATAGTGTTTATATGTTTTTTTGGGGGTAGATAAACTTATTTATTATTTTACTTAAAATCTATATAGATTTTAAGTAAAATAATAGTTATAGTACTGATTATAAGGTGTTAAGTGTTTTTATATTGTTTGTAATTTTTCATTACGTTTTGGTCGATGTAGTAAAAAATCATAGTAGGATCTATAAAATTTCCCTTCTTTATTTTTATATCTAGACATTAGAGCGGATTCGCTATTGTATTTTTGATCAATACGTTCTAAACCTACTAGACGCCCATTTCCATAAAAAACTAGTTTAAAATTTTCTATTGGTAGCATAGAGTATTCTTTTTTTTCTAGTGAATTAAAGTCTTCTAAGCAATCTTTTTCCCATCTATTTTTAATTCCTGTTTTGGTAAGGTATAATTGTTGTGCTAATCGTTTTTCTTTAAGGTATATTTTTTCAGCAAGACGATCTTTATCTTTTTCTTGAAAAATGATTCTCATTTCACTATAGGCTTCTAATACTTCTTTGGTTAGTTTTTCTAATTCATCTTTGTTGTCAGTTATCAAAATCTGTGAGTTTTGCCATCCATCTACTTTATAAGGTACTTTGGCTTCAAAAAAAACGGAGTCTTTATAAAAAGGAAGATTGGGGTATTTAAACCACGGTATATTGTCTATTCTATTTTCGGGTGGATCTAGGGGAGCCTCCCATTTACACAAATGATATTCCCCTGTTGGTTTTCCATCAACAAAGTCATTAGCTACAATTTCTATTTTTAGATGTGCGTTCCCAAGAGAAGTATTAGGTAGTCGAGTATTTCGGTCATTACCAGGGTACATTTTAATAATTAATTGCTGTGTTCCACTTTTTAGAATGGCTTGATTTATCGGAGCATAAACACCATTGCCTACTTGTCCAATTCTTAGTTTTCTAAAAAACAAAACTTTTTTATCATTGATTAGAAGGTCAAAGTTGCAGTTAGAAGTTGTTATTATTATTCCGTGATGTGTTTCTTTTTCAAAGTGCTTCACAGTCTTATAGAGATCGTAGATATCTTGTTCTGTATATTTGGTTGTTGAAATCATAATATTTTTTTTCAGACTCTTGTTTATAGGAAAATGGTATGAGTGTTTGTTTTTATTCTGTTTAATTATATTAATTGAATTTTATAATTTTCTAACAAACTCTCGAATTCATCCATAATTATAAATTCTTCTGATGTACTTTTTTCTCCCTCAAAAAAAGTTTCTGCTTCATCATCAGATTCATACCTTTTAAAATCTACTGCTGCACTGGCTTCTAAATTCATTTTAAGCCCATGAAATGTAAACTTTGGTATTAAGTATACACCATCAGGTTTATCAAATATATCATTACTTACCCATTCTACGAATCCAGTAATTGTGATGCCTGTTACTACTGATGCAAATGCATTTAGTTCTAAACCAGCTTCATAGAACCATCCTTGATAGTTCATGGTGTATTTAATACCTGCATAAACCTCCATATTTATTCTACCTCCTATTTTTAATGGAGTGTCGCCTTCTTTGTCAGAAAGTTCTTTTAGTTTTCCGGGTGTTAGATTACCTACCTCTGTTACAGTGTTATACTGAATCATTCCTTTGGCAAATACTTCTCCTGTAACTGTAAGATCAAGGCGTACTTCAAAACCACCAAATTCCATTACGGCTAATGCTACTTTTGCTATAGGGTGTGAGTTTTCTACTAATCCCATAAAATTTAAAACCATTTCAGCACCTATTATAGGATCAAAAAGGGTGGTGAGTTCTAAAGTGGTGCTTATTTCGTTTTGTTTTTGTTTTTTGGGGTTTTCGGCAAACCAAGTTCCGGCAATAGCCATAGAAGGCGGTATAACATTTATTGATACTAGAGGTTTAGGGGATAAAAGATTAATTATTTCTGCTAATTTTTCTGCTCCGTATCCATTTTGGTATTGTTCTTCTATTTCTTGTTTTGTGTTTTTATCTGAGTCAAACATTCTGCCACCAAATACATCTGCTATTACATCTTTTAATCTGAGAACAATTTTGAGTAGTTCCATGTATTTGTTGTAGGCTATGGTAACCTCATATTTTTGTTCAGTTCGATCCCATTCTGCCCAAAGAGAAAGTATTAAATCGGATACGCCATCACCCATATTAGGATCATAGTCAAATAAATCTGGTCTGTTTTTGCTATAAGCTGGATATTTATTGGCTGTTTTTTTTTCTTTTTTTTCGTATTTCTTTTTGCTTTTTTTGTGTTGCTCTACTTTTTTTAGGTGTTCTTTGTGTTTGTCTTGATACTTTGATTTTAGTATATTTAGATCTTCTTGTTTTTGATGAATTTCTATAAGTGCGTCTCGTCTTTCATAAATTTTATTGAGATCACTTATTTTTAATGTTTCTTTTTTTCTTTTAGTTAAAAGATTTTGATCTTTTTCAAGTTCTTTGCAAAGACCTTTGAATTTATCCGCTAAGTCTTGATGTCTATTTATTTTTTCATCAAACCCTTCTCTATCTTTTTTATCTTTTATTTCTTCTATTCTTACTTTATAATCTTTATACCCTTCTCTTAATTCATCAAATCTATTTGGGTCTAAATTATAACAGAATTGTAATATCCATTTGATATCAGGGTATACATTTACATTTAGAATTATGTTAGGTTGTCTACATGTGTGTAGTACAATAGGAAATTGTTGACGATATTTTTCTTTTGCAGGCCATAAATGTTTAATAATATCTCTAAGTCGTTCTTTTTTAGATGTTTCTCCATAATTATATGGAACTTCTATAGTTATCTGGGTATCAGAAGTAGCGACCTGACCATATGATTTGTTAGGTTTCTCCCATTTTTTTTCTCCGGTTTGTCCTATTCTACTAACAACTGAGTCTAACAATGTTTCATAACTGAAAAAATCTTCTTCCTCTTCCTCTTCCTCTTCCGTTTTTTTGTTTGTGCTAGGTGATCCTACAACAATGGCTTCTTGTATTTTAGACAAATCGATGACATGATTTTTATGTTCTAGGTTTTTATTACCAATATGAAAACATTCGGTAGTATCGGTGTCTAAAACAATTTTGACTTCTTGTCTTCCGTGTCTTGGTCCTGCTACAATTGCAACTGACATTTCAGTTGGTTTTAACCCTTCTAAAGAGTCATATAATGTGGCAGTTGTTTTTTCATTTCCTTTCAGGTAAGTTGTTTCTAATTTGGTAAAGAAACAAGGTTTGAAATCTGCAACATCGGTTACTATATCACCTACTATTGTTGGTTTATTACCTGTTTTTACAGCGGGGATTAATTTTCTCTGATCACTAGGTTTACGTTCTCTTACTTTTACATAATCCGTATAAAATTGTCTTTTATTTACTTCTAGATCTTCGAGGTCACTGCTTATAACAGGAACTATTTTTAATTTTTTACCTGCAAAAATCCATTGGTGTTCTAATCTAACTTGGATTACTACTTTTTGTACTAATTTATTAGGGTTGTTTAGGTCTTCATAAACCTTTACTTCTCTGGTAAAAAATTTTGCTAATTTATTTTTGTTGTCATTGATGCCTTCATCTAATTTTAAATCATAGTGTATGAAATTGACATCTTTTAGAGAGACGTGTAGATTTTGCCCGTATAAGCCAGTAGTATATATGTGTAATTCTACGGCTTCACTAAAGAATTTATAGTCATCTATTAATGTTCCGTCTATATCTCTCCATTCTACCCTATCAACGCTTCGAGATCCTCTAATTTTAATATAATATCCGTAAGGTGGTTCAAATTTAGGTTGTTGTCCATTTAATACAGGTTCAATCCACCCAAGCCCTCCGCCTGAGTATACTTCTGGGATTTTAAACCATACTTTTTTACCTGATAACTCTGGGTTTATTTTAGAGTGTACGGGGCTATTATGAAACATATTAGCGACCCATTTAATTTTTTTTAAAACGTCTTCACTTAATTTTTCTTCATTATTGTACTCTACTGTAATTGCAATTTCTGAACCAGCCGTAATTAAGTGTTTGGTTTCATTTATTCTAATGTTGCTGTTTTTTAAAACTTTTATTTTATTATTCATTATAGAGTATGATTCAATTTATCGTATACCGTTTTTCTCATGAATTTATCGAAATATATTTTTCTTTTTTCCTATCGGTTTCTAGACAGAAATAAACCGTAGTGCTGTTATGTTTGATTTTTCTCTATCGTATATATAAAAAACAGGCGTTTTTTTTGCAGTAAAATTCATAAAGAAAATGGTATTATATCTTTTTTAAATAAGCTGGGTTATAGGGTTATCTTGATAAATTTATTGAGTTAATAGCTTTTTCGTTAAAGTTTAAATCACTTCTATCATAATTCCTTCCCAAAAAAGAAATATTTTTTTTTCATTTTTTTAGGCTTAGGTTCATTTTCTAAAGTTATTTGTTCCTCTTTTTTACGTTCTGATTCTGTTTTTGGATTTTTTTCTTTTAGGTGAAATATGTTTATTGTTGTTGTTTTTCTTTTTCCAGAGAGAAAGTCTAAAACACATGAACCTGAAATTAAATCAGGGACTGTAGATTCTTTATAGAATTGATAATTTATAGTTGAGTATCCTGTTGATATTTTTTCATTTAGGACAGATGTTTTAGTGTTGTATAAAGTGTTATTGTCATTTTTATCACCTAGGTAATTACCTTTTAGGGTTAAAATAATATCCTCTTTTTTATATGGATGGTTTGTATATTTTTTTTTAGTTAAAAAGGGAGTTAAATCATTATATGGCAATAATGGTAATTCTAAAAGTACATTATTGTCCTCTTGTGAGGAGGTATTATATATTGGTTTAAAGAAGAGGTTTAAAAACAATTCTCTTTGGAGTAATAATTTTTTTACATTTTTGATATTAAGAAGAGTATGTTCCATATTTTTAAGTAAAAAATCCACATCATTTCCTGTGTAGGATTTTTCAATTATTATTTTGTTTTTATTCCATCGTCTTTGAATTTCCAATTGATTAAGAATAGCTGTAGGGATTCCTGATTTATTTACTTCTAATAAAATAGGATATAATGTTTTACCACAAAAATCTGCAAGTTCTTCAATTACGGTGTTGGGGGCTTTTTGGTTTATGAAGACTTGCTTTTTATTGATTTCAAAAATATAATTTTTGTTATCAACAGGTTTTAGACAAACAATTTCTATCTCATAATGAATTTGTGTGCTTTTTCCTTGTTCGTTTTCTGATATCAGGAGAACCCCATAGGTTCTCCTGATAGAATAAGGATTAAACTCAAAAAAAGGTAAATCTACACTGTTTTGTTCTGGGTTAATATATTCTGGTTCAGGTAAATACATTTTTTTAAGAAAGGGAGATTAAAAAAGTTTTATTTTATCATTGGCTTGTATATCTACTTGTTTAGTGCTGACTAGTTCCATATTTTGTTTAGAACTTTCTATTCTTACTTTTTCTGCATTTTCTAACACTTCTTTAGCGTTTACAGTTTTATTAGCTTCAATCCTTTCGGTAGAATTTTTTGAAGTTATAGAATGATCTTCTTTAACATGCGTGCTCATATTTGTCCCAGCATTAACCTTAATTTCGTTTAATGCAATAATTTCGATATTCTTTGCATTTATTTTTATTAATTCATTAGCGGTAATGTTTATTATGTTTTTGGCAGTATCGATTAAGATTTCATTGTTGTTTATATCTTTTACTGTAATACTTTCATTTTTTGGAGTGTCATTAAATTCGAATAAATGTCCGCTCCGTGTAGCAATGCTTTTGAAATTATTATGGTCTTTTCCTCCTGCTCCAGTTTTACCATTGAAGACACTTCCTGACACAAATGGTTGATTTGGATCACAGTGCAAAAAATCCACAATTACAAGATCATTTTTTTCAGGAATAAAGACACACCCTCTGTTTTGAGGATATTGTGCGCTTGATCCAGCATAAGGTGTCATAACAGGAATCCAATCGGTATTCATAGTTTCGGTTTGCCACAAGAAGCGTACTTTCACACGTCCTTTTTGCATAGAATCTTCATTGGATACAACTATAGCGATCTGAGAATAAGCGGTTGGTAGTTCTATTTTAGGAGAAGGCAATACAGCAACACCAGCAGGTATAGCTTTAAATTTGTTGTGGTACCCATAATTGCCTGTTGCATGGTGTGTTATAGAGATGATGATATATCTGCCATATCGTTTTTTTTCAAAAGTTTTATTATCATATTTGGCAGAACTTACATTGATGACAGACCCGATGCCGAGGCGTTGATCATTACTTTTTGCTGTAATGGTATTTAAAGATGCAGCAGCAGCAGCTTGCTTTCTCAATATCTCTTTGTCAATCTGACTTTTGTTATCTATTAATGTAGATGAATATGTGTTAGGTAGGATTGGATACATGTTTTTAGAAATCCAAAAAGCATGATCAGAAAGTTCATTTAGTCCTTCGACTCTATCATTGGATTTAACTCGTTCGCTTCTGTCATTTAAGAGATCATAAGAGTATAATGAAGCAGTATGATTAGTGGTTGTCATATTTATAGACATTTCAGAAATCTCCTCTCCGTATGCAATTTCAATATCTTTTTCTAAAGTTGGTTTTCCAAAATGAAGACTTAATCCGTCGTAGAAAAACCATTCATTATGTTGTTTGGCTAATCTCTTTAGAAATTGATAATGACTTTCAAAATACTGAGATTCATATGGCAAAATAGCAGTAACCTCGGGGCTTATAATTACATCAAGATTCACTTTTTTTACTGTATCTTTTATAATATGACTAATGGAGTTTCGGAGCCATGATTGCATGTGTTCACCGGCTTCTAATAGGATTGTTTTAGAATAACCTTCAATTACTAAATAGCCATGAAATCCATCTCTAAGATCTAGGCTAACATTTGTTATAACACCTAAAAAATCCTTTTCACCTAATGTGATTACGATGGTTTTTCCAAGCCATATCTTTGATTCATCAATGGTATGGTTTCCAAATCTTTCGATTTCGTCATGATGAACACTTAGCTTAAAGTGGTGGTGTTCATGAATTTCTTGCTTTAAAGTAAGTGTATCAAAACTGGATACGTTTTTTCCGTCTATGTTGATAGTGGTTTTCGGTTTTATCATAATTTATGTGAAATATATAATTGTTACTGGATTTTATAATGAGTTATATGATAATAATTATTTAGGGTTTAAATCGCTTCATAAAGAATGGTATTACCCTTATAATATTCCAAAATTTGTATGTATTAATTAAGTAAATGATTGATTTATAGGTATATAAAAGGAGTGAGTCAATAATAACTTACTCCTTGGTTTTTATTATGCCTTAGGCCATCGATTATCAATAACAGCATTACCTACAGATAATTCTTCTGCTGATACAGTAAACTTTATAGTCATTGGTACTTTTCCATTTACATCTAATGTTTCTTGATAGTGTACTAAATAGGCATTTTTAAACTTAATTTCTTTCATTTTAGCATCCTCATCTGATTTTTTATAGATGATTTTTCCTTCAACAGCCTTAAACTGGTTATTCAGCATGGCTTCGATAACCGAAGTGTCTTCTGTAGATTCAATAGTCACAGTAACCTTTCCGCCATATACGCTAGAAGCAATTTTTCCTTTTTTATCCGTATCCCTATTAAAAGCGTATTCTGAGTATAATACGTCAAATTTTTTTCCTCCTATTTCTAAAGAAGCTCTAAATGATCCCATAATTTGGATTTTATTTTAAAATATTAGTTGATTATAAAAGAGTTCGTTTGATTTTTTTATCTCAAAAGGGAATACCATAAAATCCTAAATCAATGACTTCAGAAGGTATATATCTATCAGATAAAATTTCAATACAGAACTGAATATTCATTTTTTTTTGTAATGTTTTTTTTCAAACTAATCATATATCGTACTTTGATTTTTTAACTAGTACTAAAAATATAAGTACTTTCATGAAATAATCTTTTAAGAAGTCTTTTCTTTAAAAAAAATAAATTCATGAAATGTTATTCTGGATAAACTAGTAATGTTAAAAAAGGTAAGCGATAGGAACATTTTTGTCTATTTATTTTGTTAAAAAAGCGATTTCTTAATTGTTATTTTCGTGGTATAAAACTAGTAAATTTCAACTTGTATTTCTTCTTATAAAAATCTTTTAACAAAATATTAAGATTTTGATATATTGTTAGGTTTTTAACGTATTTTAACTGTTGTTATAGTATTGTATTTTTGTTAAAATAAGGGAAAAACACCTCTTTTTAATTGTTTTTTTGTTACAAAACATTTGGTTTGTTTTAAAAGATAAATTAAACTTAGTTTTTAGAATTCTTATTTTTCTTCTAAGAACCCCATAGAATCATTAGAAAATATTTTTTCTTGATTGTATACATCATTTTTGGATAGAACAAATCAATACCTAAATAGATAAGAAGTGCTGAGTCATATATTATATATCGATTGGCTATTGTATTTTTGAAAATATTAAAAAAACACAAGAATGAAAATCGTTATATCACCTGCTAAGTCATTAGATTTTGAGACGGAGTTACCTATTAAAAAATATACAGAGCCTTATTTTTTAACAGAAGCTCAGAAATTAAATTCCGTTTTACGAAAAAAAACGCCCAATAAAATTTCAGAATTGATGGGTATTAGTGATAAGTTAGCCCAACTAAATTGGCAACGCAATCAGGATTGGAACCTTCCTTTTACAAGTAATAATTCTCGGGCAGCGATATATGCCTTTAATGGGGATGTATACACTGGTTTAGATGCCTATTCGATTCCTGAGAATAAATTAGACGATCTAGAAAACAAACTAAGAATACTTTCTGGGTTATACGGAGTGTTAAAACCATTAGATTTAATCCAACCTTATCGGTTAGAAATGGGAACAAAGTTAAAAATAGGTTCTAAAAATAATCTGTATGAATTTTGGAAAAAACAAGTAACTCAATGGCTGAATGAGGAATTATCAGAGGGTGAGTTATTTCTAAATCTAGCAAGTAATGAATACTTTAGTGTGATTGATAAAAAAACATTAAAAACACCTATTATTACTCCGATTTTTAAAGATTGGAAAGGTGATAAACTAAAGATGATTAGTTTTTTTGCTAAAAAAGCTAGGGGAATGATGGTAAGATATATTATTGATACAGGAGCAGAAACGTTAGAAGATCTTAGAGGGTTTAATTATGGAGGTTATTGTTTTAGTGAGCAGTACACTAGTAAACCTAATGAATTGGTTTTTGTGAGATGACATTTGATAATTATAAGTAATACACGTGTATATGTTTGATTAATATCTTGTATGGAATAATTTGGGGAATATTTACAGCTTTTATAAATAGACAATATTTAATTTACACTTTTTTTTATTTACAAAAAGTAAAGCGATTTCGGTAATGAGATATCTTATTAATGTTTAATTTTAGTACCTTCAACCCTTAAATTTTATACAAGTTAATTAATGCAAAGACTAATCAATTTATTAGATTGGATAAGCGAAAAAACTGGAAATTTAGTAAGTTGGATTGCCGTTTTTCTTGCTGTTATTATTGGTTTTGATGTAGTGATACGATATGTATTTCAGTTTACATTTATATGGATGATTGAAACTGAAATATATATGTTTGGGATACTTTTTTTATTATCTTCTGGATATACATTCAAATATGAAAAACATGTAAGGGTAGATGTTTTTTATTCTAAATTTTCCGAAAAAAGAAAAGCTTGGATAGATTTGTTTGGAGGTCTTTTTCTATTAATACCGTGGTGTTATGTCATTATAGTATCATCTTGGTATTACGGTTTATCTTCGTTTATTATGGGAGAAAGCTCACCACAACCAGGAGGATTACCAGCGCTTTATGTTTTAAAGTTTAGTATTACATTAGGATTTATTCTCCTTTTAATACAAGGTATTTCTAGTATTCTTAAATCAATCCAAACAATATATAATAAATAACAGAAATGGAGTTTTTAGCAATTGTATTATTTATAGTAATATTTATATTAATTCTAAAAGGATACCCTGTAGCTTTTACTTTGGGAGGAATTTCAGTAGCATTTGCATTTGGAGTATCCATATTTGCACCCGAATACTTTTCCATGTCTACATTTTATTTATTACCATCACGGATAATGGGAGTGGTAAATAATTATGTATTGATGGCTGTTCCTCTTTTTATTTTTATGGGGATTATGTTAGAAAAATCAGGGTTAGCCGAAAGTTTGTTAGAAACGATGGCGATGATGTTTGGTAGCATACGGGGTGGATTAGCAATATCAGTTGTGATTGTAGGAGCGTTGTTAGCTGCGTCCACAGGTATCGTTGGGGCAACGGTAGTAACTATGGGCTTAATTAGTTTGCCAACAATGTTAAAGAGAGGATATAAAACAGAGTTAGCTGTTGGTGTAATAGCTTCATCAGGAACATTAGGACAAATTATACCACCTTCTATAGTATTAGTATT
>CAVYIL010000234.1:0-9098 GCA_963768325.1 uncultured Flavobacteriaceae bacterium | reverse complement strand
AATTTGGTATTTATAAACAATCGGAGAAAAGCAGCACTATAACCCAAGATAACCGAATAGCTGATAAAGAATTTGCTTGGTTTAAAAAGTATGGTAATACTAAGGAAAAGGCTTTTGAAACTGTAAAAGGATTGATTATAAAAATTGTTAAGGCAGTATCTAATAATCAATTGTCTGAGATTGATTCAATAGATTTAGGAGAATCATATAAATGGAAAATTGCTTTTTTATATTCAGATTACACTGTTTTAAACCTATTTAAAGAAAATATACTTAAGAAAGTTTCTGAAACATTAAGTATAAAGACTTCGCAATACCCCTCCTTATCCGAGCTTCACCAAAGTATTTTGAAACTAAAACCAACAACTGAAGATTTTTATGTTTTCAGTAATCGGTTGCTGAACAGTGATAATAAAACTCTAAACCAAAAACCAACAAATATTATGACAACTAATAATTCAAAACTGCAAGAACAGTATAACAATTACGAAAAGAATAAGTTTTCACAACAATGGGCATGGTATAAAGACATAAAAAAATATTCAAAAGCCATGCAGTTTATTATTGATTCTGTCAACAATGATGTATATTCTTCTTATGAAGAATTGAATAAGGGATTCAAAGATATAACAAATCCGGATGAAGATT
This sequence comes from uncultured Flavobacteriaceae bacterium, assembly GCA_963768325.1. Classification (GTDB taxonomy): domain Bacteria; phylum Bacteroidota; class Bacteroidia; order Flavobacteriales; family Flavobacteriaceae; genus Aquimarina. The sequence continues at coordinate 8,450 of CAVYIL010000234.1, read as the reverse complement.
TTTTGCAGCGTTATTTATTTCAGAGTGAAAATGGTTTTTCTAGAATTCGAAATCAACTAATTACGCTTAATCAAAGACTTCTGATAAGAAAAAAAGTTAAAGAAAACCCTAATCAACTCTTTGATTTACTAAAAGAAGATAATCCACATCAAGTCGAGATAAAATGCCACCAGTTAATTGGTGAAAATAAATGGACAGTGATTCATAGATTTATTAGAGCTATGTTCCCTGATGATTGTACATCGATAGATTATACACGATATTTTAATCAATTAGAACGGGTATTGAAAGATCAATTTCAGATTAAACTAGAATCGGACACTTTTATTACCAAAAATAGAGAAGTATGCAAGCTAATAACTAGTGATGATAATTATATTAAGCAGATTTTCTTTTGGGATTTACTTTATGACAGCAATACTAATAATGAAGAAAGGTATAATATTGAAGCCGATTTTATAGAGAAAGAGAGTCCTAAAAATCAAATTTTATATGGTCCTTCTGGAACAGGAAAAACCTATCAGACAAAAGAATTAGCTATACAAATTATTAATCCTGATTTTTTGAATGACACTAAAACAGCTATGATTGAAGATCGTGAAGCGATAAATAAAGAATACGATCGTCTTTGTAAAAAAGGACAGATTGTATTTACTACTTTTCATCAGAGTATGAGTTATGAAGATTTCGTAGAAGGAATTAAACCTGAAACTTCTAATGGAAAAATTTCATACGAAATTGTATCGGGTATTTTTAAGGACTTATGCGATAATGTTAATACAAATTTTAATGAAGTAATAACGAATTTTAAAAAAGATATTGCTAATGGTGGTAAAATCACGATAGATACTGGCTCCATAAATTTTGATGTTCATTATACCGATGGCGATACCTTTATTATAGACTTTGACAAATCAGGAGACCTTAATCCCATGCAAATAGTTTCGGTTCATAATTTAATTAAATTCTATAAAGATGAACCCGAAGAAGGAGTTTTTAATTCAGCATATGTTCATGGAATTCTAAATCATTTAGAAAAAAAGTATCCATTAATTCCGTATAATGATGTTATAAATAATACAGAAAAAAATTACGTATTAATAATTGATGAAATAAATAGAGGGAATGTTTCTCAGATTTTTGGAGAGCTTATTACTTTATTAGAAGAAGATAAGCGCTTAGGAGCATCAGAAAGCATACAGGTTAAATTACCTTATTCTAAAAATCTATTTGGAGTACCAAAAAATTTATATATCATCGGAACTATGAATACGGCTGACCGAAGTGTAGAAGCTTTAGATTCTGCATTGCGCAGGCGTTTTTCTTTCACCGAATTAATGCCCAGACCAGAGCTGTTAAAGGATAAAGTAATTTCAGGTATTAAATTGAGTGATATATTAGATACTATCAATAAACGAATCGAGGTGCTGATTGGTAGGGAACATACCATTGGGCATTCTTATTTCATAAAAATAAGCACATTAGAGGATTTAACAAATGTGTTTAGAAATAAGATTGTTCCGCTTCTACAAGAATATTTCTATAATGATTATGGTAAAATAGGATTGGTATTAGGAAAAGGGTTTGTGAGGAAATTAAAAGAACAAGATGTAATTTTTGCGGATTTTAATTTAGGGCATCAACAAGAAAATTACTATGAACCAACCTATGAGCTTATCAATGTTACAGAATCTATGATTGAGGATGCACTCCTACAAATACCAAACATCAAGCAGGTAAAAGTAGTGAGAAGAAATTGTACAATTTACTTAATATTGTTTAATTGAAAAATAACACTAGTATACCCGTATACGAACACCAACGATTGTTTGTTGGTGTTCAGGGTTTTTCTAAAAAACACCTAGACGCTCTACTAAAACTGAATGAAGATAATGATTTTAAATATTTTCATAGTATCCCTAATGGGATCAAATTTAAACATTATGTAGGTATCATTCAGGTTGACGGATTATCGATCGAAATTCATCCAAAAGCAGATAAAAGTGATAAGGATGATGCTAAATGGCAAAATGTATTGTTAAAAATGCTAGAATTCTGTGGTAAAATAAAAGTTTCTAGCACAGGTACTGCTCATGTAAGTAAGCTGCATCGTAACTTGCTGGAAGTATATTTTGAACTATATCTATCTGAAATAGAAAAATTAATACGTGAAGGGCTTGTTAAGCAGTATCGAAAGGAAACGAGTAATACTAAAACATTAAAAGGGAAATTAAATTTACTTGAAAATATACGTCATAATCTAGTACACCAAGAGCAGTTTTATATTACTCATCAAGTGTATGATAGGGATCATGTGCTTCATCAAGTTTTATATACAGCACTAGATATTGTGACACAATTTAGCAAGGGTGGTTATTTACAAGATCGATGTAATAGGTTGCGATTATATTTTTCTGAAGTAGGAAAAATTAAGGTTACTGAAAAGTTATTGGAAAAAATCGTGTTAACCAAAAAAACCGCTTCTTATAGTTATGCATTAGAGTTGGCTCGTTTGCTTATTCTTAATTATTCACCGAATATTTCTAGAGGTAATGAGAAAATGATTTCTCTCCTTTTTGATATGAATAAATTATGGGAAGAATATATATTGGTTTCTTTGAGAAAAGAATTATATGATTCTGATTATATCGTGTCTGGAAGGGAAAGAAAATCTTTTATAGGTAGAAATACTTTAAAACCAGATATTGTCATCCGAAACAGTTTGGATTATGATGAAGTATATGTTATAGATACTAAATGGAAGTTACCTAAAAACTCTGCAAACAGCTCGGATATACAGCAATTATATGCTTATGCTCGTTTTTGGCAGGCTCAGAAAACCATGATTTTATATCCCGGAGATTGTCAAAAGGCTATTTTTCAAAAGTTTGAAAACACTAATGATAACTTGAGTCATGAGAATAAAATGGGGTTTGTATCTGTTTTGGATAGTGAAAATAAGCTAAATACTTCTATTGGAAAAAATATTATTAAAGTATTAGAAGTAAGGAAATAGTAATTAACATAAAACTATAAGTGTCGTAATATATTGAAGTGGTTTAAACTTTTTCAATTCGCTATAAAAATATTCTTTTTCACAATGTGGTTCTTCGCCAAAAAGAGTGGAACTTTATTAAATTTGTTAATTTTTTCACAGCTGAAAATTAAGGGTACTATTAAAATAAAATAGGTAAACAATTTGAAAAGGTTTTTTATAATAAATGGATATTTTGTATTTCTATACTATTTCTCTCATGAATTTACCGCAATAAAATATTCTTTTTACCTACCTGTTACTTCTAGATAAAAATAAATCGTAGCGCTGCTATGCTTTATTTTTCTATATTGTGTATATAAAAAATAGGACATTTTCTTTTACAGTAAATTCATGAGAGAAATAGTATTACACCAAAAAAATAGCATACGTTGGATTTAATACTTTAAAATACAGAACTCGTTATTTACTCAAATACATTTTACGTCTAGAGTATAAGTCATAAAATTGATCATCCTTTAGATCATCTATAAACAGAATACTCTCACCTGTACTTTTCATCTCAGGACCCAATTTTTTATTTACATTAGGGAACTTATTAAAAGAAAATACCGGCTGTTTAATTGCAAAACCTTTTAGATTAGGTTTAAAATCAAAATCCGTAACTTTTTTCTCCCCCAGCATCACCTTAGTAGCATAATTCACATAAGGCTCACCATAAGCCTTAGCTATAAAAGGAACCGTTCTAGATGCACGAGGATTAGCCTCTATGATATATACCACATCATCTTTAATAGCAAATTGAATATTAATCAAACCAACAGTATGCAGGGCCAATGCTATTTTCTTAGTATGGTCTTTTATCTGCTGCATAACAAACTCCCCTAAATTAAATGGTGGTAAGGTAGCATTAGAATCCCCAGAATGTATCCCACATGGCTCAATATGCTCCATAATACCAATAATATAAACATTCTCACCATCACAAATCGCATCCGCTTCAGCCTCTATAGCTCCATCAAGATAGTGGTCCAAGAGCAATTTATTATTAGGCATTTTTCGTAATAAATCTACCACATGCTCTTCTAATTCTTGCCTATTGATAACAATTTTCATTCCCTGCCCCCCTAACACATAAGATGGTCTAACCAAAATAGGAAAATCTAATCTATCCGAAACCATTAGTGCCTCATCAGCAGTCTCAGCAATATCAAACTCTGGATAAGGAATATTATTCTCTTTCAATAATGTAGAAAAACTACCCCTATCCTCTGCTAAATCTAAAGATTTAAAACTAGTTCCTATAATTTTAATACCGTAGCGATCTAATTTTTCAGCTAATTTTAGTGCAGTTTGACCTCCCAACTGAACAATTACACCTACTGGATTCTCATGTCTAATAATATCATATATATGTTCCCAAAAAACAGGCTCGAAATAAAGCTTATCCGCTACATCAAAATCAGTTGAAACCGTTTCAGGATTACAATTAATCATAATAGTCTCATACCCACACTCAGCAGATGCCAATACCCCATGTACACAACAATAATCAAACTCTATTCCCTGACCAATTCTATTAGGACCAGACCCCAAAACAATAATTTTCTTTTTATCACTAACTTTACTTTCATTAGAAGTATACACTTCACCCGATGCAGTTTTAATATTAGCTTCAAAAGTTGAATAATAATAAGGCGTTTGAGCCTTAAACTCCGCGGCACAAGTATCTACTAATTTGTAGACTCGTTTCACACCCAATTCTTCTCTCTTTTTATACACTTCACTCTCATAACAACCCACCATATGAGCAATTTGCCTATCAGCAAACCCCTTTTGCTTAGCCTCTAATAGCAAATCATACGTAAGTGAATGAATCGTATATGTAGAAATTTCTTTCTCTAGATAATGTAACTCCTCATATTGCTTGAGAAACCACATATCTATTTTTGTAATTTCATGAATTCTGCTAAGAGGAATACCCATTTGGATTGCATCATACAAAACAAATACCCTATCCCAACTAGCATGCGTCAATTTATCAATTATTACATCATAGTTTTTATACCCTTTGCCATCTGCGCCAAGCCCATTTCTCTTTATTTCTAAAGACTGAGTAGCCTTATGTAGTGCCTCCTGAAAAGACCTTCCAATACCCATCACCTCTCCTACAGACTTCATCTGCAACCCTAATGTACGATCAGAGCCTTCGAATTTATCAAAATTCCAACGAGGAATCTTCACTATTACATAATCCAAAGTTGGTTCGAAAAGAGCCGATGTAGATTTAGTAATCTGATTATCTAGCTCATCTAACGTATATCCGATAGCCAATTTAGCCGCAATTTTTGCAATAGGATACCCAGTCGCTTTTGAAGCCAATGCCGACGAGCGAGAAACACGTGGATTAATTTCGATAGCAATGATATCCTCATTTTCATCAGGACTAACAGCAAATTGCACATTACATCCCCCAGCAAAATCCCCTATACTCCGCATCATATGTATTGCCATATCACGCATACGCTGAAACGTTTTATCACTAAGCGTCATTGCAGGAGCTACCGTAATAGAATCCCCCGTATGTATCCCCATAGGATCCATATTTTCAATAGTACAGATGATTACAACATTATTATTATTATCCCTTAGTAGCTCTAATTCATATTCTTTCCAACCTATTAAAGCTTTATCAATCATCACTTCATGAATTGGAGATATTTCTAACCCACGAGTTAGCAAATCATCAAACTGATCCTCTTTATATACAAAAGAAGCGCCAGCACCTCCAAGAGTATAAGAGGCTCGGATAACCAAAGGAAAACCAAATTCCTGCGCTATTTCTTTACCTTTTAGATAAGAATTAGCAGTAGCCTGAAGAGCCATTGGAACTCCAATTTTTAACATTAGTTCCCTAAACTTTTCGCGATCCTCTGTAATATTAATCGCGTCAATATCCACGCCAATAATATTCACATCAAAATCTTTCCATATACCCTTTTCATCAGCCTCAATACAAAGATTTAAAGCAGTTTGCCCACCCATCGTTGGTAAAACCGCATCAATATGAGGATGCGCCTTTAAAATCTCTATAATTGATTTAGTTGTTAAAGGTTTAAGATACACATGATCAGCCATCGAAGGGTCTGTCATTATAGTCGCGGGATTAGAGTTTATCAGGATAGTTTCTATCCCATCCTCTCTAAGGGAACGTAAGGCTTGCGTTCCTGAATAATCAAATTCACAGGCTTGTCCTATTACAATCGGACCTGACCCTATAATTAATATGCTCTTGAGTTTTTCGTTTCTAGGCATCTAGTAAAAATTGACAGTTTACGTAATTTTATTTATTTATTAGATATAAAAAAAGGCGTTACCCCTAAAGTAACACCTTTATTATTTATCATTACAACACCATTTAGTGCTTGTGTCTTAATTCTGAAGATACAGATAGTTTTTTTCTGCCTTTAGCTCTTCTTCGAGCCAATACCTTTCTTCCATTTACAGAGGCCATACGTTCTCTGAAACCGTGTTTGTTTTTTCTCTTTCTCTTCGATGGTTGAAACGTTCTTTTCATTGCTATCTATCTTTATAAATCTTCTTGAAATGTCTTATTATAATGCTTTGGAAGATTCTCACCCCAAAACTGCGGGCAAATATACAAAGACTTTTTACTTTAACAAACCTAAATATTAAAATATTTTTTATCTAAAAAAACACTCCCCTCTTATAAATCATCTACACCTATTAATTAAACAAAATAATTCAATATCTGAGATTACAAAACATCCTTTAATTTTAAACTTATCCAAAATTAAAATGCAATATTGCTTGTAATTGAAAAAAACAATTATTTTTGCAAATAACTAACACCTAGCTACCATAATGTAATAATAATCCTTAAAACTTATTTTTGAAACATCAAATCCTCAACAACATATATTTCTATAAAAAATAAAATTCCAGATAATAAAACTTTAAAATCAAGTAATGTACAATAAAAATATTAAATTAGTAATTGCAGTAATGATTATTGGCGCAGCAATATGGCAAATAATTGAAGGATATATCGGTAATGCAATTATGTTCATTTTACTCTCATTAATCTTTGTTTTCCTATACTTCAAAAATGAATTCATCCTATTAGCTTTTTTAAAATTACGTAAACAAAATTTTGAAGAAGCTAAAAAATGGCTAGATAAAATCAAAAACCCAGAAAACGCATTAACTATCAAACAACACGGATATTATAACTACCTACTTGGGATTATGCTTTCTCAAACTAATATTACTCAAGCCGAAAAACATCTTAAAAAAGCTATAAATCTAGGTTTATCCATGAATCAAGATTTGGCAGTCGCTAAATTAAATCTTGCTGGCATCGCAATGACTAAACGCCGAAAAAGAGAAGCCCAAATCTTACTAAATGAAGCTAAAAAATTAGACAAGCATAGCATGCTAAAAGAGCAAATAACCATGATGAAACAACAAATGAAAAAAATTTAGTAACACTAACAGTTCATTAAAATACGTTATCCTAAATTATTCTAACGCTATTTTTTGTTAAAAAAAAGATAAAACTGTAACATAATACCATATTTTATAATACAAATACAACTTTTAATAGGACTTTACATTATATTAGCTGCATTAATAAATTAGTAATGAGAAAATTAATAATTTTAGGAATATTATCTTTTTGTTTTGGTTATGTTTTTTCTCAAGAACAAAGAAGAGGAGAAGAAGAAGAAGAACAACAACAACAACAACAACAACAAGTCCCTTTTTCTTTAGCCGTATCTGCACATATCGTAAAATACAACTTGAAAATAGATGATGCCTTTAAAGAAAATGACCTAGAAAGAACCAAATTTTTATTTGACTCTTTAGTCAACAATCATCTAAAAGGAACTTATATGGATAATTTTAATGTTAACACATTAAAAGGAAGTCCTATTTCACTAAATGAATATACAAAACCTATATTTTTAATTACATCTGCTGCTTGGTGTGTTACAGGAGTAGGTGAAATACCTGCTTTTAATGATCTTGTAGATAAATTTCACGATCAAATTGATTTTATAGTACTTTTCTGGGACAGTAAAGAAAACCTAAAAGAAAAAGCTAAAGAATACAGTTCTAATACCCAGCTTGTATTTATTGACGAAAAAACGAATCAAGATTCTTTCATTATCAATAAACTAAAACATGCTTTAGGCTTCCCTATGATGTATTTCATAAGCCATGATAAGAAAATTTTAGACATCAGAAAAACCATAACACATCATTCTAGCGAAACCCTCAGTAATTCTTATAACATTCATTTTAACTCCTTATCAAAAGGAGTCTCGCTATTAATCGCCGATTTAGACACCAACCCTCCCGAATCTCAAGAAGAAATAAACAGCGAAAACGCAGCTATTGACGCCAATTATGCCCTATTTAGCGAAGAAAG
>CAVYIL010000233.1:0-4017 GCA_963768325.1 uncultured Flavobacteriaceae bacterium | reverse complement strand
AAATAACAAAATATTTTTTTAGATGATTAATAATATCAGCAAGATATTCCGGTTCCATTAAAGATGGTGTTCCCCGCCAAAAAATATCGAACTAAAATTTCTATCAGCAGAATAATGTTTGGAAAAATATTCAATCTCTTTTTTAAGCGCAGTCAGAAATGAAGAGATATTATCCGAAGTAATGATAGAATAAAAATCACAATAAATACATTTGTGATCGCAAAAGGGAATATGAATATATAGTGCGCTGTCTTTCAATAATAATTCTTTGCTTAAAATAAAAGATGACATCTTTAAGAAAAGATGTCATCTCTAATATTATAATTGGTAATTTAATTTAAGGTTTAATTTTTAATTCAGTTAGAAACTCAATTTTGCTATTTAAGGAATAATTTGGCTTGGCCTGAATGAACATTTGAAATTCTAAAGTTGCAAAAAAACATTTATCTACTTGGGATTTTTAAGTATGATTAATATTATTTATTTCTTGCTGAGTAATTAATTTCCAATGGATTTAATAACCATTGCAATAAAAGACTTTGGGGTATTGAAAAACAATGTTGTTCCATCAGCCTGATATAACGTAAGAGTAAGACTATCTCCTCCCAAACCTTCGGTGGCAAATACGGTCAAATAAGCTGAAGAAATGTATCTAATTTCCTCTAAGTTATCTTTGTTATCATTATAATCATCAAAATCGGATAAGCAAAATCTTCTTCGAATAAATATGTTAACAAAACCCATTTGGAAAATTCTTTATCCATAGCAAGCGTGAGATAAAAATCATCAAATGGATCACAGCAGTTAAATGAAAGTGCATGCTATAATTATTAGCCGAATAAATATTATTTTATTAATTTTTTCATATTTATATTCCTTTAAAAATCTAATGATAGTCCGGTTGTAAAAGTGGTAAACTTTGTAAGGTTTACATCAGCGTTTATCACAAAGAATCCAAGCTTAACTGCACCACCGAGTGTAAATCTAAAATTATTATCACCATCAACTTTTAAATTGAGAATCTTTTTCCTTCTACAGGATAATAATTATTCGGATCTTCAAAGTAATAATTAAAATCCATACTTGATGATTCATACTGCAATCCGCTGTAAACAATAAAAATCTGAAATGGTTTACTTGCATGAACATTAAACGCAAAATTGTTTGATTTTATTTTAGTGTAATTCACAGGATCACCATCATCAAATTCAAAATCAAATTTGTTATACAAGCAATTGAACAGATATATCAACAGGTAATAATGGGATATGGCTGCTGATCTCATGTTTTAATCCCAAAACCCAAAATGCCGACTTTTGAATCACCAAACTTTACTTTAGGAAATAATCTAACCATCAATTCGGTGTTATAAAAACTACCTGCAAACTGATAAATGCCCATTGGTACGGCATTTAATGATAAACCTGTTGGATAAGTATAAAAACCGTTACTGCTTAAATAATAGCTTGATTTATTTCCAAATACTGTGGCAGTAGGATCAACATTTCCAATACCATTTATTTGAGGATTTGGTTGAAAAGTTTTTTGATCATCAGGAATTAATGTCCACATTCCGACGAGATTAAATTTAAAACCAAATAATGTTTGGAACCTTTGCGTCATAGTATGTTCCGGAGTTAAAATAGGTGCCAAACCAGGTGGATAAAGGTCTTACATATTCGGTTGCATCATTAGGGAGAAAGCTTGTTTACATTAACTCCTATTTGTGCAAACGAAAGTGAAGCAATACAAAACAACGATAGAAGAAATGCTGATAAAATTTTTTTCATAATAATTTCCTTTCTATCAGAATTACGAATACAAACATCTAAATAATTTTTTGTAGATGCAACGAAAATTAGCTTTTTATTTAAGATTAACTGTTTTGCACTTTCTATAGCTTGCTTTACTAAGTTCTTCACCGCTCATAAGTTTTGCAACCTCATTTATTCTTTCATCATCAGAAAGTTTTTTAATTAAACTGACTGACACGACTATCAATTTGTTTTTTCTCAACAGCATAATGATTATCTGCCATTCCGGCAATCTGAGGCAGATGTGTAATTGCAATAATCTGATGAAACGATGCAAGCTCTTTTAATGCCGCTCCAACTTTTTGAGCAATTCTGCCGCTAACGCCCGTATCAATTTCATCAAAAATCAGTAAAGGAAGTTTATCTGATTTAGCAAGAATAGTTTTTAATGAAAGCATAATGCGTGATACTTCACCGCCCGAAGCAACTTTAGTTAATGGTTTTGCATCCTCACCTGCATTTGTTGAGATATAAAATTCAACTTCATCAAATCCGTTATCACTGTAACTATATTTTTTGTTTTTGTATTGATATAAAACTATCAGAATTTTTCTCACTTCAGTTTGAATAATATTTACTTTAAATACTGCATCAGGAATTCCAAGCTGCGATAAAACTTTTTTTACTTCGCTTTCAACTTTTACAGCGAATTTTTTTCGTGCGGATGAAAGTTTTTCAGCAGCATCACCGGCTGATTTTCTAATCTCATTATATTTCTTTTTCAAGTTTGTTTATTGCCTCAGAAAAATTATCGGCAAGTTCAAATTCTTTACCAATCTTTTCTCTATGCTCAATAATTTTTTGAATTGAGCCGCCGTATTTTTTCTTTAAGTAAGATTTAATGAACCAAGCCGTTCACGTTTTTCCTCTATCTCTTTTGGATCAACATCAATTCTGGATTTGTAATTACGCAGTGAGTTTGCAAGCTCTTTAACAATAGCTAAAGCAGAATCGCATTCACCTTCAGATTCTAAAAACGATTTATCAATATTTGCAAGTTGATTTAATTTATGTTTTGTTTCCCCAAGTAAATCAATTACAGAAGGATCGCCATCGTACAACTTTGTATAAACATCATCAGTAAGCTCTAATAGTTTTTCAGAGTTTTCCAGAATATTTAATTCGTTTATTAATTAGTTCATCTTCATTTGGTAAAGGATTTATATTATCAATTTCTTTTATTTGATAAATATAAATTTCCTTTTTTTCTTTTAACGAATCTTCTTTTGATTTTAATTCCCTTAATTCATTTTGTTTAGAGTTCAATCCTTTGTAAACAATTTTATAATCATCAAGCAGTTTTTGATTATTTGCAAACTCATCTAAAAACTCTATGTGTGTTTCTGTTCGGAGTAATGATTGATGCTCATGCTGTCCGTGCAAATCAACAAGTAAATCACCAAGCTCTTTAACAATGTTTAACGGAACAGGGGAATCATTTACAAAACATCTGTTAGATCCTTTTAAGGATATTTCTCTGTCGGATAATTAATTCCGGCTGAAATTCAATTTCATTTTCTTCAAGAAGTGATTTTACTTTTTTATTATTCGCAACATCAAAAATTCCTTCAACAAAAGATTTCTGCGCACCTTTTCTTATCACTTCCGTTGAGGCACGATCGCCAAGCAATAAACTCATTGCATCAATAAATATAGATTTACCTGCACCTGTTTCGCCGGTAATAATATTAAGTCCTTTACCAAACTCAACATTAATATGATCAATAAGTGCGTAGTCTTTTATTTCTAAAGTTTTGAGCATTGTGATAATAAAATTGTTAGCGGAAAAATAAATAAGATTAAGATTAAGAGCGAGAGTAAGATTTAGAAAAATTAAAATAAAATTTCTTTGCGTTCTTTGAGAAAAACTCTGCGTTCTTTGTGGTTAAATGCATAAACCACAAAGAGCACAAAGAAAATACAAAGTTCACAAAGATTATTTAAAAGCATCATTTTCTTAGATTCAACAAAACTTCCAACCTGTAAACGATAGAAATAATCTATTTTATGTCTAACTTCAAAAAACAATGAGCTTATAATATTTTTTTATAATCCATATTGATGTAATTTTATACCACATCTTTTAAACAACAGGGTAGCAATAGTGTGGTAAACAGTATTGGAGTTTATATGAAAAACCATTTCTTCCTTAGTCTCTTCCTCTTTTTTTTATTAAATAGTTTTATCTTCTCTCAAGATCTAC
>CAVYIL010000232.1:0-13726 GCA_963768325.1 uncultured Flavobacteriaceae bacterium | reverse complement strand
TGTTTATGTAACGTACTTAACAAGTACGTATTGTGGGAACTCTTATAGAGGTAGGGGAACATAAACTTGATATAGATGATATTAAGGGTATTCTTATTAGTGAAGATCGTAGTCGTGCAGGGTATTCTGTGCCGGCACATGGTCTTTATTTAACGGCTGTATCCTATCCAAAAACAATATACCATAAATAAATGGCAGAAAAAAGAGGAAGTGCATTTGATTATAAGTTATTTAAGCGTTTGATTAGATATACTAGTCCTTATCGGGTAACATTTTATTTGGTAGGATTATCGGCAGTATTATTATCCGTTTTTGGTGTGTTGCGTCCCTATCTTTTGCAGTTAACGATAGATAAAACAATTATTCCTAAAAACAACGACTTATTAGTTTATTATGTAAGCTCTATGTTGGGGGTTTTATTCTTGGAGGTCGGTTCTCAGTATTTGTTTATCTTTTATTCTAATTGGTTAGGTCAAGAGGTAATTAGAGATATCAGAGTTAAGTTGTTTAAACACATGCTTACTTTTAAAAAGAAATATTATGACAATTCTTCTTTAGGAAGGTTAGTAACCAGAAATGTAAGTGATATAGAGACCATTGCTAGTATTTTTAGTCAAGGATTGTTTATTATAATTAGTGATTTATTAAAAATGGTAGTGATTCTAAGCTTTATGCTGTATCAAAGTTGGCAACTTACAATGCTTGTTTTTATGGTATTACCAGTTATATTGTATGCTACAAGTGTTTTTCAGAGAAAGATGAAAGTTGCTTTTGAGGAAGTAAGAGCTCAGGTATCTAATCTAAATTCTTTTGTGCAAGAAAGGATTGCAGGGATGAAAATTGTTCAGTTGTTTACTAGGGAAAGAATAGAGTATGCAAAGTTTAAAGAAATCAATGAGAAACACAAAAAAGGTTGGGTAAAAACAGTTTGGTATAACTCTATATTTTTTCCGATTGCAGAAATGTCGAGTTCGGTAACAATTGGTTTAATAGTTTGGTTTGGAGGGTTAAAAGCTGCTCAGGGAGATGTAATTACATTAGGTCTCGTAGTTGCTTTTATAGAGTTGTCACAAATGCTTTTTAGACCTTTACGTCAGATTGCCGATAATTTTAACTCGTTGCAAATGGGAATGGTAGCTGCCAATAGAGTGTTTGAAATATTGGATACGGATTCTAAAATAGAAAATAACGGTCAAATTGTTTTAAGAGATATCAATGGTAAAATATCCTTGGAGGATGTAAGGTTTAGTTATATTGAGGGTGAGGAGGTTTTAAAAGGGATAACTTTTAGCGTAAACGAAGGAGAAACTGTTGCAATAGTTGGTGCTACAGGGGCTGGGAAATCTACAATTATTAATTTATTAAATAGGTTCTATGAGATTGATAGTGGGGTGATTAAGATTGATGATGTGAATATAGAAAAAATGGATATAAAATCTCTTAGAAAACATATAGCAGTTGTATTGCAAGATGTATTTTTATTTGCAGACACTATTTTTAATAATATCACGCTTAACAATCCTGATATCACAATAGAAGAGGTTCAGCAAGCAGCTAAGGATATAGGAATTCATGATTTTATTATGAGTTTACCAAAAGGATACCATTATAATATAAAAGAAAGAGGAATAATGCTTTCCTCCGGACAACGACAATTGATTTCTTTTCTTAGGGCTTATGTAATCAACCCAGGGATATTAGTATTGGATGAAGCTACTTCTTCTGTGGATTCTCATAGTGAGCAATTAATACAAGATGCTACAAATAAGATTACTAAAGGAAGAACTTCAATTGTAATTGCTCATAGATTGGCAACGATAAGACAGGCAGATAAAATTATTGTAATGGATGCGGGGAAAATAGTTGAACAAGGCAATCACGTAGAACTTCTAAAAATTGACGAGGGGTATTATAAAAGCTTATATGAAGCGCAATTTTTGACAGCTTTAAAAGATTAAAAAGGGTGTTTATTGAATGAAGAGGTTTTAAACTTTCAATTTGCTACAAAAATGTTCTTTTTTTACCCGATTTTTGTCTTTTTATTATCCCATAGTACACTGTTATGAAGTGCAAAAAAACATTTCAATTAAGTGAAAAACAACTATTTTTTGCCAGAATCAAAGAAGTTTAAACCACTTCAATAAATTCATAAAGAAAATGGGTAATTATTCACTCAGTTAATTTATTTATTTTCAACGTGTTAAAAGCTGTATTTTTACTTTAGTTAGCAATTTGTAAACTTTAAAATAAAATAATGACACTAAAATCAGAATTTTGATTATAAATCATCAATAAAATAAATATTTTTACGCCATATACTTATAAATATTTAACAAGAACGGCTGAATAGTTACGAAAATGGTATAAATTAAATGATGATTGAAAGAAACATTAAGTAAGATTTCTGTTTATTTTCTTAATTAATTCTTCTTCGTTGTTATACATAATAAATTCGCCATTTTTTATAAAAGATAGTTGCCCAGTTTCCTCGCTTACAACTAAAGCTAAAGCATCCGTTTTTTCTGTAATACCTGCAGCTGCCCGATGGCGTAAACCAAATCGCAAAGGCATGTCTGGGTCATTAGCTACGGGTAAAATAACACGTGTTGCTACAATTTTATTATCTTCTATAATCATTGCTCCATCGTGTAATAAGCTGTTTTTATAAAATATGCTTTCAATAATCGGTGTGTTTAAATGGATGTCCATTTTATCACCAGATGTTTTTACAAAATCCAAAGATGTATTTCTTTTAATGATTATAAGAGCGCCAGTTTTAGATACCCCCATATGCTTACATGCTCTTACAATAGAATCTACATCGGTAAGGTTATCCTCTGCCTTATATCTGATAAATTTTAGTTGACGCAAAAAATTATGTCTTCTTCCGAAATTAGTAGAGCCTATCATTAAAAGAAACTTTCGGATTTCTTGTTGGAAAACAACAATAAGAGCAAACATTCCAACACCAATAAACTCACCCAAAACACTGCTTAGCATTTCCATAGCTAGAAATTGAGTAAGTTTCCACACTAAGTATATAATGACAATACCAATAAAAATATTAATAGCAGCAGTTCCTTTGACTAATTTGTATATGTAATACAGTAGTAATGCGACTAGTACAATATCTAGTATATCTAGAAACCTTAAATTGATTAAATCCAAAATGTGGGTGTTTTTTGTAAAAATAGAAAAAATTAGTTATTGTATGCGTTAACTAACGTAATACATTCTTTGGCTTCTTTTACATCATGAACCCTTATTATCGATGCGTTGTTAAGTAGAGCAATTGTATTTAATACAGAGGTTCCGTTTAATGCTTCTGAGGGTTTAATGTTCAGAGTGGTATAAATCATAGATTTTCTAGAAACGCCTGCTAAAATAGGCAAACCTTGGAATCGAAAAAGAGATAGTTTTTTTAAAAGCTCATAATTTTGCACCATATTTTTCGCAAAACCAAATCCAGGATCAATAATTATATCATTAATACCATTTTTGTGGGCTAAAGCTACTTTTTCAGCGAAATAGAGTTGTAGTTCACACACTAAATTATCATAATTATCTAAAGATTTCATCGTTTTAGGAGTACCCTTCATGTGCATCATTATGTAAGGTACTTTAAGTTTCCCTACAGTAGCTATCATATCAGAATCTAAATTTCCAGCAGAAATATCATTAATAATAGCAGCACCAGCAGCAACACATGCAATGGCAATATCGCTTCTAAAAGTATCTATAGATAATAAAACATTGGGAAATGTTTTTACCAATAATTCTACTACGGGGAGAATTCTTTTTTTTCTTCTTCGACGGTAATATGGACAGCTCTAGGTCTAGAGGAATAAGCGCCTAAATCGATGAAAGTTGCACCTTCATTTAGCATTTTTTCAGTTTGTTTTAATATTACTATGTCATTCTTATACATTCCGCCATCATAAAATGAATCAGGAGTGAGATTAAGAATTCCCATTATTTTTGGAGTAGTTAAATCTATTAAAGAGCCTTTGCAATTAATTGTCATATTTAAGGTGTTCTAGTTTTTTGAGTTCTAGTTAAGAGTATTTTATCCCAAAACTTGAGATACAATTTTTTTAATTCCCATATTAAAGCGAAATTTACACAAAATTCAACATATCTATGCAAAATACATCCTCACAATACGATATAATAATTAATACTTGTAGAGATTTGTTTGCTAAAAAAATGAAAGATTATGGTAGTGCATGGAGGATATTAAGATTACCATCGCTAACAGATCAGATATTTATCAAAGCTCAGCGAATTCGTAGCTTACAACAAAATGATACTCGCAAAGTAAATGAAGGAGAGGTTTCAGAATTTATAGGAATTATCAATTATAGCCTAATGGCATTGATACAGATAGAAAAAGGTATAGTAGACCAACCAGATATGTCTTTAGAACAAGCATTGGAAGAATATGATAAACATATATCTTTAACAAAAGATTTAATGATGAATAAAAATCATGATTATGGAGAGGCTTGGCGTGATATGCGTGTAAGTTCTCTTACAGATTTAATTCTTCAGAAATTATTGCGAGTTAAACAGATAGAAGATAATAGCGGAAAGACAATAGTAAGCGAAGGAATCGATGCTAATTATCAGGATATGATTAATTATGCTATTTTTGCTATGATACATCTAGGAGAAGCAGAAAAATGATAGAATCGTATAAAAAAATGGTAAACTGACAAAACAAGATTATCAACATATTGAAGTGTTTTAAACTTTTTTCAATTCGCTATAAAAATGTTCTTTTTTACTCAATTTTCGTATTTTTATTACCTCGTAGCGTTGCTATGAAGTGCAAAAAACACTTCAATTGAGTAAGAAATAATTATTTTTCGCCAGAATCAAAAAAGTTTAAACCACTTCATTATCTTGTGTCACTAAATAATATTATAATCAACATGAAAATACTTGTCGGGTTCTCTAGAATATTTGTAGCAATACTTTTTTTGTTTTCGGGTTTTATAAAACTTAATGATCCGATAGGGTTCTCTTATAAACTTCAGGAGTATTTTGGAGAAGGTGTTCTTGATTTAGAGTTTTTAATACCATACGCCTTATTAATAGCAGTATTTTTAGTTGTTTTTGAGATTATACTAGGAGTTACATTAATACTAGGTTACTTAAAGAAATTTACGTTATGGTCATTATTATTAATGATCTTGTTTTTTACATTCCTAACGTTTTATTCCGCTTATTTTAATAAAGTTACAGATTGTGGTTGTTTTGGAGATGCGTTGCCTTTAACACCTTGGGAATCGTTTGCCAAAGACGTAGTTTTGTCGGTTTTAATCCTGATTTTATTTACAGGAAGAAAATATATAACACCTCTAAAACCAGTTTCGATACACAAATGGATTGTTTTTCTTTGTTTTTCTTTTTGCTTAGTATTCGCGTATTATGTATTAATGCACTTGCCTGTATTTGATTTTAGAGCCTATAAAATAGGAACAAATATACAAGAAGGAATGGGGGTTCCAGAAGGAGCTCCTGAAGCCAAATTTGACTATAATTGGAAGTTTAATGTAAATGGTAAGGAAAAGATAATTACTACTAACGGTAGTTACCCAAAGGTCGATGGTAAGTACATTAGTGTAGAAACAGAAATGGTAAGCGAAGGGTATATACCGCCTATACATGATTTTGCTATAGAAAAAGATGGGGTCGATTACACAACAGAGTATTTAGAAAAAGACAATCTGATTGTAATTGTTATGTATAATTTATCAAAAAGTGAAGCTGAGGGGTTAAACGTCATAAAAGGGTTAACAGACAAGGCGATTTCTCAAGGTTATGATGTACTAGGTCTTACAGCATCATTGCCGAAAGAAATTTCTGAAGTAAAGCAAAGACATGGGTTGAATTTTGATTTTTATGGAACAGATGAAACGGCTTTAAAAACAATATTACGTTCTAATCCTGGAATAGTGCAGTTAAAAAAAGGAACTATAGTTGAAAAATTGCATTGGAATGATGCTAAAAAATTACCTCTTGATAAAGTTGAACGTCAAAAACCTAAGTTAAATGAGAGGTTAAAAAAACAGTTAGATAGTATATATCAATTAAGAAAAAAACCAGAAGATACTATATCTATAGAAGAACAAAGGGTAATAGATAGTACAAGTATTATTTTTATAGAACGAGTTATAGAAAAGTATGGATATCCAGGAAAAACATTAGTAGGAACCCCGACTAATATAGTGGCTAGTCAAGTAATTCTGAACTCTAATAAATTAGAAAAATACTTATCCGTACTGAAAGGTGCAGGAGAAAAAGGAGAGTTAGATTTGAGTTTAGCAGTAACGATGCAAGACAGATACCTAATGTTGCAAAATAGAGAGCAAGTATACGGAACTCAGAGTACCACCATAAATTCTAAAACTAAAAAACCAATTTCAGTAATATGGCCTATAAAAAACCCTGAATTAGTGAATATAAAAAGAAAGGAAATGGGGTTAGAAGAAACAATAGAGCAGTATTGTAAAAATTTATTAGGAGAAACATATAGAGCCTATACATTAGATGAAATAAACAAGTTAAAAGAAGAATTCAAAAAATAATGCTTAACTACTTCATTAGTAAAATAGGTTATGCATTGTTTACTCTGTTTGGTGTAGTAACGGTTATTTTTTTACTGTTTACATTACTGCCAGGAGATCCAGCACAGATGATGCTTGGGCAAAATGAAAGCAAAGAACAACTAGAAAATGTTCGTAAAAAATATGGATTCGATCAACCCATTACAGAACAATATTTACACTACTTAAATGACCTCTCTCCGATATCCATTCATAGCACAAACAAGGGGGAATTTTCGTATTTTACCCTAAAAAAATACAATGGAGTTTCGTTGTTTATAATCGGAACAAAAGTAGTAGTTTTTAAGTTTCCTTATTTACGAGAATCATTTCATAAGAATGGTAAAAAAGTAAGTTTGGTCATAAAAGAGACATTGCCCAATACAGCTATATTAGCAGTTTTTGCTATTTTAATAGCAATGTTTTTAGGGATGTTTTTAGGGATAATTAGCGCGCTATCCAAAGATCGATGGATGGATAAAATTATACAATTGGTTAGTACCGTAGGGATGAGTATTCCTTCATTCTTTAGTGCAATATTATTTGCATGGTTATTTGGTTATATTTTGCATCAATATACAAACCTAAACATGTCAGGCAGTTTATATGAGGTAGATGATTTTGGAGAAGGAAGCTATATTCAATGGAAAAATATAATATTACCATCAATAGTTCTAGGGATTCGCCCGTTAGCAGTAGTAACACAACTAATGCGTAACTCTTTATTAGAGGTGCTAAATCAAGATTATATACGAACGGCAAAAGCAAAAGGTCTGTCAATGTTTCAGGTTATAATTAGACACGCGTTAAAGAACTCGCTTAATCCAGTTGTTACAGCTATTTCGGGATGGTTTGCATCCATGTTAGCAGGAGCGGTTTTTGTAGAATACATATTTGGATGGAATGGATTAGGTAAGGAGATAGTCGACGCTTTAAATACATTAGATCTTCCAGTAATAATGGGTGCTGTTTTGGTCATAGCTACAATGTTTATACTAATCAATATATTTGTTGATATTATTTATGGATGGCTAGATCCAAGAATACGAGAATAATTTTGAAACGGATTAAAACTAGTAAGCATAACACAAAAAAACTTAAAATATATGAGAAAAAAAATTGTAGCAGGAAACTGGAAAATGAATAACAATTTGACAGAGACAAGAGATTTGCTTTCAGAATTAAAAACTAAATTCAAAAACACTTCAAATACCGAAATTATTGTAGCACCAACCACTACCAATTTATACTATGCAGCACAAGAATTAAAACAAACGACGATTAAAGTAGCGGCTCAAAATATGCATCAGGCAGAAAGTGGAGCTTATACAGGTGAAGTATCCGCAGATATGTTAAAAAGCGTAGGAGTGAATACTGTGATTTTGGGGCATAGTGAAAGAAGGGCTTATTTTGGAGAAACAGATGAATTATTAGCTAAAAAGGTAAATACAGCACTGAAACATAGCATGACAATAATTTTCTGTTTTGGAGAAGAATTGAAAGATCGTAAAAATAACAACCATTTTAAAGTAGTAGAAAATCAATTAAAAAGCGGTCTTTTTCATTTGTCAATAGATAGTTGGAATAATATTATTTTAGCTTATGAACCAGTATGGGCTATAGGAACAGGTGAAACGGCTACACCAGAACAAGTACAAGAAATGCATGCATTTATTCGCAAAACAATTAAAGATACTTATGGGGATAATTTAGCAGAAAAAGTTTCTATTTTATATGGAGGAAGTGTAAAACCAGATAATGCAGAACAAATTTTTGCTAAACCAGATGTTGATGGGGGACTTATAGGGGGCGCGGCATTAAAAGCAGAAAGTTTTGTAGAAATAATAAATTCAATATAGATTATAATTTAAGAATAAAATATTTCTAAGCTTTAGAAATATTATCTAAAGAAAATATTGTTTTGTTAATTATAAAACGACGTCTTGTGAAAATTGAAATAAACAATAGGGGACTCTTTTTAAGAGTACTATTTGATTCACAAATACAGTAACAATGCAGATTAATTATAAAAAAACATGTCGAATACAAAATATTTAGGGTATTATTTTAAAGTTTCACCAATTCAGCCAGTCACAGAAATCCTTATTGCAGAGTTAGGATATGAAGGATTTGAAAGTTTTGTAGAGACCGAAGAAGGAGTTAATGCATATATACAAGAAGAAGATTGGAATGAAAATATATTAGATAATATTCATGTATTGAAATCAGGAGAATTTGATATTAAATATACATCAGAAGAAATCGAACAGGTAAATTGGAATGAAGAATGGGAAAAGAATTTTGAACCAATTATAGTAGATGATATTTGTAGCGTTAGAGCACCATTTCATGCTAAACCACAGACACAGTATGATGTCATTATTGAGCCGAAAATGTCTTTCGGGACAGGACATCATGAAACAACGCATATGATGATTCAGCATCTCTTAAAAGCAGATTTGAAAGAAAAAAAAATATTGGACATGGGATGTGGTACAGGAGTATTGGCAATTTTAGCAGAAAAGAGAGGAGGGGGGGCAATTGATGCAATTGACATTGATAATTGGTGCTACATTAATACTGTCGAAAACATTGAGCGTAATGACTGTAAGAAAATAGTACCACTCCAAGGAGATGCATCTTTATTATTGGACAGGCAATACGATGTAATAATAGCAAATATAAATAGAAACATATTGCTTGATGATATTCATATATATGCTAAAAGTCTTAAGCCTAATGGCGAGCTTTTTTTAAGTGGATTCTATAAAGAAGATCTAGACATAATTAATAAAGAGTGCAAGAAAAATAAACTGGATTTCCTCAACGGGATTGATAGAAATAATTGGACAGCAGTATCTTATGTGTTAAAACAGTAGCTAAAATATGGTGTTTTATATTAAAAACAGTATATTTGTATAAAATAAACTCAATGAACAGTCAGGAAAAAATTTTAGAAGAGGTTCTGAGAAATTCGGTTGATCAGAATAATAGTGAGATTATATTGTATAATGACGATGTGAATACATTCGATCATGTAATAGAAAATTTAGTATCTATCTGTGATCACACATCTATACAAGCAGAGCAATGTGCATTGTTAGTTCATTATAAAGGAAAGTGTATTGTAAAATCAGGAGACTATGAAGACTTAGTCCCAAGATGTTCTAAACTACTTCAAGCAGGATTAAATGCAGAGATAGCATAAAGATAGATTATATAGTAGTTTTGTAAGAAAGTGTCACCAAAACAATCTAATTAATCAACTTAATTCAGAGATTGCTGTTTTAAAAATTTCTGAATTTCTTAATACATTTATTTTTAGTATTACGCAATATTGAATACTAAAAATAAATGTATTATTAATACCTAGAAAAAACGTATTTCTTCAGAATTTCTACTACTACTACTACTACTACTACTACTACTACTACTACTACTACTACTACTACTACTACTACTACTACTACTACTACTACTTATTATTATTATTATTATTAATATTAATATAAGTAGTTTAAACTTTTTTTAATTTGCTATAAAAAATAATTATTTTTAACCAGAATCAAAAAAGTTTATACCACTTCATATAGAAAAAGGTTAAAGACAATTAATTCATATTGCTCTGATATTACAGATATGAATATTAATTTGCTAATGCTAGCAGATAGATAATTTAATTATTATGCATAATTAATAACGGGATTTTAGTTTCGTAATTAATTTTAGAAGTTTCAGAGCCCTTAAAAAAACGATCAATAAAAGTTTCTTTCTTAATAAATATAGCTGTTATATCAATTTCCATAATTTGTGAAAAACAAGAAATGGCAAAAGCAACAGGAACATTAACAATTGAGTGAAAAGAATAGTTAATATTTTTAAAGAATGTTTTCATTTTTTCCACATCATGAGATCTCGAATTGTTTAAGTCTTCATTTTCATTTAGCATAAGAACTTTTAAATAAGCTTTATATGTAGTTAAGATATCTATAAGAGGATGAATACCAACAGAAGAGAAATTGGAATCCGAATCAATTGTGAAGAGAATAGAGTTTATTTTTTTAAAAGCAAAGTTTTGTGGAATTATTAAAACTGGACAATCTATTTTACGAATAACCTGTAGTGTATTACTCCCAAAAACAACCTCTTTAGCATTAGAAGCTCCATTAGTCCCCATTATAATTAAATCAATATTCTTAGAAACTATAGTTTGTTTTAAGGCATCGATAAAGATGTCAAAATCTAAAACAGCTTCAAAAGAATGATTATTATTATGATAGTTAAGTTTTAATTTTTCAATTATGCCTTCGAGTTTTATTTTATTATCGTACAATAAAGAATGATGGATTGAAGTATTAGGTTTAGAGATCATAAGATCATCACTAGTATAGTTCGATGCTTTTTGCACATTTAACAAATAAAACATACAAGACTCATTACGATACAGTTCCATCGCATATTGTATTGCATTATAAGCATTTTTAGAAAAATCTGTTGGTAGAAGTATGTTTTTCATGATAATCCCCTTTAAGTATATAAAAATAAATGAAGCGTTGTGAAATTAGTATGATATTTATCACTTCAGAATAAACTATTAAAGACTAGAGTTGTATCCTTATTTGTTATTTTAAAATCTAGAATTTGTTTAAGTTTTTAATATAAATATCTGATAATTAATTGTTTTTTTTAGTTTAGTCATCATAAACAAATGGTTGTTAGAGGTTTATAAAAAACGAATAGTTTCATAATATAAAACAATTAATTTTTAATCTCTTAGGGTTTAATTCCCCGATGCTTGCATCGTAACCTTTATATTTGTTTATGTCCGAAAGTGTCTATTTACATAAATCACATAATGTTTCAGTATTATTATATCATTTTGTATGTCCTTCAAAATATAGGCGAGTTGTATTTGATAAATCTATAGATAAGACTTTAGTAGAAGTCTGTATAGAGATATCAAAACGTTATGAGGTTCATTTTTTAGAGATAGGAACGGATAAAGACCATGTTCATTTTTTACTTCAATCTATCCCAACAAAGAGTCCAACATCCTTAGTTAAAATGTTAAAAAGTATCACAGCTAGAGAAATTTTCAAAAGACATCCAGAAGTTAGAAAAACACTATGGGGAGGAGCGTTTTGGTCAAGTGGTTATTTTGTAAATACTGTTAGTAAATTTGGAGATGAAAATACAATATCAAAATATGTACGAAATCAAGGAATAGAAAAAGATTATGATGTTTTACACAAAGTAAAGCAATTATCTTTGTTCTGAGTGAGTTGGATACCCCGTCTGCTTGCAGCGGGGTAGTTCATTAAAATTATCCTATTTTTTTATCCCATACCAATAATAGTAGCATAGATTGATACTGTTATGTCTAAAAATCCAGTTATTAAAGTATTGTTGTTAAAGTATTGTTGTGTGTTTAAGTCTATTTTTTGACTTAAGTAATTGTGTTAATAAGTTAGCGCTAAAAAAAAATTCCGTACAAAGAGTGTGTTTCTCCCTTATTATAAAGGGGTACAAGGGTTTTTTGTGCATATATACGGTTTAACCGTATATATATTGATGTTTAACCGTATTGTATTGTTGATTTTAATCCTTAAATTTAATCTAAAGAAGTATTTGTAACACTGTAAGTCAGTACTTATGTTTGAATGTAGTATTTTTTAACAGTTCGGGTTTTCCGGCATTCTAGTTTTAGAATATCTATAAAGATAATAATAAACCCTTCAATTTTACAATTTTTTGGCGAGCATATAAAAAGTTGGGTTAGGATAACAGTTAAATAGTATTAAATTAATTACTTATGATTATTCTCACACAGATTACTTTTAAGAATAACCAATTTGGTTTTTTGGGTAAAAACAAAAACTTTTCTAGTAACAGAGTGATTTATTGTTAACGAGTCTATTATTGTAGAAACTTTTATTAATGTGTTCGATTTTTATTTTCGAGATGGAAATATATTAAACACATAGTTTTTAGAATAGTAAGTTTTTTTAATAGGATTAGTCTTTGCTTTTAAAAAAAAGGATAAAAACATTATTCAAACAACATGTTTAATGGAGCTCCTTTTAATCATACCACTGAATACAGGATATAATAAACATTTTTTAAGGTTTTGATAGCTAATAAAAAATTTTGCTAAAAAAGACACACAACTAAAAATATTACTTGACTATTGGGAGAATTCACTCTAGTTGAAGTAGTAGTGACTAGACTTATATATTTAATACATACATAATTATAATAATCAAGTCTCAGATTATTTTTTAACTGAGTAATTCCATTTTACTATGAAAAAATATATACCATTATTAATTTTACTGATAGGAGCTTCAGCGTATGCTCAAGTAGGTATTGGAACACCAAATCCTAATCCATCTTCACAATTAGAAATCGTATCCAGTGATAGGGGTCTTTTAATTCCAAGAGTTTCGTTAATTTCTTTAACAGACACGGCTACAATCACTAGTGGAAATGTAGAAAGTTTAATGATATTTAATATTAGTTCTACAGGAGGAGCATTTCCTGGGTACTACTATTGGTACAATAACATGTGGAATAGGTTATCAAATTCATCCGATATCCCTATAAGTTCAGGCAATGACGCACCAACTCCCATAAGTCCAGCAAGTCCTAATGCAGGAGATATTTATGTAGATGAAAATACAGGTGCTATTTATTCATTTGATGGTACAAAATGGACTGGGGGCGTTTCAACAACTACGGGCACAGATGTTCCTGTTATTGGAGCAAACCCAACTACTCAAAATCCAGGGGATATTTATGTAGATCAAGCCACTGGTGATATCTATACTTTTGAAAGCACTACTAATTCATGGACATCTCAAAGTAAAATAGTTAGTCCAATAGCTACTAACATAATTACAGAAGATACAAGTGGTTTGGCTTTTCTTGATAAAGCAACTATTGAAGCCACTTCTGGCGTGAGTTCAGGGGTAGGAGTACCTGTAATAGGTGTAAGACCAGCTACCCAAAATCCAGGCGATATTTATGTAGATGAGGATACAGGTGCTATTTATTCATTTGATGGCACAACTAATTCGTGGACATCTCAGAGTGGAGTAAGTTCAGATCCTGGATTA
>CAVYIL010000231.1:0-3560 GCA_963768325.1 uncultured Flavobacteriaceae bacterium | reverse complement strand
TTTAGCAGGAGATCCACTATGGCAAGATGCCACTACATTAATATCAGAACCTTGGTTTGGAACAGATGATAATGCAGCAGCGACTTTGAATACAGAAGAAATGTATACAATGGGTAGCTTAGGAATAGGAGCAACAACTATTAATGCAGATGCATTATTAGAGTTGACTTCAACTAGTAAAGGGCTCTTAATGCCTAGAGTAGCCTTAACTGGAACTGCTGCTTCGGCACCATTAGCGGCTCATGTAGCAGGAATGGAAGTGTATAATACAGCAACAACAGGGAATGTAGTGCCAGGGATGTATGTTAATGATGGTATAAAATGGGTAGCTTCATCGGGAGTTGATTTAAGACTTGTAGGCACAGGGAATCATATTACATCAGATGCAGGTACAGGAGGTATAGGAGTATCAGGTGGTGGAGGTGATAATATTGCAATTGGAAATAATGCTGGATCAACTTTATCAACAGGAAATACAAATATGATGATTGGAAGAAATTCAGGAGCGTCTATAACAACAGGATCAAATAATGTTTTTCTTGGTGGATATTCGGGGGGATTATTAGTTACAGGAAGCTATAATACAGCAATTGGTAATTATGCTCTTAATAGTAATACAATGAGTTCTAATACAGCTATAGGTAGGGATGCAATAAGAGATAATACCACAGGTTCGAATAATGTTGCAGTAGGGGAATCTTCTTTAGTTTTAGGTACAGCAGGGGATAATAATACAGCTATAGGTAGTAATGCTCTTTCTGCCGCTTCCGGAAATAATAATACTGCTATAGGAAATTCTGCTGGTAGTAATATAACTACAGGAGCCGATAATATTATGATAGGAAATGGAACAGCAGCAGCAGTACCAACAGGAAGTAATCAACTAAACATTGGTGAATCCATTTATGGAGATTTAGCAAATGATAATATAGCGATTGGTACTTCTACTATAAACCCTGATGCACAACTAGAATTGTCCGCAACGAATAGAGGTCTTTTATTACCTAGAGTAGCGTTGACTGGGACAGCAAATTTTGCTCCATTAACCGCTCACGTGCAGGGTATGACTGTTTATAACACAGTAACTACCGGGGATGTAGTGCCAGGAACGTATGTTAATGACGGTACAAAATGGATTGCGTCTTCAGGTTCTAACGTAGGAAAAGTCGTTTATAGTGCAGAGTATGCAGGTGCTACATTGTATGCAGATGGAACGGACAATTTAGGAACATTAACATCTGATAATCTAGCTACTGGTACTTGGATGAATTTTTATGAGTGGTCTAGTACTGAAGCGACTCAACAGGATTATGATGTAGTACTTCGTTTTACAGCACCAAATGATTTGATTTTATGGGATGCAACTAATGCTATTGAAATTAGTTATCAGACAGATGCAACGACTGATCTAACTGGAGATATCATTTTTGGAGGAGCTGTTATTGCAAGTTTTACAACCATTACTTCGGCAGCTTGGACTACAGTTGTTATTCCTGGAGTTTCATTAGGAGCTATTGTGCCAGGCGGAACGGCAGTAATTGATATAAAACTAAAAAGTGCACCAGGTAATGGGGCAAATAAAGTTAGAGTAGGAGATATTGTATTGAATTATAGCAAATAAAATAAATTAATTATTAATTTTTAAGAAAAAGATTATCATATAGAAATTAATTTATAACTTAGAATGACATTCATATCAATTTGTAATTGAACTTTAATATTAGTAATTGGTCAGGGTTAATTAACTGCTAGAAGACTAAAAAAAGAGGGAATATGAAATAAGTTTTAGGATTGTCTAATTAAAATCTTTGAAATAAGGATGTGTCAATGAGGATAAACAATAAAATCGTTTTTTACATAGAATCTGTTTAGCTAATATTTCTAATAGGATAAGATGCTAAATTGAATATACAGAGAATATAAACTGATTATCATCATTGATACGTCTTTATTTATAATATTAAAATAGATGAAAATGAAAATAAAAAAATATATTTTACAATGGTGTCTGTTGCTAGGAGCGCTATCTGTTCAGTCTCAAATTACAAATAAAGAACAGGTGTCAATATTAGAAGGGACACAGGTTAGTATGGAAGAAGATTTTAATAATACACCCAGTGGGATATTTGTTAACGATGGTGAATTATTTGTATATCAAGATTTTAACAATGATGGTTTGCTATTTTATTCTACAGGAGCTACTACAGGTTTAACTAGGTTCGAAGGACAAAATATACAACAGATAAAAGGTAATCAGTTAAGTGAGTTTTATGATATAGTATTTGATAACTCTACATCTCCTATGGCTTTTGAATTACATGGAAGTATGAGTATTGCTAATGAAGCAGAGTTTAACAAAGGGATTGTAGAAAATGATGATTATGGTGGAACAATCTTGTTTGAAGAGTTTGCTTTTCATAGTAACACCTCAGATGAGAGTCATGTAGATAGTACCGTAAAAAAGAGAGGGGATACAGATTTTGAATTCCCTATAGGTGAGTCTCAGAAATATAGACGATCAGGAATTTCATTTTTAAAAAATAAAAAAGGGAAAGAAGGAAAATCAGTTAATCAATTTTCTTTTCAATATGAATTAAAAAACAGTGATACAGCCGATCACCCTCACAAGTTAGCAGATGGTGTAATAGGAATGATTGATGCTGCTGAATATTGGGTTTTTACACGAGAAGAAGGAACAGATGAGGCGTTTATCACACTTAGCTGGGACATAAGTACAACCCCTGCAGCACTTTTGGCAGAACCTAGGTCAGTTTTACATGTGGTGCGATGGGATGAGGCTAAAGGATATTGGGTAGATGAAGGAGGTGTAGTAGATGAAGCAAACCAAACGGTTACTACATTGGCAGAATTATCTAGTGAAGGAATTTATACGCTGGCAAGGGCTAAAGAAGAACTTATATTACCAGGAGGTTTAGTAGTTTATAATGCGGTAAGTGTCGATGAGAACAATCAGAATGATTTCTTTTTAATAAAAGGGATAGCAACTTATCCAGACAATTCTCTTAAAATAGTTAATCGTTGGGGAGTGCCGGTATATGAAACTACTGGGTATAATGAAACGGATAATGTTTTTAGAGGATATTCAGGAGGAAGGGCAACGGTTAATAAAAATGAAAAATTACCAGTGGGAACTTATTTTTATATACTTAAATATGAGTATAATAATGGTGTAAGCATGGAAGTGAATAAGAAAGTAGGGTATTTATATATTAATGAAAGTGAAAAATAATATACTCAATATGAAATTTATAAAAATAGTAATAATAAGTATAATATTAGTTGGTAATCATCAGCTATTTTCGCAACAGGATGCACAGTATACACAGTATATGTATAATACAACAGTTGTGAATCCAGCGTATGCAGGGAGTAGAAATACTTTGAGCTTTAACGCAATACACAGAACCCAATGGGTAGGAATTGATGGAGCTCCTAGAACTCAAACTTTTTCTGTTCATTCCCCTATACTAAACAATTTAGGGATGGGCTTATCTCTAGTTAATGACAAGATAGGACCAGTAAGAGAAACATTTGCAGCA
>CAVYIL010000230.1:0-5245 GCA_963768325.1 uncultured Flavobacteriaceae bacterium | reverse complement strand
CGCGACGGATCCTGGGTCTGCGGGTAGCTGGAGTAAGGCGCCATACTCCGGCTGGGTGAACTGGGTTCAGCTCGCCGGTACCACGGCCCTGTTGACCGCGGGTGTGATTCAAAGTGAGGGAATTCAAGCTGCTTGGCGCGAATCCCAGTAGTTTTCCCAGTTACCGTTGGCGCGAGTGACGCGGAGTGCGAGCATCTTGTCCGCATTCTCGATTGCCCACCAAGCCCCGGTGATTTTGATGGCTAGTCGAAGTTTCTTTAGATATTTTTGACGAAGTTGGTATGGCAGCTCTAACAAAAAAATCCATAAAACTAACCCAATATCTAGAAGATTTATTAGAAAATCTAAATAGCGAAATAATTGAAATAATTACCCCAAAAAAACCTGATGAAAGAGGTTGCCAATTATCCATCCGAGTTAAAAGCCCAAAAGGAAAACCCCTATTTGATGCGATTAATTCACAAGGAGTTATTGCAGACTGGAGAGAACCAGATGTAATAAGAATAGCCCCCACCCCATTATACAATTCATTTAAAGATGTTTATGATTTTGTATCCATCTTAAAAAATGAATTAGAAGAAAAAAAAGTTAAAGCCGCCAAATTATAACACCAATAATCTATAAGCAATGCCAAATAATAAAAGTGAAAAAATTCTTATCGTTGGAGCAGGACTCAGTGGATCACTATTAGCTATACGCATGGCTCAAAGAGGATATACCATAGAAATACACGAAAAACTACCAGATATAAGAATAGATAACTTGGCAAAAGGGCGTTCTATAAATCTCGCATTATCAGACAGAGGACTCAAAGCTTTAGAAACCATAGGTATAAAAGAAATTATTCAAAAAGAATGCATTGCCATGCACGGTCGTATGATACACGATAAAGAAGGCAATATACGTCTTTCTAAATATAGCGGCAGAGATGGAGAAAAAATCAACTCCGTATCAAGAACAGGATTAAACATCACATTATTAAATAAAGCAGAATCATATCCTAATGTTAGAATTATTTTCGAATCAAAATGCATAGAAGTAAACTTAAAACACGGAATAGGCTATTTTAAAAATAAAAAAGGAGAAATTCTAAAAATAGAAGCCGATACCATACTAGGAACAGATGGTGCAGGATCTGCAGTACGACACAGTATGATGGCAAAAACTACAGATATTTTATTTAATTACTCACAAGAATTTCTACGCACAGGCTACAAAGAACTTCACATCCCACCAACCAAAGATGGCGGATATAGAATAGATAAAAATGCATTACATATCTGGCCAAGAGAAAAATTTATGATGATAGCCCTACCAAATTTAGACGGTAGTTTTACAGTCACCATGTTCCATCCTTTTGAAGGTGAAGCAGGATTTAATACACTTAACACCAAAGAAAAACTAATATCATTTTTTAAAAAACAATACCCAGATTCATTAGAACACTTCTCTACCTTAGCAGAAGACTATTTTAATAACCCAGTCGGAACACTAGGAACCATAAAATGCTATCCTTGGCAAACCTATGGCAAAACATTAATACTAGGAGATGCCGCACATGCCATTGTTCCCTTTTATGGACAAGGTATGAATGCATCTTTTGAAGACATACGTGTTTTTGATGAAATCCTCGATAAACACGAAGGAAATTGGAAAAAAATTTTCACTACATTTCAAGATTCTAGAGTACAAAATACCAATGCCATTGCAGACCTAGCAATTGATAATTTTTATGAAATGCAAAATAAGGTAGCAGATGAAGCTTTTATCAAAAAAAGAAAAATCGAAATACAATTAGAAGAAACCTACAAAGATTATTATTCTAAATATTCTTTAGTAACTTTTAAAGAAGATATACCCTATTCAGAAGCCATGCTAAGAGGAAGAAAACAAGACGAATTATTACTAAGCATTTGTGCCAAACCAGAAATAGACACAATTCCTTTAGAAGAAATATACAAACAACTAAAAGATATCCAAATTTAATAATGATTGCGCACATTAAATATAACGACAAAACATACCAAATAAACTTTAATCACCCTAAAGATATATCCATACCATTAGGAGATGTTAAATGTTATCATGCGCCCGACGTAAAAATGACACCCTATACAGATAAAGACTTTATAGGCTCTGTAAA
This sequence comes from uncultured Flavobacteriaceae bacterium, assembly GCA_963768325.1. GTDB lineage: Bacteria > Bacteroidota > Bacteroidia > Flavobacteriales > Flavobacteriaceae > Aquimarina. Next base: position 3,102 of record CAVYIL010000230.1, on the reverse strand, counting down.
ATCAGGAGCACCAGTCAATTATTTTAATGTAGCCTTAAACCCACATGGCAATGGCACTCATACAGAATGTTTTGGACATATAACCAAAGAACAAGAAACAATAAACCATACACTAAAAAAATTTCATTTTATAGCCCTTCTCATTTCGGTACAAACAACCAAAATAGAAAACAATGACCAAATCATTACATTAGAAGAAATACGTAAACAATGTCCTGACAATTTACCCGAATCATTAATTATAAGAACATTACCTAACCATAAAACAAAACTAAAGACAGATTACTCTGACCAAAATCCACCCTATCTATCCGGCAAAGCAATGGCATATTTAGTAGAAAAAAATGTCAAACACCTACTAATTGATCTTCCATCAGTAGACAGAGAAAAAGATGATGGAGTACTTGAGGCACATCATATATTTTGGAATCTAAAAGAAAACAATATTAAAAACGAAACCCGTAAAGAATCTACAATCACCGAATTGATATACATAGACAACTCGATTAAAGATGGATTATATTTACTAAATCTACAAGTTGTACCATTAGAATTAGACGCCTCTCCAAGTAGACCCGTTCTTTATAAATTAAAGGAAACAGTAGAAAAACAACCTTAACCCTTAAATTATTATATTTTGAATAGCAAAGTGATAAAAGATAAAGCACAACCACTAGGTAATTATCCACATATAAAAAGAGTTGGAGACTTTATTTATGTTTCAGGAACAAGCAGCCGAAAAGCTGATAACACACATATTGGAGCAGAATTAGACCAAAATGGAAATTGGCACTTAGACATAAAACTACAAACCGAAGCAGTTATCAAAAATATCGAAGCACTTATAAAAAACATGGAGGCAAGTCTATCAGATGTAATTGATATTACCACATTTTTAGTAGACATGAAAGATTTTAACGAATACAATGAAGTTTATGGACGATTTTTTGACTCCACAGGTCCTACCAGAACAACAGTAGCAGTTCATCAATTACCACATCCTAATTTATTAATTGAAATAAAAGCAATTATATATAAACCATTAAAATAGTAAGATATCAAATAAAAATATAATCAAATGACTTCTACAGAAATCGCTAAATCTATTAGAATTGCAAATGATACCAAAACACCTATAAACCCTATCAGGAACTATATAGGCGTAGATGACATAGCTTTAGCATACGAAATTCAACATATAAACACTCGTATCCATATTAAAAACGGAAAAAAAATTACAGGAAAAAAGATAGGATTAACCTCCAAAGCAGTACAAAAACAATTAGGAGTGGATCAACCTGATTTTGGAATTCTTTTTAATGATATGGAAGTGAAAAATGGCGCTACAATAGACATGACAGAATTAATGCAAGCCAAAGTAGAAGCAGAAATAGCATTTATACTCACTAAAGATCTAGACTTTCCTAATATAACCATTACAGATGTTATAAACTCTATCGATTATGCCCTTCCTGCAATAGAAATCGTAGGCTCACGGATTAAAGATTGGAATATAAAAATAACCGACACAATAGCTGACAATGCGTCAGCTAGTCATTATGCACTAGGCAATACAGCAAAAAAACTAAGTGAATTTGATGTAGTAACCTGTGCTATGAAAATGAAAAAAAATACAGAAATTGTATCTCAGGGTACTGGATCAGATTGCTTAGGATCTCCATTACTTGCCACATTATGGCTCGCCAATCAAATGCAATCAATAGGTAGTCCATTAAAAGCCGGTGAAGTTATCTTAACCGGAGCTTTAGGTCCCATGTGTCTAGTAGAATCCGGTGACACAATAAAAGCAGAGATAACAGGACTAGGATCTCTATCAGTCAAATTTAAATAAAATACTATGCGTAAAATTAAAGTTGCAATAATCGGTTCTGGCAACATTGGAACCGATTTAATGATAAAAATTTTAAGAACATCCGATATTCTAGAAGTAGCTGTAATGGTAGGAATAGATCCAGATTCTGATGGATTATCAAAAGCAAATCGACTAGGCATAACCACTACTCACCAAGGAGTAGACGGACTTATCAAAATGGTAGAGTTTAAAGATATAAAACTTATTTTTGACGCTACTTCTGCCAAAGCTCACCTATATAACTATAGTAAAATTAAAGCATTCCAAGACAAACGAATGATTGACCTTACTCCAGCAGCGATAGGACCATACATTGTACCTCCTGTAAACTTTGATGCTAGTATAGAAATGGACAATGTCAATATGGTAACCTGTGGAGGTCAAGCAACTATACCAATTATAGCCGCTATATCCAAAGTAACCAAAGTACATTATGGAGAAATAGTAGCTTCTATATCAAGTAAATCCGCCGGACCAGGCACTCGAGCCAATATTGATGAATTTACAGAGACTACCGCTAAAGCAATAGAAAAAATTGGAGGTGCCGACAAAGGAAAAGCTATTATAGTATTAAATCCTGCAGAACCACCTGTAGTAATGCGAAATACTGTATATGTACTTAGTGAACAAGCAGATAGAGAAACTATCAAGAAAAGTATTCAGAATATGGAGGCTGAGGTACAAAAATACGTACCTGGTTATATCATAAAACAAGATATACAGTTTGAATATATTCCAGAAAATGAAGCTGTTTTTATAGAAGGTCTAGGATATAAATTCGGACTTAAAACCTCTGTTTTCCTAGAAGTAATTGGCGCGGGTCATTATTTGCCAGAATATGCAGGAAATCTAGATATTATGACATCAGCAGCATTGGCTACAGGTGAAAAATTAGCACAACTTAACAATCAATTAGTATAGATATGAAAATTAAACCATACATACAAGACGTTACCTTACGAGATGGAATGCATGCCATAAAGCATCAATACAGTAAAGAACAAGTTCGTAATTTGGCAATATCCCTTGATAATGCCAAAGTGGATGCCATAGAGATTGCACATGGAGATGGATTAAGTGGCGGAAGCTTTAGTTTTGGATTTGGTGCACATACTGATTGGGATTGGTTAGAAGGAATAGCAGAAGAATTAAATCACGCTGTCTTAACCACTTTAATCCTACCCGGAATCGCAACCATCAAAGATTTAGAAAAAGCTCACAATCTTGGT
>CAVYIL010000229.1:0-18023 GCA_963768325.1 uncultured Flavobacteriaceae bacterium | reverse complement strand
GCATCAAACGCTATTACTTTTATATCTGTATATGGCATCTAAAAATTTTATCTAACTAATTTTTTATATTTAATACGTTTTGGCATTAAATCACCACCCAAGTCTTTTCTTTTTATTTTCTTCATAATCAGAATAACTACCTTCAAAGAAATACACTTGAGAATCTCCTTCAAAAGCTAAAATATGTGTACAAATTCTATCTAAAAACCATCTATCGTGAGATAATAACTACTGCACAACCTGCAAAATTTTCTAAACCTTCTTCTAAGTGCTCTTAATGTATTAACATCTAAATCATTTGTTGGCTCATCTAAAAGTAAAACATTTCCTTCTTCTTTTAAAGTCATTGCTAAATGTAAACGGTTTCGTTCACCTCCAGAAAGCTAGATACTTTTTTATTTTGTTCACTTCCAGAAAAATTAAAACGACTTAAATAAGCTCTAGAATTTACTTGTCTTGCCTCCCATCATTATTAATTCTTGTTCATCACTAAAATTTTGCCAAATAGTTTTTTCTAGGATCAATATTAGTATGACTTTGATCTACATATGCAATTTTTGCAGTTTCACCTACTTTAAACTCACCTTTATCAGGATGTTTCTTCTCCCATTATCATTCTAAAAATAGTAGTTTTACCAGCTCCATTAGGACCAATAATTCCAACAATTCCTGCTTGTGGTAAATTAAAATTTAAATCTTCATATAATAATTTATCACCAAATGCTTTACTAACACCTTTAGCTTCAATAACATTAGTTCCCAATCGTGGACCATTTGGAATATAAATTTCTAATTTTTCATCAACTTGTTTTTGATCTTGACTCATTAATTTATCATAATTATTCAAACGAGCTTTTTGTTTGGTTTGTCTTCCTTTTGGACCTTACGTACCCATTCTAACTCACGTTCTAAGTGTTTTTTGACGTTTAGAAGCTGTTTTTGTTCTTGAGCTAAACGTTTAGATTTTTGATCTAACCAAGAAGAATAATTTCCTTTCCAAGGAATACCTTCTCCTCTATCTAATTCTAAAATCCAACCTGCAACATTATCTAAAAAATATCTATCGTGCGTTACAGCAATTACAGTTCCTTTATATTGTTCTAAATGATGTTCTAACCAATGTACAGATTCTGCATCTAAGTGGTTGGTAGGCTCATCTAATAATAATACATCTGGTTCTTGTAATAAAAGTCGACAAAGAGCTACTCTTCTTCTTTCTCCTCCTGATAATACTCCTATTTTTTTATCAGCATCAGGAGTACGAAGCGCATCCATTGCTATTTCTAGTTTGGTATCTAATTCCCAAGCATTACTAGCATCAATTTTATCTTGTAAATTAGCTTGTTGATCCATTAACTTCTCCATTTTATCAGCATCTTCATAAACTTCTTCCAAACCAAACATATCATTGATTTTATTGTATTCATCTAGAATAGCTACTGTTTCAGCAACACCTTCTTTAACAATTTCTATAACTGTTTTTTCTGGATCTAATTGTGGTTCTTGTTCTAAATACCCAACTGTATATCCTGGTGAAAAAACTACATCTCCTTGATAATTTTTATCTAAACCAGCAATAATTTTTAATAATGTAGATTTACCTGATCCATTAAAACCTAAAATTCCAATTTTAGCTCCATAAAAAAAACTTAAATATATATTTTTTAGTACTGGTGTATTAGCACTTTTATAGGTTTTAGTTACCCCAGACATTGAAAAGATTACTTTTTTATCATCAGACATAAGATTTTCAATTATTTAAAGTTAGTTAATTTATATTCAAAAAAGTTTTGAAAACTTCTATATTTTCATGCCAATATGTTTCTTGATACAGAAACAAATACTATACTCGACCTTTTAGTGCATTAAAAACCCAAGCTATAGCAAAGAAACCAACTCCAACAGCTCCAAAACCATATCCAGAAACATCTCTATATCTAAAAGCTCCAAGTGCTATCAGTGATACACCCACAACTATCATTATAAAAGTAGCCCATGCCAATACTGTGTTTTTATTCATTCCCATAGTAATAATTTAGTGTTGTAATCTAAGATTGTTATAATTAAACAATATGCAAATATCGTTATTTATATATAAAAAAAAAGGTTTTCATATTTCATTCTGTAAGTATACAATTTCATTAATATTTTGGCTCTGCTACAAAAAAATAATTCTTAGTAAATTAAATGCCACCAAAACAAATTATATTGTTCAGTATATTTATACACTACAAATAAATAATCATATTTTTTAAAAAAAAAAGAAACCCATCAATAATACCTTTTAAACTACTTGAGAATTAATATATAAGCATTTTTATAATAACTCATAATTAAACAGCGAAGCGGTAAACAAAAATCAAAAGTTAAACCTTCCACTATAAAAAACATTAGTGTACATAACGTTCAGTATACCAATATAAAAAATAATTCTAAAATTTTCAGTAAAATATTATTCCAAAAAAACAAAAAAAAATAGATTTTTATTAATATGTTTGTTAAATAAACAAGTATAAATTAGTTGTTTATTTAACTTAAAACCTATATAATATGAAAAAATTATTATCAGCGTTTGCTGTATCCGTTCTTATTTTAGCCAGTTGTGAAAAAAAAGAAGATTCCTTAAATATTGATATTAAAACAGCTACCTATACTTCCGATGATTACATTGCTCTAAATTTCATTAATTTCTTTAACGAAAATAATAATGGTAATAGAATTTTAGCGCAGTTGACAGAAAATAAGTTTCCGATATCGATGGACGCATTGTTTTCTGATTTTTCTGAAACCAAATCCCAAAAAACACTAAAAAAACAAATTAATAGTATCAAAAAAAATGATAATCAACAGGATATTTTTGAACTATGGCTTCATAACGTAACTGATAGTGAAATTGATACCAACAAATTATTAGTGGTTTATTCTTCAGAAAACATTGAAAACCAAAAATTTATTACTGCTTTTGACCTTAATGGAAATAAAACACTGCTAAACTCTGAAGTGACTCCTAATATCCCTGTTATAATTATTGAAAAAGATGGTTATCATACATTGCAACTGCAAGTAGCAAATATCAATCAGAAATTAAAAGAAGCTGGTTTACAATCAGAACATAGTTTTAATTTTAGTAAAACTGGTCATAATAATGTATCCATCGAAACCACTAGACTAGACAAAATAGAACTTAAAGATGATAAAGAACCTTGGATAAAAGGAGGTGCCGAGATTTATGCAATTACATCTGGTATAAAAGATTCCTCTAATAAACCAGAAATACAGGTTATACCTATGTATTATCTTGATCATGATAAACACACCTATTATCCAAATCAAATTTTACTATATTGGGATAAATATGCATATCAGGCTGCCAATATTCAACTCTTTGAAAAAGATTCTAATTACAACTATCAAGACTTATCTGGTATTATAGTAAAAGGTATTGCAGAAATAGGTGCAACACTAAGCGAGGAAGAGTGGATAGGAGCTTTAGGAACCATTGGTGCTTCTATTGTTAAAATTATACCTTCATCAGTATTTACCGATGATGATAATTACGTCGATTCCTTTTATACAATAGAAAAGAACAAAGTATACTCTAACCATAATGGTGCTTCTGGAAATGCTAAAGTAAGCCTGAGCCCATTCAAATTATTAGAAAATTAAATTTTTCTTTATATTCAAAAAAATTAAAATAACCTATGATCGCTACAAATAGCTGATCATAGGTTATTTGTTTCTGAAACTAATTTTTAAATTCAAGAGAATTACACTCGGAAAGTAACAACAAATTTCCTCTTTCCCTATATTCATTAATCGTAACTCCGTAATATTTTTTAAAAATACGAGACAAATGGCTTGCATCTGTAAATCCAAAGTCATGAGCAATTTCTTTAATACTATTACCAGAATACAACAGTATAGATTCTATAACTTTTAATCTAGATTTTAAAATGTAATCCTGTAAGTTATTCCCAGCATTTTTTTTAAAAAACTCACCTATATATGTTTTAGAAATATCAAACTGCTCTGCCAAATTTTTTAATTTAATCTTATCATTTCTAAACAAATTATGCTGAATATAATTGATTAAATTTTGAAACTTACAATCCTTACTAAGTGATTCTATACTACTCATAAAAGAAGATTCTATGTTCCTAGTAAGAATATTCAATACACTAATGATAAGAAACTTAACAATATCCTCCGAAAAACCATCTTTCCTCTCATATTCATATTTAATAACTTTCATAAAAGATATTATATGTTTTTTATCTTCAATACTTCTGATAATATCCCCAGGAATTTTATTGTAACTTATCAAAATATAAGATACTTTATTAAACCAATCTTCATAATCAATTATATTAGACAAATCTTTTTTTAAATATTGATTTGTAAATCTAATAAAAGCAAAACGTGTTGGTTCTACAATCTTAAAAGAATGACAACCTAATGGAGGTAAAAGAAATACATTAGATTGTTTATATTCAAATGTATTAGAATTAATACATTGATAACCTGAACCTTCTAAAATATATACTAATTCAAAAAAAATATGTCTACTAGGGCGTTTAGTCCATTCATGCTTTTCTTCAATTATGATCTCAAAAGGGCTATGTGAGATTTCTACTTGCATAAAATATTACTTTTATTTAATAATAAAGTATTTATAACGGCTAAAATTATTAAATAGTGTAACAACATTGCTATTATATATCGATAATATTATAAAAACCCTTTTTTAATACCATGAATAAGCATATATGTACTATAATTTTGTAAAAAAATTATAAGATTACCTCACATAAATCTCAAAATAAAATAACTAATCCACATTTCCTTATGATTTTTCCAAAAAGAGAATGGGATAAACAACAAAACAGGTAGAATTTATGGAATCTACCTGTTTTTGTTTAACTGACAATTATCTTTAAAGTGTAAAAAAATAACGACACTTTCACATAAAGTGTACAAACTCGATTTTTCTAATTAGTTTTAAAATTGATTAAATTCAAAATTAACTATAACTACATCTTCATTTTTAATTTCTACTATCTTATTAGTTATTTGACCCAAAACTTCTGCTTCTGTTAAGAAAGTTTTGTTTTTTGATATAGCAATAACTTCATATGTCCCTTGATCTAAATAAGCTTCAAAATCACCATTCTTATCTACTGTTAATATACTTGATGTACCATATCGCCTTGATTTTAAAACATGTTTAATAGCATTAGAACATAATTCATCAAATCCATTATCCGAATTAGCATCTAATTCTTCAAGTTTACCTTCTATTGATTTATATTTATCATCAGTAATAGCATTACTTTTGATCAATTTTTTATAATATTTGGCTTTGTTGTATTCACTTATTATAAAATTACGACTATCATTATTATTGGTTTTTCGAATTAGTATTTTTGACCCAATATCGGGCTTTACTCCATCCTTTTGGTCATCATAAAAAGAAACTTTCCCTTTTACCATTCCCTTAAGATTCTTTTTTTTATTAATTGAACTCAAGATTTTTAAAAATTGATAAGTACCATTTTCGCTTAAAAAAATCTTTGTTCCGTTCTCCGTAAAAGCTAAACTCTGAGAAAAACAAGAAACTGTTACAAATCCGAATAGTATAAATAGTGCTTTATTTTTCATCTTATATCTTTTAGTGATATCTTAAAGTTAAAGAGAAAAATCAACACTTATTTGTGTTATTACAATAACATTTTTATGGCTATATATCTATATTTATTTTTTTTAATAGTGAAGAAATGTGTTTGTTTACACAAGTGATTAACTACAAGGAGATTACAAAATCACACTAATTTATTTAACGAAATTAAAGATTTATATATCAAAAGACTATCTTATATCTATAATTATTTTCTATTTAGAGTTTTATACTCCTCATAACACTCACTTATAGCATCTAATATCTGTAGATCATTAGCGAATTTTATAAAATCAATAGAATAATTACAGTTTCTTAAAATTTCATCTATATCGAGTCTCTCTACTTGCAGAAGAGCTGTTAAAGTAGCTCTATCAAATTTAGTTTCTAAAAGATTTCTAATCTCATCATCCTTCTTCATCTTTCGTAATTTTCTTAATTCTGAAGACCGTTTACTAAATATATTATATAAAAAATCTACAGGATTAAAAATTGATCCCAGAACTTTATGTACTGCTCCAGGCTGTTTACTTCCTCCCTCATATCCAGAATTTAATCCAGAAATGCTATACCTATAATTATTATAAATAGGGATTTTTTTAGCATCAATTTCTAAATATCCAGTAAGCTGAACATCTGAAACCACTACTTTTTCTAAAGCTATGCCTAACTCAGTCATTTTAATTTTAACATCCCCAAATTTTTTCCAATCATTGGTTACTTTTACTTTTAGAGGTTTAAACCCCATGTAAGAAAAATATAAGGTGTCATTTACTTTTGCTTGAATAATAAACGCCCCATCTTTATTGGTTATAGTACCCTTTACTTCGCTGAGATTTACTACATGAACGCTTTGCAAAATAACATCCGTAGAGGCGTTTAATACTCTACCTGTTACTGTGTTTAAATTTTCATTATCCTGAGCAGAAGATGATACTCCTATTATTAATATTAAAATAAAGTATATGATTTTTGTCTTCATTTATACCATGCAATAATCTTAAATTTATAATTTTAAAAAAATCGTACAAAAATCATATACTTTATTCTTAAATATGATTATGTTATTTTCTATCGCTCCTTTTTCTTGTACTTCTTCTACTACTCGAAACTCTATCTTCTCTATTCCTATCATTTTCACGACCTCTTCCTTTTGGTTCGAATCCGTCGCTTCTTCTTTTACTCTTAAACCCTCCTTTAGAACTACTGTCTCGATCACGCCTTTTCCTACCTGCACCTGCACCTCTACTCCTATCAGAGTTTTTAGAAACTTCTATATTAACATTTCTTCCTTCTAATTTGAAATTTTCGAAAACACTAAGAACTTTTTCTTGATCCTCAGAGCTCGTATTAAAAAATGAAAAAGTTTCTTTTACATCAACTCTACTTATGGAATCTCTTCCAAGTGCTATAGTATCTTTCAAAAAGTCCTTTAAAGTCATCCAGTCAAAACCATCTTTCTCTCCTACATTAATAAAATACCGAATACTTTCATCACTTCCGTAATCAGAGCTATTTCCTTTTTCATTCCCTGTGTTTAGGTCTTTTGCTTTTTTATAATAATTATGAAATCTTGAAAACTCTACTGAAAAAAACTTTTTAATCAATTCTTCTTTAGAGAATTTTTCCAAAACTTCATTAATAGAAGGTAAATAGCTATCAATTTCATGATTTATTTCTGCTTTTCCTATATCGTTAGCTAAATGAAATAATTGAACTTGACATATTTCCTCTCCACTAGGAATTTCTTTCTTTTCAAAATTTTTATTAATTATGCGTTCAATAGACCTAATTTTTCTAGCCTCACTCTTAGAAACAATAACCATAGAAACACCGCTTTTACCAGCTCGTCCTGTTCTACCACTTCTATGCGTGTATGTTTCTATTTCATCTGGTAATTGATAATTAATAACGTGAGTAACATTGTCTACATCAATTCCACGGGCTGCAACATCTGTAGCAACTAGCATTTGGATTTGTCTATTCCTGAAACTTTTCATTACTAAATCTCGTTGATTCTGACTCAAATCCCCATGTAACGCGGCTGCACTATATCCATCTTCAATAAGACTTTCTGCAACTTTTTGGGTATCTCTCTTAGTCCGACAAAAAATTACGGAAAAAATATCAGGATTAGCATCGGCTAATCTTTTTAATGCAGAGTATCTGTCACGAGAATTGACAACATAATACTCATGTGATACGTTTTTAGATCCTGTATTTTTATGCCCAACAGTAATTTCTACTGGAGTCCGCATAAAACGTTTAGCTATTGTAGAAACTTCTCTTGGCATTGTTGCAGAAAACAACCAAGTATTTTTTTCTTTAGGAGTGTGTGATAATATGGCAGTAATATCTTCATAAAATCCCATATTAAGCATTTCATCTGCTTCATCCAAAATACAGTAACCGATATTTGATATATCTACCAATTTACGATTAATCATATCTTGCATACGACCAGGAGTAGCAACGATTACCTGCGCTCCTTTTTTAATTTGTTTCGCTTGGTCTACTATACTTGCTCCTCCATAAATCGCTACTGTTTGTAAATCGGGAATGAATTTAGAATAATTTTTAAGCTCATTTGTGATTTGTAAACAAAGTTCTCGGGTAGGAGAAAGAATTAATCCTTGTGTTATTCTACTTTTACTATCTATTTTTTCTAATAAAGGAAAACCAAATGCTGCAGTTTTTCCGGTTCCAGTTTGCGCTAATGCTACAATATCCGTATCTTGTTCAAGCAAAATAGGGATAGCCTTTTCCTGTACTTCACTAGGAGTCTCAAACCCCATTTCATCAACAGCCTTAATTAAGGCTTCACTTAGGCCTAATGCTTTAAATTTGTTCATATAAATTAAATAAGCCGCAAAGGTACGTTTTATTATTTGTCTATTATAATAACGAGGTAGTTATTATAAGGTTGCAATCAAATAAGAAAGTAACAAACACTATTTCATAACTTTATTACAGATTATTCAACAATCTCAATTTCAAATAGTTTATCCCAATTTTTACCCGTTACGAAAAGTTGTTTTGTATCAGCTTTGTACGCAATTCCATTTAACACATCTAGGTTCTCGTGTTGTGTTACCTTATTTCGTAACCCTCTTAAATCCACCACTGCCTCGATAGCTCCATTTTTAGGATTAATTATTGTAATACTACTTTTGAGCCCTGATTTATTACTAGCTCCGTATTTAGGCCAGGTATTGGCATATATTTTTCCATCTACCCACTCTAGCTCGTTAAAGTTAGATTTCACACTTTTATTGGTAACAATTTCTATATAATCTTTTTCTGCAAGAGTTACGGGGTCTAAAATCCAAATTTTTTCTGTTCCATCACTCTTATATATATATTCTCCATTATTACAGAGCCCCCAACCTTCTTTACTCTTATTATAAGCAAACTCTCCTATCTTTTCTAATGTTTTAAGATCATAATTAAATCCAACACTAGATTGCCAAGTAAGCTGATAAATTTTGGAGTTTATAATTGTTATCCCTTCTGCAAAATATTGTTGTGGAACTTCTTTTTTTATAAGTATTTCTCCTGTCTTATAATTAACCTTACGTAATGAGGATTCTCCTTTTTTTCCTGTGCTTTCATATAGTGTGTCTCCAAAAAACTCTAATCCTTGAGTAAAAGCTTCTTTATCATGAGGGTGTTCAGCAATAATTTTATACGTATATAATTTAGGAGGTTTATTGTTTAAAAAAACGATTTTCTTAGTAATTGTATCCATCTGTCCGTTATAAAATACTTTTGCCTGAAGAATATGATTCCCTAATTTTTCTATATCTATTTTTTCTTCATAAGTAAAATCATCTGAGCGAGTACCCGCATCAAAATCATCTAAAAAATAAGAAACAGAATCAATTTTAATGTTTTTCTTATTTTCCACACTAGCTTTTACTATTTCTCCTAGCATAAATTTAGTCTGATTATTCTCTGTAGAAATAGAAAAATAACTTTTTTTCTTATTGGCATTACTACCACAGGAAAAAGTTAAAAAACATAATGTAGTGGCAACGAATATATTACGTAAATTCATAATGATCACAAAATTTAAAGCAAGATATTTATTTTATTTGGGTAAAAAAAATAGTTGTTTTATTAAATAAAGATTGTATATTTGCAGCGGCAAGTCCTACACAACTAGCTCCTGTTGAATCCTCCAGGGTGGGAACGCAGCAAAGGTAAATGGTTGTAGCGGTGTGATGTAGGTAGCTTGCCTTTTTTTGTGCTTATTTTCTACGAAACAACCCCCTTTTTTCTTTTTATATTCTCTAAATATTACATTGTTGATCATAATTGTATATTTGCGATTATGAATATAGATCATAAAGTTAAAATTATATTAATTACTGGTGGTTCGTCAGGAATTGGAAAATCAATTGGAGATTATTTAACCGATAAAGGATATATAGTATATGGCACTAGTCGTAACCCTTCCAAATATCCCAACTTTAACAAATTCACTCTTTTACAACTCGATGTTGCTGATAAACAAAGCATAGATAAAGCTATAAATATAATTGTAAAACAACATGGTAGATTAGATGTTTTAATAAATAATGCTGGTACTGGAATTACGGGACCAATAGAAGAAATACCTGAGGAAGAAATAATAAAAAATTTCACTACTAATTATTTTGGTCCTATTAATGTTACCAAAGCTGCTTTACCTATAATGAGAAAGCATAATAGTGGTATGGTGATAAATATAACTTCGATAGCTGGATACATGGGGTTGCCATATCGTGGGATTTATAGTGCTTCTAAAGGAGCTTTGGAATTAACTACCGAAGCTTGGAATATGGAGTTGAAAGATTTTAATATAAAAATGACTAATGTTGCTCCTGGAGACTTTGCTACTAATATTGCTGCAGGTCGTTTTCACGCTCCCGTAATTAAAGACTCTCCTTATGAACAAGTGTATGATCGCACGCTACGGTTAATGAATGATCACGTAAATTCTGGAGGAGATCCTTTAGAAATGGCAAAAATGATATATCAAATATTAAATACTAAGAACCCAAAAATTCATTACAAAGTAGGTGAGTTTATGCAAAAATTCTCTATAGTCTTAAAAAGAATTCTTCCCGATAAAATGTACGAGAGATTACTAATAAATCATTATAAATTGTAATTATAATAGTTAGGCTTTAGCTATAATAATTATATTCGCATTCTAGTTAGAAAAAATATAAACTTAAATATCACGGCATGAAATTTTTTATTGATACTGCAAACCTTAATCAAATTAAAGAAGCACAAGATTTAGGTGTCTTGGATGGGGTTACGACAAATCCGTCTTTAATGGCAAAAGAAGGTATCACTGGTAAAGGAAATATTATTCAACATTATAAGGATATATGTGAAATCGTTACAGGGCATGTTAGTGCAGAGGTTATTTCAACCAATTATGAAGATATTATTAAAGAAGGGGAAGAACTAGCTGCACTCCATAAACAAATCGTTGTAAAAGTACCGATGATTAAAGATGGGATTAAAGCTATTAAATATTTCAGTGATAAAGGTATAAAAACCAACTGTACCCTTGTTTTTTCTGTAGGTCAGGCATTATTAGCTGCTAAAGCTGGAGCTACTTACGTTTCTCCCTTTATTGGTAGATTAGATGATATATCTACCGATGGTCTTAATTTAATTGCAGAAATTCGACTAATATATGATAATTATGGCTTTAATACTGAAATTCTAGCTGCATCCGTTAGACACACAATGCATGTGATTGATTGTGCTAAAATTGGAGCTGATGTCATGACGGGTCCTTTGTCCTCTATAGAAGGGTTACTTAATCATCCTTTAACAGATATTGGACTTGCTAAATTTCTGGAGGATTATAAAAAGGGTAATTAAGAAATTTATTATTTATATTACCAAAAACAGGTATCAAAAAAGCTATTTTTTTGACACCTGTTTTTCTTTTTTATTAATATACTTTATTAAGGTTTTAAAATCACAAAATAACTGGAGGTTTAGGAAGACGACGAGGAGGTAAAGGAGGTGGCACTAATCCTCCTTCTGCCATTGGTCGTGGTGCTGGCAAACGTCGTTGTACTTTTTCGATACCATGTTTTGGATTTTTACTTTGAATTTCTCTTCGAGTTTCTTTTATATCATCAAATGGAACTCTATCCGCCTGAGATGCAGGTGTTCTATCAGTTGTCTCTATTTTAAAATCATCCGTAAACTTTGCTCCTCGATCGCTTAGTTCTTTAGCGACAAGTTGAGATCTGTTTTGGGGTTGAAAATGACCTGATTTTTCATTTATAAGTGAAACTTTTCCTTCTCTAGCCTTTATTTCACCAGCAGCTACGGGCGATTCATATGTCCCTTGTGAATGAACATACTTACCTGAAAACCCAAAAATTCTACCTTGTGCATCCATATCATATTTCATAAAGTCGTCTTCAAGCATAGGGTATTCTACCGTGTTAAGCAAATTACCCGATTGTTTATAATGTACTAAACCCTCTGCATTAACATCTAATTCATATGCATCAAGATCCTTTAATTGTTCTATTCCACCTTCCATATCTTTTTGATAACCGTACCTTGACATTCTTAGTGGTGATGCATTGTATTTAATTGGTGCTTTACCTGTTATGTCTACAAAATTGATTGGATTATTGTTAGCATATGTATATGGTGAGTAATTAATATGTTTGGGATCTGGTTGCAAGAAAATCTTTTTATTAGGGTCATAAACACGAGCTTTAAAATTATAAAGTCCAATTTCTTTATCAAACTCTTGTCCTGTATACAAATAAGTACCAAGAGGCTGTGTTGCATCTGATCGATATGCCTGAATTATCTTTCCATGAGGATCATAAGTATACTTCTCTTCTACTATAGAACTGTTTGCATTTATTACATAGCGTAAACTATTTTGGACATCTCTAATAAAATAATATGTTTTATTATTATGTAGCATTGCTATTGGCGCATATTCGGCCCCATATATATATACTTTATCCCAACTTTTATAGGTTGCTACTCCTTCTCTCCCTCTTTTAAATGATTCATACATTGGTAATGATCGTGTCCCCCAAACATATGTGAGCGTATCATTTTGATGGGCTGCTGTCTTAAAAATCTTCTGTACTCGATAATTCTTAGCATCATACGTAAATATAAGTTGCTCCCGTTTCTGTTTTATTCCTTTCGTTTCTTTAGAGTATAATCTTGATACCTTATGCGATAGTTCATGATATTTTAATCGTGTATCCTCTCCTAAAGGAGTCTTTCCTATTTTGGAAAATAATCCTATATCATTTACTTTTTGAGAATCGTTTTGCATTAATTTATTGCTTCCTGATTCATATGTATAAATTCTATCCTCTTCACTATTTGAAGTATTTTTATAAGTGCTTAAATTTCCATTTTTATCGTAGGTATAGTTATAACTCTGATTATTTCCTGACTGATCTTTTATAACAGAACTTAATTGATATCTTGTATCATATGTATATTTCCATTTCGTCTTCAATTGCTGAAATCCTATTTCTTCTTTTTCTTTAACCAATCCATCATAATATTTGGTGTCTTCCATATATTTAAATAATTCTTTAAAAAAGGGCTTAGTTCCTGATTCGGTAATTTTATCCACTTTTACTTCATTACTTTTAGGCTTTTCTTGTAATGTATATTTAGTAGTTCCTGTAATGGCTCCGGTATTAAATTCCTTTTGTATCACTTTTCCATTGATGCCATATGTATATTTTGCATATTCAAAGGGCTTAGATTCTGTACCAACACCATATAATTCACCAATTTTATTATAACGATATACTACTTCTGTCCCATTTGGATAGATAACTTTTTTAAGTTTTCCATCAATGTAATATTGATATGTTATAGTTTTTTTGGCTTCATTACCTATCTGTGTGGACTTGGCTATAATCTGACCTATGTTATTATAGTTATATTTAGTAACCACTAACCTATCATTATTACTTGTTTTTTGTACTACTCTACCTTTAGAGTTTTCTACTTGTTTACCCAATATATCATAAGTCCATGTTTTTATTAGTGTAGTTTTAACATTACCCAACCATAGAGGAACATTCGCTAACAAGTTCATTTTTTTAGCATCAAATTTACCTAGAACTTTTATCAGTCCAGATTCTATTGGTCGATCATGTGTGTCATATTTCAAATATTTCCAAGACAGATCGCTACCTTCTGATGAAAAGTTTTCTGAAGCCATAAACACAGGTAATCCTTTTTGATTTTTTATAATGTAGCTTGTTCCTTCATCTACACTAACAGATTGGATTTGATCTCCTAATAAATCTTTTGTTTCTATACTATTAATGTATTCCGTCTCATTACCTGCCTGAAAAGATAAGGGTAATCGATAAGAGGTTTTATTTCCGTTGGTAGTATAATCAAAGGTATGCTTGCTTATAGATTCTCCATCTTTTGATCCGATAACTCTTCCAAATACATCTTTTACTACTGCTTTGTCATTATCTCTTCTCTCTGTGGTGGTGGTAGAAAACTTTAATTGATCTGCTGCCGAAATTCCTATGCTTTGCTCTAATGATGTTCCTTTTATTGGATTCTGGTATGATATTCTAGTTTTATTTTCTGGCTGATCGACAACTCCTGGCTGGTGTATTGTTATAACTCGTTGTAAAGCGTCCCTACTATAATCTGTTTTATAAAAAATCGTACTTGGATTACTTTCTGTTTCTATAGCATAGGTCTTATTAACTTCTGAACGGTTTATATAATATGTTGCTAGACTGCCTGTAATTGTATTTCCAATAGAATCATAGGTAGCAAAATTACTGGTATAAGTAAGTTTTTTATCTGTAAGTAATGCTGGTTTAGTATTTATTATAGGACTTCCCCAACCATTATAAAATATTGCTGTAACTACTTTTCCCTCTATCTCATTATCTGAATTAACATACAAGTGTTGTTTTTGAATCGTACGGGATAATCCATCTAAATGTATTGCTGAAGGTATAGGTGATTGGGCTATTAACAGTTGTCGAACATTGCCTCTAATGGTAACATCATTTACTGTAGCGATTCCATTTTCTAGTTGTTGCACTAGTTCTCCATCTACATAAATAGCTACATAGGTTCCTAAATCTAGTATCAAAAAATTCTTTTTATCTCCGATTGACACTATGCTTTTGGTGCCTAACAATTTATTATCAATCTGTAATACCTCTGCTTCTCTTTCTATTATATACTCTGCATGAGTAAGTTTAAAGTCATCAGAAGTTATAAAGGAAATTCCATATTCACTGGTTAACAAATCACTGCTTATTCTACCTTCAACTAATTGATCCCCATAAAACTTACCTTCTCCTTGAAATGTTACGGATAGGTTACTATTTGGGGTTTCTGCATGATATTTACCATCCCTATGTGTTCTACTATAAAAATGTCTTTTATAATCCATTACTTTTCCCTGATCGTCTATAGTAGCTATTTTATGTTGGGCATCGTCATAAATATGCTGAATAGATCTACCATTATTGGTCATTGAGCAATATGATTCTTAGCCGAAGTAGACGACATAAAGAAACATGGCGCATTGTCCTATGGTCACGCCGGCGTTGTTCTTAACATCACCCGCCAGATAGTTAGCGCTTGACGGGTAGCCGGTCGGTGCAGTTTGCCAACTCATTGACGCGGTGAAGGCACCTTCGTTTGTCCATGTACCTCCCGCACTCCAGGTGCCGCTGGATTTAGTAAAGCGCCACATTTCAAAACCGAGGGTAAAACTATTGCCAAATGTAAACCACTCGAGGAGCTGCGTCACTCGCAAATAGTACCGATATCGGCTGCGGGAAAGAACGGGTATACCGGCCGCTGGGTTCGGCCAACACATGCTTAACGAATGCTATACATAACAAAATAGCTATAACCAATTGCTCATTTCCTTTGTTTACATAATGGTAAAAGTGGCGAGGAAGCTTTTTTATATTTTTTGATTCAGCAAACCTAATTCTAAAATGTTTTAAATATTTGGCACCACCATTTTCAGATTTGCACATATCTATTAATTCGTTATTACATTGCCCAAACGACATTTGAAATATCATTATAAAGGGAAGAATTAAAAGATAATGTTTTTTCATAATCGTAATAAATTAGGTTATAGCTGCTTTTAGTAAAGATAATTTTAACAGGATAACAAATGTAAAAATATAAAAATATTGTAAAACTCCATGATGAAAATGATATAGAATGCTTATAACTGGATTATAATTTAAAAATGATATTTATAAATTTGAGGCCATGTATAATTCTTTATATTTTAATATATTTCCTTTCAAATCAAATATTTCAAGGTATATAATATAAATACCAATAGAAGCTTTATAATTCTCGTCGTTTGTGCCGTCCCAAATAAATATTCCCTTGTTGCCTAACAATTCGTTTTTAACTAGACTCTTATTTTCCTTCCTTTCGAATTATAAACATTAATATTTGCCACATATCCGGGTTCATTAAAAGCGTATTTTATATGCAAAACATCTTTATAACCATCTTCGTCAGGGAGAAATACTTCTGGTTTTCAACAGAACGGCTTTCGTATTATCTTCTATACTCCGAAATTGTGAGTTTTGATAAGCAGGAGTACCGTAACCTGAATTTTTTGAAGCCGAATGCCAATTTGCTCTTTCATTTGTTGCTTGATTAAAATCTATACGTTCAAGTGCAACACCTTCAAACGAATTTAACAATTGAAAATGCATGTCTTCGTTGTAATGCAATTCATTAATAATAATGCTGTCGTGTGTTTGAAGCAGAACATTTTCCTGCTGTTTGCATAACTTGGTATTTGGTTCATTTCAATAAATCCTTCGGGATTTGATGTATAATAATTGCTTTTAATTGCATCCGGATTTGTAGTTAGCACCATATATTCATTTGCAAAAAGTAAACGGCCTTGCTTATCCACCGGATATAGCGAATTTATTTCCCAAACATCGTTTCTGCTTCCTAAAAACAGCTTACCTATGTCAATAATCTTCTCAGAATCGTTATAAATCTCCACGTAATCTACTGCACTACCCGATGGATTAATTTTTGTTGGTATAAAATGTCATTATTTTGTATTTCTTCAGCTATTCCAAATCTGTAACTGGCATTTGATTCTATATAATTTCCTGACAAATCGGCAAAAATTGTTCAACAAAACAGAGGACTAAAGCATGTTCAAAGTTTTGTGGAAAATGCAAAATTACACCGGACAGAAAGGTTCAACCGGATGAGCAGAAATGGATATTCAGCACCTTTGTCAACAAAATAATTTGCCAGTTGAAGCAGAGATAAACTGTCCATAGTTTCGGAAAAATACAATTCAAGACTATTACTGAATAACAAACCCTTTCCAATTTTAGGTGAAATAATGTCTGGATTGCTAGCAAATACTGAATTTTGTATTCCGTGTTCCACCATCTGAATATTTTCTGATGCTTGCCAGTTGGTAATGATTCCCTATAAGTTTTGTGGTCTAATTATTTCGAGAAGAAAATCCACCATTTGATTTATCAGAGTCTTTGTACCAGTCTTTTGAGTAATTAACTGTTGACATTATTCTTGATGAATCATCATAAAGAAGAAGCAATTCTCCATTATTAAGGTAATGAGGGTAAATCATTTATTTCAAAAACATTATCATTTTTAATGCTATTAAAAGCCTCAGAGTCTGAAGTTATTACAAGATATATTCAGAGAGTTTAATATTAAGTAGAGGAACTTCTGTAAGGTTTTCGCCAACAGCAATGCTCCAGTTATTTAGAGTAAGCAGTTTTTCTGTATTGTTATGGATTTCGATGTATCGATTAATTGGTAGGCCAACTGAAGGCTCAGGATCAAGCAATATTGAAGCAAACAATATCATAAGCTTTTGTAACGAAATGTTTAAAGGTTTTAGTCGAATGCATCATCTTGTTTTTGCACAAATCCTGAAATGTTTTCCATTGAAATTAATATTTGAAATTTTCAGTGAAACTTTGATCAAAATACAGGAAAACTTGATTCTTAGATGTATTTTTTAACTGAACAGAGTCGGGAATCAATACCATTATCAATTAAGAAATTTACAACATGTGCAGACTCATTTTTAAGGGTTTCGTTAAATAAACGGAATTCTTTGGCAGATGGAATAAAGATATCTGTCAGTGAGGGAGCAATACTATCTATATTATTAGCATAAATTGAGTTTTGAAATCCGGGTGTTCCACCAAATTCGCTTTCAGATGCTGACCAGTTGCTTATGGCGCCACATAAATTATTTGCGTCAATTCGTTCGAGTGACCAACGGCCATCTTGCTTTGCATCATCA
>CAVYIL010000228.1:0-4728 GCA_963768325.1 uncultured Flavobacteriaceae bacterium | reverse complement strand
CCCCAAATCATCCTGCTAACCACCTACAATTCAACAAAACAGATTGCCCTACCTACAAGAAAATCCTCAACAAACATCAACAAACTATCAATAATAATCAACATGAATACTAACAATCCTATTAATTTTTCATCTATTCAACTAAACCCTCTTGCTTCTCCTTTTATTCCCAGTCATAACCTTAATTTATACACTTTAAATCTGGGGAAAATGCATGAGAACTCAGATCTAATATTCTCCCACTTTTTACTAAACCTAATATTTTTTCTATCTCTGAACCTCCCTCTTCCTTATCTATCACCCCTAATTTCACTAGTTTTTCAACTTTCAATTTAACTGTCATAATCCCCAATTGCCTTTCTCCCTCTATTATTAAAATATCCAATCATTATATTATCTCTAAATTTCTTCTTAAACAACACATATATCACTCTGATTTCATTTTATTTCCCTGTAGCTCTACCCCTCCTGATCTTAGAACAAATTCTTTCTGAAATAGCTCCTTTTATCTCCCCTTTTTCTATATTTCACAGGTGACTCCAACACACATTCTTCTTTTTTCAGCCACAACAAATTCCCTGATACACAAGGAGAATTTCTTCTACAATTTTTACTTTCCTCCAATCTAACTCTTCTCAATAACCCGATCTCCCCACTTTTATCAATTCTTCTCTTCACTCCTCTGTCATTGATCTAGTAGCAATATCGAATAAACTTACTTCTTCTTCATCTTTATCATATCTTCCCACTCTACTATCTTCAAGAAATTGGCATACTCCTCTTTGTACTGTCTATTTCCTCCCCCGCTCCCCTACCAAAACCCAATTCCACCCTGATCAATTATCCTTTATTTAATCAACTCCTACCTAAACTTTCCAAACTTCCTTTGATCTCCACTTCAGATATAGATTTGCAATTAATACACATAACTGATTCTATCAAAAACTCAATTCTTCAATCTTTCCTCATTCTCCTAAATTCTCTCCCAACCCCTGGTGGTCTCCTCATCTATCAACATTTGAAGAAAGCTGCTCACCATGCCCTCAACCTCTACCGTTACTACCCCTCTCCTCTCCGTCTAAACTACCTGAAACTTTGCCGCTCCAATCTCCGCTCCGCTATAAAATCTGCAAAAACAGCATATACCGTGAACAACCTAGACAAGATCACCTCTCCCTGGCACCATAAATCACCCTATTGCAAACATTTCACAAACCCAAATCTAAACCATCTTACTCTTCTCTCATCAACCCGGACACCAATTCACCTTTCAACACAATACCCGAAACCCAAGCTTTTCTTCTTCGACAAATTTTTTCTCTTTCTCTCCACCCCAACCACTTCCCGCTCTCCCGAATTCACCCACTACTTCGAAGTAACCCCATATGAAATAATATCGATACTAAAAACCTGCAAGAACAAATCCTCCCCCGGCACTGATAAAATTTCCTTCAAAATCCTTAAATTTCTTTCTTACCCAGTACATCAATCTTCTTTGCAAAATTTTCAACTGCTTCCTTTAATCTTGCTTATTTCCCTTCGTCGTTCAAACACGCTTCAGTACTTTTTATCCCTAAACACGATAAACCCCCTGATTTCCCTCCTCATACAGACCAATATCTCTTCTAAACACTTTAGGCAAACTATTTCGAAAAAATCATTCTTTCTAGGCTATCCCTCCTAATTCCCCCCATGCCATTTCAACACGGATTCACCCGCGGTAAATCCACCCTTACTGCTCTTTCAAACTTAACAGACTATATTTCTTCAATTCCTTCAAACCATCAATCAGCTCTTATTTCTTTTGATTTCTCATCCGCTTTTGATACAATTTCCCATCAAGCAGTCATGTCCGCTCTTTCCAAAATACTAACTAACCCCTCCGATTTATATCTTTTAAACATCATACAATCCTTCTTAACAAACCGCTCAGCCTCCCCTTCGTTATACCCTGATTTCAAAATTAAACTCATCCAAGGAGTTCCCCAAGGATCCATTCTTTCCCCTACTCTATTCAATGTTGCTACTTACCATCTTCTCAATTGTTTTCAAAATATTCCTAATCATTACGCTTCTATCTACGCTGATGATACAACCCTTATAGTCCATACAACACCTCCTCCTGACCCCAATATCACTCGAACACATGAAATCATACTACAATCAGCTCTAAATCTATACTCACCCAACAACGAAAAAACAATTAAACTTATCCCTATAATATCTCACCCAACACTATCCGATCTTTGTCAATCAGCAATTTCCTCCCTTTCATCTGAAGCTAATCACATCAATCTATCCCTCAACAAAAAAAAGACCTTTATCATGCCTCTTTTCAATACTCCTAAATCATCAATTTTTCCTCTTACCCCTGCCTCCTCTATAAAAATTTTAGGTCTTATTTTTGACCCTCATCTCACTTTCGACATACACATTAAAAACAAAATCTCCGCAGTCTCCAAATTATCATTTCTTTTTTCTAACAAAATCAAATTAACCATCTCCCCTCCCGCCAACTGCCTTCGTCTGATTCACAACCAAATTCTCATGCCCAAACTCACTTACGCCTACCCTATTTTCTCTTCTTCACTTAAAAAAAAACATATAGAAAATCTTGACAAAATTACCATCACCTGTGCCCGTCTAGTATCTAAATCAATGAAATCCGCCCCAACAGAATTTAATCTAGCCTTTTCGAAATTACTTCCTTTCTCTTTTTTACATTCTCATAATTTTTCTCCTTCTTCTTTAGATATACAAAACTACTATAAATCTTTATCTACGCCTCGTTTACTTTCTTTATTTCCTCACTATAATGATATTCCTAACAACTACCCTTTTCAATTCTCACATTTTATTTCGAAACATTGTTTTCTTTCTCAATTCACCTGTCGTTTTAAAAATACTCCTCCTCCGAGATGCCCATGCAGCCCTCTTACTACTGAAAATTTAGATCACGTAATTTTTTCCTGTCCCATAGAATCTTCTAACCGCCCTTCTTCTCTTACTAAATTATCACCTCCTTCTCTATACCCTTCCTCTCAAATTCCTCAACTCATGCATTTTCTCAAGTCGATCAAACGTCTTGAAGCTTTCTACTTTTAATTTTATTTTCAATTTGTATTTTATTTATATATCTCGAACATTTTTCTTTGTTTATAAAAAAATAAAAAACACATACTCTATATTTATTAAGTATCTATAAAATCAAATCTATATAATATTTCTACATATCTATATTTTCAAATTCAAATTGTTTTCCTATTTATCTACACTCATCCTATAATTTTTGTTTCTCTATATTTTTTATTTTCGTCCATAACCCTAATATACATTAATTCCAATTTATCCATCTTTTAAATCATCCTACTATGTATACAATGTATCCCAAATTCACTAATACCATGCACTATTAACTATAACACCTAAGAATTTATATATTCCGTTCATTTATATGTTTGTTATTTAAAACTATGATAATAATAATATACAGTAATCTCACGATTTGTATTATATTTCAGAAAAAAAAAATCCAAAAAATTAATTTTAATATGCGTATACCGTATTTTCCGGACGGAATCGTATCGGGAATCGGGATAATTGGGTAGAATCGGAATCGTTAAAAATTTTGGTATCGTCCCATCACTAATATCTAGTAATACTTTCCTCATCGGCATGGCTTGGGGATCTTTCTTTGTTGGTAAAATACTTCAACCTTTTTGCCCTGTTTTTTCCACGTTCATACTGTTTTCATCTCATACAATAACTTTGTCAGTTATTGAACAAAACTATAGCTTTTATTCATCAAAAAAAGTATGGCTTCATTATTTCTTATCCACATATTCCTCTTTTACACAGATCGTTCCCCTCCCTGCGCCAATCCCCGTTGCTCCGGTCAACAGCCCCCCAACAACCGAAAATTTTGCACCTATTGCTGTTCCTGGTTTTGCAGTAAGCCCTGCCTTAGCACTCACTTGGAGGGAAGGAAAAAACCTCAATGCGTGTACAAAACCATCAAGTATCAATGCAAGGACATTGTGAAGACGATCATGAAGAATAAATTCCTGGTTGGAGTGCTCAGTAGATTCGCCCGGATCGCTTATACCCATCTGTCGAGGTAAGAATACTTTTTTTTGGCTGCGTAAAATACCCCGTTTGTTAAAGGATAAGATAAATTTTGACTCGAATGCATGTGTTGTTAAAAAAGATGCCGATATTGTAAAGTAAAACAAATGTTTTTTTATCTATTTCAGGGGCTACCTCTACCTTCACCTACCCTCTTCCCTCGATGCATCTCACGTGAAATTTTCGACATTTGATTCCACGTTGCCTCAGTTCCAATATCATGTCATTGGCGACCTGGTTAAAGCCGTAGAAGACGGGGAAGCTGTTGAAGAACTTTTAAGTTCGGTAGAGTCTTACAATCCCTCTAAATACTTCGTTCTCACCCTTGGCATCCAAGCCCCTCCCGTGGGGTACAACTCTTCCTCATCAACCGATATGAATTCTTCAGCCATTCGATCAAATTCAGAGTCGGGCATTGTCATGAGAACAACGCATGTCCGGCTTAATGTTACCTCACTTCAAAGCCTGCCCGATTTACTGGTGATTTCCTCGCATCTACGATCCCGACCGAATACTGTCAGATTGGTACAACAAAAATTGCTGGAGCACCATCGAGTAGAGCTGATAAAGGCCAATCCTGATATTTACCGGGCCTTGTGCAAT
>CAVYIL010000227.1:0-6813 GCA_963768325.1 uncultured Flavobacteriaceae bacterium | reverse complement strand
ATAAATTAGTTTCTTGAAACTCTACATTTAGGATTCCGTCTCCTATATCTTCTACAACTACTCCACTGTTTTTGAATACTTCTGATGATTTACGGATATTATCTAGTATAATAAATGCATCTTGTCCAGGTACTTTTACTTGTTCTTTCTTTGGTATATCATAGAAATAAGTGGCACCATTTTTAACACTATAAAAAGATTTACTTCCAGAACTTACCATTTCATTAACCCAAGCTGCTGGTTCGTACCCTTCAGCTTTCATTATTTCAATTCCTTTTTCTACCCCTATAGCATCCCATATCTGAAAAGGACCATGTTCCCATCCAAAACCGGCTTTCATAGCATCATCAATCTTATAAAGCTCATCTGTTATTTCTGGTATACGATTCGATACATATGCAAAAAGTGCTGAAAAGTTTTTGCGATAAAACACACCTGCTTTGTCTTTTCCAGAAGCTAATACTTTAAAACGATCCGCTACTTTATCAATGGTTTTGGTTAATTCTAAAGTAGGAAAAGAAGCCTTTTTGTTTGATCTATATTCTAACGTATTTAAATCTAAAGAAAGGATTTCTTTACTACCCTCTGCAGAAACATTTTTCTTATAGAATCCTTGACCTGTTTTACTTCCTAACCATTTATTTTCCATCATTTTCCCAACAAATTCAGGAAGTTTAAATAGATCATGGCGTTCATCTTTAGGGCAGTTATCTGCTATACCATTAGCAACATGTACTAAAGTATCTAATCCAACTACGTCTACTGTACGAAATGTTGCTGATTTTGGACGACCAATTACTGGACCAGAAAGTTTATCTACTTCTTCTATAGTAAGCCCCATTTCATTAACCATATGAAACAAGCTCATAATACTAAAAATACCTATTCTATTACCTATAAAGGCTGGTGTATCCTTGGCTACTACAGATGTTTTTCCTAAAAATTGTTCTCCATATCCATTAAGAAAATCTAATACTTCAGTAGATGTATTAGGACCTGGAATAATTTCAAATAATTTTAAATAACGTGCTGGGTTAAAAAAGTGAGTTCCACAGAAATGTTTCTGAAAATCTTCACTTCGCCCTTCACTCATAAATTTAATAGGAATTCCTGAAGTATTAGAAGTGATAAGAGTACCCTGAGTTCTATGTTTTTCTATGTTTTCAAAAACTTGTTTTTTAATATCAAGTCTTTCTACAACTACTTCTATTATCCAATCTACATCTGCTATTTTTGTTATATCATCTTCTAAATTACCTGTGGTAATACGATTTGCAAATTTTTGATGATAAATGGGTGAAGGTTTAGATTTAAGAGCAGCAGCAAGAGAGTCGTTAACTATTCTATTACGAACTACTTTGTTATCTAAAGAAAAACCTTTTGCTTTTTCTTGATCGTTTAATTCTCTAGGGATAATATCTAATAATAAAACTTCGACACCAATATTTGCAAAATGGCATGCTATACCAGATCCCATAATACCCGAACCGACGACTGCTACTTTTTTAATGCTTCTTTTCATTTTTTAACTTAAAGGGTTATTTAAAATGTTATTGATTAGAATAAATTTTTTTTGATGAAATAAGATCATTGATTAACTGAAATACTTCTAAAAATGTTTCTATTTTTTCTTTTGGAATATTTACTTTCACTGCATTATCAAAAGTAAATACTACTTCTTTAGAAAAATTCCTCATTTCTATACCATAAGGAGTTAGATAGATCAATACACCTCGACCATCTTCAGGGTTTTTTTTTCTATAAATTAATCCTTTTTCTTCCATTGATTTTAATGTGCGAGATAAACTAGTGGCCTCCATACCCATTTTAGGTCCAAGAGAAGTAGAAGGTGTTCCTTTATCCGGATCTATGCTAATTAAAGCAAACCCAGTTGCCATTGTACTTCCTTTCTTGCTGGCTTCTTCATTATACATTTTCACTACTGCCATCCAAGTAGAACGAAGTACATAATCAATTGTTTTTTCTCTCATCAAAAACTTTATTATTATTGTAAAGATAATAAAATATACTATGCACGCATAGTATATTTTGTAAAAAATTTATACTCCCATCTTTCTTAATGAATTTACTGTAAAAAAAATGCCTTATTTTTTTATATATGCGGTAGAGAAAAATAAAGCATAGCAGCGTTATGATTTATTTTTATCTGGATGCAGATAGGAAAAAAGAATATTTTATCGATCTATTCTTTAAATAAAAAAACTCCTCAAAAATGAGGAGTTACTATTATTTAGAGAGGGTTTAGATTGTTTATACTAAATACAATATTATCTATAAATTTTAGCGAATAAATCTTTATACTTCTCTTTTATCACTCTTCTTTTAAGTTTCATAGTAGGAGTAAGATGACCAGAGTCAATACTCCATTCGTCTGGTGTAAGTTCGAATTTTTTTATACGTTCCCATTTTCCGAACTTTTCATTATATAAATCTATTTCTTCTTGTATACGATCTAATACACTTTGGTTACTGATCATTTCCTCATTAGAGTTACCTATTTGTATACCTTTTCTTTTAGCCCAATCTCTCACAAATTCATAATTAGGTTGGATAAAAGCAGATGCCATTTTTTCTCCTTCTCCTATAACCATTATTTGTTCAATAAATCGAGATTGTTTCATAGTGTTTTCTATAACCTGAGGAGCAATATATTTACCCCCAGATGTTTTAAACATTTCTTTTTTGCGATCTGTAATCTTTAAAAATCCTTCGCTATCTATTTCTCCTATATCTCCAGTATGGAAATATCCGCTTATTAATACTTCATTTGTTTTTATCTCATCTTTGTAATATCCTTTCATTACCTGTGGACCCTTTACTAGTATTTCACCATCTTCTGCTATTTTAACTTCAGTTTCTGGTATCATTTTTCCAACAGTACCGATCTTAAAACCTCGATTTCTTTGATCATTAACGGATATTACTGGAGATGTTTCTGTAAGTCCATAACCTTCCATTACTGCTATACCTGCCGCATTAAACACTCTTGCGAGTCTAGCTTGTAATGCTGCGCTTCCTGATGCTATAACTCTTAGATTACCTCCTAAAGCTTCTTGCCATTTACTAAATATTAATTTTCTTGCAATTGCTAGCTTTTGTTCGTATAGCCAACCGTTTGCTCCATATGGTTCATATTTCAAACCTAAATCTACTGCCCAAAAAAATAATTTCTTTTTGATACCAGTGAGATCTGTACCTTTAGCTATTATTTTATCATAGACTTTTTCCAATAATCTTGGAACAGCCGTCATTACATGAGGCTTTACTTCTTTTAGATTATCGCTTATAGATTCTATAGATTCTGCAAAGTAGATATTTACTCC
The DNA here is from genome assembly GCA_963768325.1 of uncultured Flavobacteriaceae bacterium. Classification (GTDB taxonomy): domain Bacteria; phylum Bacteroidota; class Bacteroidia; order Flavobacteriales; family Flavobacteriaceae; genus Aquimarina. Next base: position 3,469 of record CAVYIL010000227.1, on the reverse strand, counting down.
TCGATATTGATAAAGGTAGAGTAACATTCGTTCGTATATATGACATACTGGCAAGAAACTGAGTGCTTTGGTTTCTCCCTCAATTATTTCAAATCTAGTAGAACTATTAAGAACATTACTTACAATATTTTTATGACTTAGCATTACCCCCTTTGGTCTTCCTGTGGTTCCTGAAGTATATATTATGGTTGCTAAATCATTTTCTTTTACAGATTTCATTAAATTTTCTACCTCATCTTGATTGCTTTCGTCTTTGCCTAGGTCTAATACGATATTCCAACTTTCACAACCTGATATTTCTTCAAAAGAATAGACTCCTTTTAAAGACGGCACATTAGCTTTGATATTATTTACTTTTTGCAATATTTCTTCATCAGACACAAAGCAATACATTGATTCGGAGTGATTCAAAACGTATTCATAATCTTCCTGAGATATTGTTGGGTATATTGGCACATCTTGCGCTCCTATTTGTAATACTCCTACGTCAACAATATTCCATTCTGTTCTATTGCTAGATGATATTATTGCTATTTTATCATTTGGTTTAACACCTAGTCTTAATAAGCCTCGACTAATATTATTTGCTTTATCTAAATATTCTTTGGTAGATGTAGCAATCCATTCTCCATCATGCTTTGTGATAAGAGATTTTTCTAAATTAAAATGTTCTAACTGATAGTGAGGTATATCAAATAATCGGGTAATAGTAGTCATAAGTTATTTTAAGTGTTATGCGTGCATAGTCTCGCAAAGTATAAAAAATATCATAATATGCAACTGTAATATAAAAATAAATGATTAATAATAGTGATTTTTTTACAAAAACAGCACACTTATTATCAATATCTTAAAAAATGTTTTTGTTTTTTATTAATAACGAAATTTTTCAGACGATTTTAAAACTTAAGCATACTTACTTTTTTACTATTTTATGTGTTTTTTTAGTGTTATTAGAAATTATTGTTAGAAAATAAATGCCAGAATTAAAACCGGAAAGGTTTAACTCTAAGTTGCCTGTTTTTTTAAATTTTCTTACCATTTCCTTACCTTCTATATTTCTAATGTACAAATCATACCTTTCGAGTGCTGCATATTGTATTCTGAAAATATTTTCGAATGGGTTTGGGAAGAAATTAAATTCATCCAAATAATTTTCTTTGATATCTAGTGGTTGGGAATTAACGCTATTTATTATAAGATCATCGAAATAAAACCCGTCAGCAACTGTATGTGCATCTGATACAAACTGAAATCGTAATTTGATGGTTTCTCCTATATAATCGCTTAAATCTACTTCTTCTAATACCCAATCTGATTGCGTACCATCATATAGTGGTTCGCCTGTAGGTTGTTCTGCATTAGTACTTCCTAGATTGGTATATTTACCACATTGAGGTATCCAAGAAACTCCGTTATCTTTGGATATTTGAAATTGAACATAATCGTAATCATTTTCTGTATCCCATTTGGCATTAAATTGTACATTGGCTGCTTGCACACTTGGATCTATAGTGATTGACTGTGTAAGTTCTATTATCTTATTTTGATTATCAGAATAATTTCCGTTGGGAGATTCTGTTATAGAGGCTGGACCTGATACATATGTAGACGTTGTTGTCGACCATCCCTGATTGGTGTATTCGCTTAGATCGTTTGCCGAGTTATTTATCATGTTTTCAAAAGCTCCAAATTTATTGGTTACAACTGTCTCTGTTGTTATATCTCCACCGTCAATTTTAATTTTATATAAGATATCATCTCCTACTTTAATTGTGTTATTAAGATTTATTTCTATTTTGTCTAAAATTTTGGTTCCGATTAGTGTATTGGTGTAATTTTTAGGATTTCCTACACTGTTGATATTTGTGCTTAGAGGGATAATACTTACCGTAAAATTTCCATTTCCTGTAAGACCAATTCTTTCTACACTGTATGAACTTTCAAAAGTTGTAGAGTCACCTATGTATAAAGGGTTCTCATCTTCTAGTTGGGCATAATTATGTACCATCTTTGCCGCAGTTAGATTAAGATACATCATGTTTTTACATATTCCATCTATTTGGTTAGAAGTGGGCCAAAAAGAGGGACCTATCTCTGGAGTAAATGCATAAATCTTATCGTGTGTACCGATTGTGCCATACATAAAATCATCACTGTTACCAGCTGCTGGATATAATTCAGAACCAATCATATTTCTATATTTATTTTGAGATACCAAAATTTTTGATATAGATTCAAAAGTATTATTTTCAGGTGTTAGTTTGTTGTTGTCATACCCATAAGGAAAAAGCAATAAATCTCCTGATGTATGATTATTAAGTGCAATTACAAAATTATGTTGTTCTATAAACCACTTCATTGCTTGTGTTTCTATCTCTGAAAAAGCATTAGTTCCTGCATAAGTCGGTGAGGAAGTATTCGTAGACGTTCCTAAACCTCCCCATATAGAACTTGATGCATCACCAGTAGGATAATAGTCATAATTACGGTTTAGATCTACTCCATATGAATTACTTCTGTTTTTTCTCCACATACCACCTCCATTAGGGTTTGTTTTTTGGTTATAAAGGTATCCGTCTGGATTAACCACTGGTATAAAATACAATTCTGTATTATCTATAATTTGTTTTATTTCTGGATCAGAATCATAATTTTCTAATAAATACCACATGTAGTATATTAACTGAGAAAGACTTGCTGGTTCTCTTGCATGATGTATGGCATCATATAAAATTTCTGGTTCTGTTTCGTCACTATCAGGATTATCAGAAATCCTAACCCACTGTAATGCATTTCCTCCTATTGAGGGTGTTACAGAATTATCAGGTGTTCCGTTTGTGATAAAATTACCTACATTCGCTCGTTCGGATATCAGTGATGGGTATTTGGCTCTCATTGCGTCTAAATTATTTAACATTTCTTGATATGTTAAATATCCTCCCATCGATCCTAATGCAAAATTAGCAGGTGTCGGATAATCCAAACTAACACTCGATGAGCAGGAAAGTTTTTTTGAAATGGTGTTTTCTGAAAATAATTTAGAAACTAATTTATTTCTCCAGTTCCTTGTCCAACTCGTCCAGGACGATGTTGCTGAGCAACGGACTCAGCGGGCTGCCTTGCACGGCCCCTTCCGTGGAGGGGCTCACCAGGCCGTTGGCCAGGATGCCGCTGCGCAGGATCTTTCCCGTGAGGCGCAAAATACGCTTGTCCGGTATTACTCCGCCCAGGCGGCGCTATCAGCCGATCGTGATCGATTCGATCGAAGAATTTCGACAAATCGATATCGACCACGTAGGGCTTGCCCCCGGCCACGATCTCGCGCGCCGCCTCCACCGCCTGGCGTTGGTTGCGCCCGGGGCGGAAGCCGTAGCTGTGTCTCGCTGAACAGCGGCTCGAAGATCGGTTCCAACAATTCCTTCAGCGTGAGCAATACGTAACGTCAGGCTACAAAAAAAAAAAAAAA
>CAVYIL010000226.1:0-4507 GCA_963768325.1 uncultured Flavobacteriaceae bacterium | reverse complement strand
AACGATAACATTGAATGCGTTTAATTCTGTTTTACCATATGGAATAGGAGATATTGTAGTAGTTATTATGGTATTAGTATTTGCATTTTCGACCTTATTTTCTTATTCATACTATGGGACTATTTGTTTAGGATTTTTGACTAAGCCTGAGTACGGTAAGTATTATAATTACATTTATATTATATCTATCGTTATTGCTGCCGTAGTTAAAATTGATTTAGCTATTAACCTCATAGATAGTGCTTTTGCGTTAATGGCAATCCCTACCGTTATATCTGCACTGTTATTAGCAGGTAAAGTAAATGCCAAAGCTAAAGTATATTTCGAATCAGTGAATAAATAAAACACCTATCAAGTTAACAAGGTGATTTATATAGTTTAACAATAGCATGGGGTTATTTAGAGATGTTGATAAGTATAAGTGTTTTTTTCGTGCAAAAATAAAGTCAAACATCTTGAAAGTAAAGAATATTAAGGGTTAATTAGAGCAATTAGACTAACTTTGCCGAGAATTAAATTAATCATATGAAACATAAAGCAGGTTTTGTTAACATTATAGGTAACCCCAATGTGGGTAAATCGACATTAATGAACGCTTTTATCGGAGAAAAACTATCTATTATAACTTCTAAAGCACAAACGACAAGACATAGGATTCTTGGGATTGTTAATGGAGATGATTTTCAGATGATTTTATCCGACACCCCTGGGATTATAAAACCAGCATATGAGCTTCAAGAATCCATGATGGGTTTTGTGAAATCTGCTTTTGAGGATGCTGATGTTCTTATTTATATGGTAGAAATAGGAGAAAAAGAACTAAAGGATGAGGCTTTTTTTAATAAAATTACGAATTCCAAAATTCCAGTTTTTTTATTGTTAAATAAAATAGATTTATCCAATCAAGAACAATTAGAGGAACAAGTTCAGTTTTGGGCAAATAAAGTTCCTAATGCAGAATTATATCCAATATCAGCATTAGAAAATTTTAATGTAGTAGAGGTATTTGAAAGAATTTTAGAATTACTCCCAGAATCACCAGCATTTTATCCAAAAGATCAATTAACAGATAAACCAGAGCGGTTTTTTGTTAATGAAGCTATTAGAGAAAAGATATTACTACATTACAAAAAAGAGATACCTTATTCCGTAGAAATTGAAACAGAAGAATTTCTAGAAGAAGATAATATTATCCGAATGCGTTCAGTTATCATGGTTGAACGAGATTCGCAAAAAGGAATTGTAATTGGACATAAAGGTGCTGCTCTAAAAAGAGTTGGGGTTGAAGCTCGAAAAGAATTAGAAAAATTCTTTGGGAAGCAGGTTCATATAGAGCTTTATGTAAAAGTTAATAAAAATTGGCGAAGTAATCAGAATCAATTAAAACGATTTGGATATAACCAATAAAAACACTTGTATAGATTAAATGCATAGTATAGAAATAAAAAACCTGTAGACGCTGTCTACAGGTTTTTTTTATAGGTAGTAAATTCATGAAAAAAAGGACATAATGCTATTTTTTATACACTCATTTTTTTCAAAAAAGAATATATGTTGATAATTTGTTAGTGCTGTATTAAATAATTTACAAAAACTTAAGTTGTATATTTGGTTGACACGTAGGTATATTGTGTGATTTTTTTTAATATGTTTATGTTGTTTTATCTTTATGAAGTGAGAAATATGGTATTTATTAAGGATTTAAATATGGGGAATATTTAATTTTAATTAATCGGCGAACTGTAATAATTCGTTAGATTTGTTAAGTCTTTTTTTGATTTTGATTGTGATTATTATGAAGATTAAGTTTTTAATTGTTTTATCTCTATTTATGGTTTGCGTGAATGCACAAATCACAAATAAAGGAGTTCCATTAAGTTGGAAAATCCATCAAAAAAAAATTAGCAAAAGAGAAATACCAACTATTAAAATGCCAAGATTCGATTTAAAAAGTATCAAAGCAGAGGATTTGATTAATGATAAAAACAGAAGTAAACCTTGGAGGTTTGGATATGAGTTTAATGTAGATATTGGTTTTAAAAATGCAGGAGTTTGGGATGAGTTACCTAATGGAGGTAGAATTTGGAGAGTTAACATATATTCTAAAGGTGCTAAGACATTAAATTTTGTATTTGACACATACAAAGTTCCAGTGGGAGCTACTTTATATTTATACAATGATGATAAATCAGATTTGTTAGGAGCATATACCAATGTTTTTAATAATCCAGATCAAAAGCTTGGAACCTGGATGGTCGAGGGAGAAAATATTTGGTTAGAATATTATGAACCCATTTCTGTAAAAGGTCAAGGCTTGTTAAATATATCCAAAGTGATCCATGGGTATCGATCTGTGACAAAAAATGAAATAGCAGGATCATTAAATAATTCAGGAGATTGCAATTTAGATGTAGATTGTAGTGTAGGAAGTGATTTTGATTTTTTAAAAGATAAACTAAAGCATGCAGTAGCGCTTGTTGTTATCAATGGGGAGAATTGTTCCGGAACGTTAATCAATAACACTAGAAATGATGGAGCTCCATACTTCTTAACAGCGAATCATTGTAAAGGGGATTTATCGACTTGGGCATTTCGATTTAACTGGATAAGTCCAGAAGCATCGTGTGCTACGCCAGAAAATAGTACAGACACAGAAATAGTCCAAACTACCTGTAGAGCTTCCTTACTAGCAGCTAACAGCGAATCTGATTTTAGATTAATAAAAATAGAAGGTGGTTTGGATCCCTCGTGGAAACTAGAATGGGCAGGTTGGGACAGGACTGATAGGTATCCTAATTATGTAGTAGGAATTCATCATCCCAGTGGGGATATTATGAAAGTATGTAGAGATGATTCTGGAGTAATTAAAAAAAAGAATAAAACTAATACCGACCCTTTGGCTGACACATGGGAAATCACATCAGAAGGTAATGGTTGGGAGCTAGGTGTTACAGAAGGAGGATCTTCTGGATCTGCATTATTTAATCAAGACGGTAGGATCATTGGACAATTATTTGGGGGTTCTGCTGATTGTGAAGGAATTATTAATAATAAAGAATTAGATTATTATGGGAGATTTGCCGTGTCTTGGGATAAAGGGACTACAGATGACACTCGTTTATCTAACTGGTTAGATCCTATTGACTCAGGCGAAAATACATTGGATATGCTTTCTGATACAGGTATTGTATTTCCTGAAAAACCTCTTAAAATTTACCCAATACCATCTAAAGGAATGTTATATTTAGCTAATAATACATCCTGCTTATTGAAGTATTCTGTGTATAATATTCTTGGTCAAAAAGTAAGAGAAGGAGATATAACGTGTATGGATAATGAAATAGATTTGTCGTCAAATGTAAATGGAGTGTATTTTATAAAATTAAAAAATCCATCCAGTAAAAACTTAAATTTCACCGAAAAAGTTATAATTTATAGATAAGGGGAGTTTATTAAATATTCTTAATCTTACACCATTTTCCTTATGAATTTACTGTAAAAGAAAATGCCTTATTTTTTTATATATACGATAGAGAAAAATCAAGCATAGCAGTGCCACGGTTTGTTTTTATCTGGAAGCAGATAGGAAAAAAGAATGTTTTATTGCAGTAAATTCACAAGAAAAAGGTGTTATTATACTATTAATATGTTTTTATTTAAAAACACATATTTTAAGACTCGTTTGTTCACCAAATAAATAAAGTAAGTGTGATTTTATAATCACGGTTTTAGAAACTAGATAGAACAGAATAATTTGTTTAATAAAAGTGAAAATTAGCTAATAATTACATTTATGACACAGGCATGTTAAGATGGTTGTTTAGGTTTATTCTGGTTTTTGAACATGTTGGTAATATAAGTTTATCTAAAAGGTTATTTTCTTAATAATAATTCAACAAATAGGATCTTATGGAGTAAATTTATTAATTCTTGTAAACGATGCTTTGTTGGTTTATATTTTGAGGTAAAACAACATGATATTTAGGGAAATATTGATTAATTTTATACTTGTGATTTTTAGCGAACTATGTTGTTAAAAATGAGAGTAGGTAATATTCGGTTTTTAGTTCGATAAATGTATGAAAAATAGTAAAGGAATTATATTCTAAAGACATGAAATTAATAAAGCTGTTATTTATAGTACTTGTGATTGAACAGCTGTCTTTTGCTAGTATGCAAGGACAAGAGAATGACTCTTGGTTTTTAGGAGCAGGGATCAATGTAGTTGATAACTCAGGAAGACGATTAACGGATTTGTTTGATGTACAAAATTGGAATTTTTCAAATTTATTAAAACTATCTGTAGAGAAAAAAATTCATTATGATTATGGGATATTATTATCATTTACCATTAATAAGTTTGCAAAAGGAAAAAGGATTAACGGCACCATTATTAGTGATGATATAAACTATACATCAATAGATCTAATGGCTAAAAATTACACAACTAATTACTTTTTAGATATTAGAAGATCTTGGTTTGAGGGCTGTGTGATAGCTGGGTGGG
>CAVYIL010000225.1:0-6073 GCA_963768325.1 uncultured Flavobacteriaceae bacterium | reverse complement strand
AAAGGACATATTTAGATACTATGGATTAGGGTGTAGAAGTGTTTCTAAATTATTCATTCCTGAAAATTATGATTTTGACCTTTTTTTTAAGGCTTTATATGGATATAATGAAATTATGAATAGTGCTAAGTATGCTAACAATTATGATTATAACAAAGCTGTTTATTTAATGAGTAATTATAAACTTTTAGAAAATGGTTTTTTAATGCTTAAGGAGGATATAAGTTACTCCTCTCCTATCGCTACATTATTTTATGAAACATATTTTTCAAAAGATGAATTATATAAAAGGTTAAATACGGATAAAAAAATGATTCAGTGTGTTGTAGGCAATGATGCGTCTTATAATAATGTTAATTTTGGTGAAACGCAATTACCTCAACTTTCGGATTACGCAGATGGAAAAGATATTATTAATTTTTTGATAAAAATTAATTAAATAAATTATCATTTTAGTAGTGAATTTTAATGAGATTATTAGCACCTTTGTTGTGTTTTTTTCTTGAATACTAATTATTCTAGAAACCGAAGTAAGTTAATATTAACAACAATAAAAATTACTTAATGAAAAAGCACAATTTTAGCGCTGGGCCATCTATATTACCTCAAGAAGTATTTAAAGATGCCTCACAAGCTGTACTAGACTTTAATAATTCTGGTCTTTCGATACTAGAAATATCTCACCGTAGTAAAGCTTTTGTTGATGTTATGGAAGAAGCTCGTAATTTAGCTTTAGAATTATTAGAATTAGATGGTAAAGGTTATAAAGCCCTGTTTCTTCAGGGGGGTGCAAGCACTCAATTTCTTATGACTGCTAAAAATCTATTACATACTAAAGCCGGATATCTAAATACTGGCGCTTGGAGTGATAAAGCCATTAAAGAAGCTAAAAACATTGGTGAAATCATAGAAGTTGCTTCATCAAAAGATACTAACTACAATTATATCCCTAAGGGCTACACGATACCTGATGGTTTAGACTATTTTCATTGTACTAGTAACAATACTATTTATGGTACTCAAATAAAAAATTTTCCTACTACTACTTCACCTATGGTCTGTGACATGAGTAGTGATATTTTTTCTAGAAAAATAGACTATTCTAAGTTTGGTTTAATCTATGCTGGCGCACAAAAAAACATGGGTCCTGCGGGGACTACTCTCGTGGTTATAAAGGAGGAAATTTTAGGAAAAGTAAAGAAACAAATTCCTTCTATATTAGATTACCAGGTTCATATAAGTAAGGGTAGTATGTATAACACCCCCCCTGTTTTTCCTGTATATGTTTCGATGCTTGCCCTAAAATGGTTAAAAAAACTAGGAGGTGTAGCTGCTGTAGAAGAATTGAATGAAAAAAAAGTTAAACTTATCTATTCTGAGATAGAATTAAACCCTTTGTTTAAGGGATTTGCTACAATAGAGGATCGTTCTATGATGAATGCTACCTTTTCTTTAATAAATGAAGATCTAAAAGAAACTTTTGACACAATGTGTCTAGAAGCTGGTATTAGTGGTCTTAATGGACACAGAAGTGTGGGAGGCTACAGAGCAAGTATGTATAATGCTATGCCTCTAGAAAGTGTGGCCGTTCTTGTAGATGTAATGAGTGATTTAGAGCGAAAAGCTTAATTATTCTTTTTGTCTCTTATAGAAACTTGGTTAAAAAATATAACTGTACAGTAAAAATAAATTATTTTTCCTTTTTGGTAATGGAATTAATAATAAAACAATAAAAGTATTAAGATGAAAATATTAGCAAACGACGGAATATCAAAAAGTGGTATAGAGGCTCTCCAAAAAAATGGTTTTGAAGTTATTACCACTTCTGTTGCTCAGGATCAATTGGTCGATTTTATTAACAAAAATCAGATAAACGTATTACTTGTTCGCAGTGCTACTAATGTAAGAACTGATATTATTGATAATTGTTCTTCTCTAAAAATTATCGGTCGTGGTGGTGTTGGTATGGATAATATCGATGTAGATTATGCTAGAGAAAAAGGAATACATGTAATTAACACTCCCGCAGCCTCTTCTGGTTCTGTTGCTGAATTAGTTTTTGCTCACTTATACGGAAGTGTCCGATTCTTACACGATTCTAATCGAAATATGCCACTAGATGGGGATAGTAAATTTAAAAACTTAAAAAAAGCCTATGCTAGTGGTGTAGAGCTAAGAGGAAAAACTTTAGGGGTTATTGGTATTGGGCGTATAGGACAGGCTACTGCAAAAATAGCTATTGGCGTGGGGATGAAAGTCCTTGCATATGATCCTTTTATTGAAGAAGTCGAAATTCCTATAGATTTTTTTGATGGTCAAACTCTAAGTTTTAAAATCAAAACAGTTTCTAAAGAGGAAGTTCTAAAACAGGCTGATTTCATTACCTTGCATGTTCCTGCCCAAAAAGAATACGTGATTGGTAAGAATGAGATTGAATTAATGAAGGATGATGCTGGTATTATCAATGCTGCTAGAGGCGGTGTTATTGATGAAGTTGCATTGGTTGATGCTTTAGAAAAAGGTAAATTAAATTTTGCTGGTCTTGATGTTTTCGAAAACGAGCCTAATCCAGCTATAAAAGTTTTAATGAATGATAAAGTGTCATTAACACCTCATATCGGTGCTGCTACTGGAGAGGCTCAAGATCGTATTGGTCTGGAACTTGCCGATCAAATTATCCAAATATTTAAGTAAATTATAAATGTAGTTTCCTTAAAATATTCTAAAAATTTTAAAAAAAAGCAGTGTATCAAACATTTGATACACTGCTTTTTTTTGGGAAGAAAAATAACATAATGCTAAATTATTTTAAAATAATGATAATGATATACTTAACTCTGTCTATAAAAAATGTAAATTTAGATTCATTAATAAAAAAACTATATCATGTCTGGAATTTTAGATTTATTAAATAGCTCTATGGGTAAACAAATTATCGACGGGGTAAGTAAGCAAACTGGTCAACCTGCTGATAAAACAGGTAATTTATTAAATATGGCTATGCCTGTATTAATGGGTGCTATGCAACGTAATGCTTCGACTCCTGAAGGGGCTTCTAATCTACTAGGTGCTATAACTGGAAAACATTCTGGTGGAATTTTGGATAATCTAAGTGGGTTGTTTAGCAATGGTGTGGAGGAAAACATTACTAATGATGGTGCTAATATTCTAGGTCATATCCTAGGAAACAAGCAACCTGCTGTTGAAAATGCGTTAAGTCAAAAATCTGGTATTGATATTGGTTCAGTAAGTCAAATTCTAAAAGTGGCTGCTCCTATCCTTATGGGAGTTCTAGGCAAACAAGCTTCTCAAAACAATGTTAGTGACACTAATGGTTTAAGTGGTATGCTTGGTGGATTTCTAGGTGGTGGATCTGGTTCTAAAGAGCAATCATTAATAGAATCTTTTCTTGATGCTGATGGGGATGGTAGTGTTCTTGATGATGTTGCTGGAATGTTTTTTAATAGTGGTGGTAAGAAAAAAGGAGGGTTAAGCGGTATGATTGGTGGTTTGTTTGGTAAATAATTTTCGAAAAAATAATAGAAGGTTTCTCTTTTTTATACTAGAAACCTTCTTTTCTTGTATGTAATGATAGTATGGTATTAGCACTAAGATATATTCTGTATATAATAATAATTTTTATTGAAATTTATTTTTTATTTGTACTTTTGTCACATGCAAAGTTTTAAGAATCGTTGGGAAGTAAAATCTAATTGGCAATTGATATTCCCTATACTCGGATTATTGTGTTTGGTGTTTACTAGTTATATTATTAGTAAGAATATTTTAAAAAACTTTATTGTTCCTTCTGATACTGATTTTTCTTATATTGGTATATTGTCTTCTTTTACTATACTAATTACTTTACTGTTTTTATATACTATCCTTCAACTTTTTAAAGTATTGAGAACAAGATGGAATGTTACTTATCGATGGGAGTTAATTGCGATTTTTATTGTTTTTGCTGTTACTGGATCTACTTCTGCTAAAATATCAGATCCTATCATGTCCGTATTGGGTTTTAATAGTGAGGTGACGAGTGCTTGGGTTTATTGGCTAATAAGGATTTGTGTGTTATTTCCTACTTACCAAATATTACTAGTATTAGTAGGTTGGTTATTTGGTCAGTTTACTTTTTTCTGGAATTTTGAAAAGAAAATGTTAAAAAGAATCGGATTAGCTCGTTTTATTAAGGATTAGTCTACATTTCTATTTCTTTATCTTTATTTTCGTCTTCTTTTTTGTATAGATACGTATATAACCACATTAATGTAAATGTTGGAATAATATCAAAACCTGGTAATATCTCCTCTATAAATGTAAATATTCCTGCTGCTTTTCCTATACTTCCTTTATACATTCTTGTCATTAACCAAGCTGCTACGGGTGCCCATATTACATCTCCGAATTCACAAAGTATGGGGATTACAAATGTAACCATCCCCAAAGCATCAAAAAGTAAACTTAATATTAGTTTTTTGTATTTATTTTTTATCATTTATTTCAGAAACTATTTTACTAGCTATTTAATTAACAAATAGTATTCCAAAAAGTGTTATGTTAGGTCTGAGGTTATTAATCTTAAAAATTCTGTACGTGTTTCTATTTTTTCAAACTGTCCTCTAAATCCAGAAGTGGTTGTTACAGAGTTTTGTTTTTGTACTCCCCGCATCATCATACACATATGAGAAGCTTCTATTACTACTGCTACACCTTGTGGTTTAAGAGTATCATTAATGCATTCTAGTATATCATGGGTCAGTCGTTCTTGTACTTGTAATCGTCTAGAGAATACGTCCACTATTCTTGGTATTTTGCTTAATCCTACGATATAGCCATTTGGTATGTATGCAATATGGGCTTTTCCGAAAAAAGGTAACATATGATGTTCGCATAGCGAATATAATTCGATGTCTTTTACTATTACCATATCATCATAACTTTCTTTGAACATAGCGCTTTTAAGAATTTCTTCAGGGTTTTGCTGGTACCCTTGTGTTAGAAATTGCATTGCTTTTGCTGCTCTTTCGGGAGTTTTAGATATGCCTTCTCTAGTTACATCTTCTCCTAAGTTAGTTATTATGGATTTTATATTGTCTTTTATGTCTTCTGTTGCTTGAATATTGTATTCTTCAAAGTTTTTATATATCATTATATACTAGTTAATTTTGCTGTTTTTTTTTATTTTGTTCTGAAAAGCATTTTGTAATTTATAAAGTTTTGGATTTATTACAAATTGGCAATATCCTTGAGTAGCATTTTGGTTGTAATAGTTCTGATGGTAATCTTCTGCTTTATAAAACTTTTCTAGTTTTGTTACACTTGTTACTATTGAATCTTTAAAAACTCTTTTGTTTTCTATATCATGGATTGTATTTTCTGCGATTTTCTTTTGTGATTCATTCATGTAAAAAATGGAGCTTCTGTATTGAGTTCCAAGGTCTGCCCCTTGCTTATTTAATGTTGTTGGATCATGAGTTGCAAAAAACACAACTAATAAATCTAGATAACTAATTATAAGGGGGTCAAATAATATTTTGACAGCTTCAGCATGTCCTGTTTTTCCTGTGGATATTTCTCGATAGGTAGGGTTCTTTAGTTCTCCTCCGGTATAGCCCGAAATCACTTTATGAACCCCTTCTAATCGCTGAAAAACAGCTTCTGTACACCAAAAACATCCTCCTGCAAAAACTGCTATTTCATCAATATATTCTTCCATTTAATTATTTAAAAATAAATTTTATCTTGCTTATGGAATCCATTTAATATTTTTAAAATCTGGTTTTCTTTTCTCTAAAAATGCGTTTCTTCCTTCTTTGGCTTCTTCGGTCATGTATGCTAATCTAGTAGCTTCGCCTGCAAAAACTTGTTGACCTACCATACCGTCATCTGTAGCATTAAATGAGAATTTAAGCATTTTGATTGATGTGGGTGATTTAGCAAGAATTTCCTGTGCCCATTGGTAGGCTGTATTTTCTAGTTCCTCATGTGGTATAACTGCGTTAACCATCCCCATATCAAATGCTTCTTGAGCGGAGTAATTTCTTCCTAAAAAAAAGATTTCTCTTGCTCG
>CAVYIL010000224.1:0-15861 GCA_963768325.1 uncultured Flavobacteriaceae bacterium | reverse complement strand
GGAAATAGAAAAAGAGAATCAAGCAATCAAAATTGCAAAAGAACAAGGGTTAAAATACATTCCATTTAGTTTTGATAATGAGGATTCTCCCAAGCAATTATTAGCAAGAAGCCGTTATATTATTGCTAAAAAACCTAACCAATGGACAGAAAACCAAAAGATAAGAGCTGAATTATTATTTAAGAAGTATCCCCTTTTATATCAGGCATACAAGCACACCCTTAAGTTTAGAAACATATATGAAGAAACCTCTAGAGAAATAGCAAAAGAAAAAATAATAAACTGGATGCAAAAAACAAAGCTTCTAAATATGACAGTCTTTAATACCGTGGTTAACAGTTTAAATTATCACTTAGAAACTATTTTGAATTTCTTTATAAAAAGACATACAAATGCAAATGCAGAATCTTTTAACTCCAAGATAAAGTTGTTTAGAGCAAACTTAAGAGGGGTAGTTGATGTGAAATTTTTTCTCTTTAGAATGGAAAAACTTTTTGCCTAATCCCCAGAATATTTATGTGAGCCAAAAAAATACCGAAGAAAAACTTCGGTATTTTTTTGTATCAAAATAAACTATTGTTATTAATAAAACTTCGCTCTTTTATCCTCAATATCAGCTGCCTCTTTTAAAGCATTAAATACCTTAGAATTAACAGCTCCTGTCTCTGCAGTAGTTGCCTGAACAGCGTAGCTCCTATATGTTTCTAACTTAGTTGCAGGAGTTTTTTCAATCACTTTTATAATATATATTCCGTTTTCACCCTGAATAGCACCAGATACCTGATCTTTTTCTAATCCAAAGGCAGCGCCAACAACTTTTGGTTCTGTTCCTGCACCACTAATAGTTGGATTTTTCATATTTAATGAAGAGGCTGATTTCACACTCTGTCCTTGCGCTTTAGCTATTTCATCAAGCGTACCTCCTGAAATCTTACTTTTCAACATTTCAGCCTTCTTTTCTTTGATCAAAATAGGCTTTACGGTAGCACTAGCATCTTCGACACTCATAGTTCCTTTATCTGATTTTGCTGTCAACTGAACCACAGCATACCCATCAGGCACATCAAAACGTTTCACCTCTCCTATCGATCTCTCCTCGTTAAATGCCCATTGTACAATAGATCGCTTAGAACCTATTCCTGGAATGTTTTCATCTAACTCTTTAATTTTATTAACAGGACGAACTTCAAGCTCATCAGCTTTTGCTACATCAACAAAATCGGTTTTTTTTGTAGCCATTTGAAATTTAGTTGTAGCAGTAAAAACAGAATTAATTGTTTTTTCACTTGGTTCAATCTTTTGAGCAATTGTTGCTACTTGTATGGCTTTCTGTTCATTCTTTTGATCTTCTATTCTAATAATATGATATCCAAAATCTGTTTCCACAACTCCTTGATCTCCTATCTTATTAGCTAAACAATAATCATTAAACGCAGGAACCATTCTACCCGGACCAAAATAACCTAAATCTCCTCCTTTGTCTTTATTAGAAGTATCGGATGAATACGCTGCTGCTAATTCTGCGAATTTATCTTTATCCTTTGTTACAACACCAAGTAAACTATCCGCTAATGTTTTCGCTTGCTCTTTAGTTCGTTTTGTATCTCCTGCAGTTCGCAAACCTTCCCAAGAAACAAGTATGTGACTAGCCTTTATAGAGTCTGGCATTTGTTTTTGGGCAACAATTTTAGATATTTGCATATATTCCCCTTCTATATAAGGACCAAAAGTCCCTCCTATTGGAAGATTATATAAAGTATCGACTACTGATTTTGGTAAATCTTTTTTGAACTTGTAATTTTTATCAAAACCTATAGCTGAATGTTGATTAACAAAAACTTCAACATCTTTCGTGTTTTTTAATCCTAAAATAGAATCCGTTTCTTTTGTTTCTGAATTAAATTCTGTTTTATCGTTTAATAAAGCAGCTACTTCCGATTTAATTCGATTTTTATCTTCTTCACTTGCTACTTCTTTAAAATGAACGTAGTTAATACTTCTTGTTGCTTCTGCTTTATATTTCTCAGGGTTCTTAGTTACGTATGCTTGGATTTCTGAATCAGAAACTTTAATGTCTGTATCAGGAATACTTGAGTAAGGAAGCTGAACGAATTTAATAGTAACGTTATCATTTGCCATTTTATAAGCTAACTCTCCTTCTTTTAAGGTTGCTCCTACCCCTGCTTTAATCATATTAAGATAAACCTCTTCTCTGGCTCCTTTGCTTATTGAATTCTCATAATCAATCCATTGTTGGTATGCTTGTGGTGAAGTCTCCTTTAGATTAGCTACATATTCCTGCAATTTGGCTTTATCAAACACCCCTGCTTCATTCTGAAAAGTAGGATTACTAGCTAATGTTTCTTCTAGTAATTTATTTACTTGATCCTTACCCACTAGAATCCCTAATTTTTCAAACTGTTCTTCAAAAACGGTTTGTCTTAACTCTTGATCCCAAACATAGTTCATTGCCTGAACACTAGATCCCCTGCCTCCCTGATTTCTAGAAGCAGCTTCTACCTTTTTGGCAAACTCAGTCCTATCTATATCTTTACCATTTATTGTTGCAATAGTATTTTGAGCTTTTTGAGAAATTGCACCACTATTACGAATTAAATCCGCAAGTACAAATGAGAATAGTGCTAACGCTATTATCACTATTAAAAACACGGAACGCTGTCTGATTTTATTTAAAACTGCCATTATTATAAGTCTAATTTGTTCAAAATATAGTGTGCGAAAATACTATTTTCTTAGACTATTACCAATTAAAGAACAAAAGTCTTTGCAACTTTTTTAACTTTAATACTCTCTAAAAATAATATTTCAATTTTGTAATACATTTCTATAACCCAAACTACTAGTATATTATTTAGACTAAACCACTATGGACTAAAGTCCATAGGTTTTTAAATCTGACTAAAGTCAGCAGTACGGAATCATTCCAAGATAAAAGAATCTGTATCATTACTAGATTTGCGATGATGCTCTAGATAATCATTTACCATTTTATCTGTAATATTTCCTGTACTCCAACAACCAAATCCTATAGCCCAAAAATGACGACCCCAATAGCGCTTTTTCAGATTAGGAAATTCCTGCTGAAGCTTTCTTGAACTGCGACCTTTCAATTTCTTAACTAGACTACTTACATCCTGAGACGGACGGTACTCAATATGCATGTGAACATGATCTTTACTAACTACGCCTTTCAAAATACTCACTCCTTCTGCATCACAAACCTGAACTAGAATTGACCTACATCGTTTTTGAATATCTCCTTCTAAAACAGGATAACGATACTTGGTACTCCAAACTAGATGAACCGTTAAACGTGATACTGTATGGCCATTTACCCGTTGTTCTGTCATAAGACAAAGGTAAATGTTTTTAGAAGCTAAAGCGAGATGCACTAAAGTGCATAGTTTTAACTAATTCTGAGACCAATAAAAAAATATTTTAAAGCTTAGCCAATTAATCTTACTAGGTTTAATCATTGCTTTTACATATTTCTATTCGATTCTCCTCTTGCTTTAACACCCCATATACAATTAAAAATTGAGCAATGGCATATGTAAACATTATAAATACATTTCCTAAGAAAAACTGTTTGTAAAACATATTAATTGCCAAAAGACTATCTGACAACATAAAAAACATTGCTCCAACAAAAACCAAATTAAAACTATCACGAGAAACTATATCTTTCCTTAAATATGCAGCATTAAACATAATCAGAATAACAACCATATATACCCCTACAGGAATTAACATTTCTGCTAAACGACTATATAATAAAGAAAACAAAAGACCTCCTAACACAATAGAAACTATAAAAGTGTATCTCTTTTTTAATTTCTCATTTTTCTTTTTAACGAAAATAAAAATATACATCATATGAGCTATCAAAAATGAAGCTAAGCCCGCTATAAAAACCTCTTTAGAATCTCCTGAAAACAACAATAAAACATCTCCGCTTAATGAAAAAACAAGAGCCAAAAACAATATATAGTAAGTAGATTTAGGCAAAACAGTCTTATAAACTAACGAAAATATTAATAAAGCCCCTAAAATTGATGGTTTAGTAAAATATCGAATCGGATTATATATTTCATCACTACTTCCTATCAGATCACAAATTACAATTAGACTGTAAAACACTACAAAACTATATATGCTTTTCTTAGATAAAACCCTTTCACTCATTACCTTTATTGATTTACAAACCTATTCTGACATAATCCGATAGATTCTATTCATTAACAAGTTAAGGTTATTTATGATAAAAAGGAAAATATTTTTTAGAGAATTATTAATCCTCTGAAATTATTTTTAACTCAACAATCTCAATTTTTGTATTCGAAGTTTCCATTATATTAATCATAAAAGAATTAATATGCACCACATCACCACATTCAGGAATCTCCTCTGTATGATTAACAATCATACCACCTAAGGTTTCATAAAATTCGCTCTCTGGCAAGTTTAATTTATAGATTTCATTTATATAATCAACTTCCATTCTAGCAGAAAATCGATAATAGTCATCTCCCAACTTTTCTTCAATTAACTCTGTATTATCGTGCTCATCTTCTATTTCTCCAAAAAGTTCCTCTACAATATCCTCTACAGTTATAATTCCACTAGTACCACCATATTCATCAATAACAACAGCCATATTTTTATGTCTCTTAGTCAATAAATTAAGTACATCTTTTACATACATTGTTTCTGGCACAAAAACTACAGGACGTAATATAGATTTTAAGGATGCTGGTTTCATAAACAACTCAAACGAGTGTACATATCCAATAATATCATCAACTGCATCATTATATACCAAAATTTTTGATAAACCAGTATCAACAAACAGCTTACTAACCTCCTCTAAAGATTGAGATTTTTCAACAGCCACAATTTCTGTTCGAGGAATCATTACTTCTCGTGATTTAACATCTGAAAATTCCAAAGCATTTTGGAAAATTTGTATTTCGCTATCAATCACATCATGTTCTTCTACTGTCCCCATCTGTTCAGTTATATAATCCCCTAATTCTGTTTTACTAAATGCCAGTTGTTCTTTATCTCCGTCTGTTTTTAAAAACTTTTTTAGCACAAAATTAGACACCCATAAAACAAATGAAGAAATAGGAGAGAACAATAAATAAAAAACATAGGCTGGAAAAGAAAACACTTTTAACAAAGTATTAGAGTACACCTGAAAAAAAACTTTGGGCAAAAATTCTGCTGTCAAAAGAATTACTAAAGTAGAAATTATTGTTTGTGTTAATAAATTTAATTCTCTGAGAACATAATCAATAAACCAAATTTCTGAGTTAATTGTACCAAATACACTCATCAACCACTCTCCCATATAAAACCCATATACAACTAGAGCTATATTATTACCAACCAGCATGGTTGCAATAAACTTTGAAGGTATTTTAGTCAATTTAGCTAAAATATTCCCTAAAAAATCTCCTTGTTTTTTTTCAATTTCTATATGAATCTTATTTGAAGACACATAAGCTATTTCCATCCCTGAAAAGAAAGCGGAAAATAGTAGAGAAAGTATAATGACAATAAAATGAAATTCCATTATCGATTTTTATTGTTTTCTTCTATTCTTCTTCGAAAATTTCTTTTGAAAAAAAACATAAACACAGCAACCAAAGCAAAACATAAATAAAGAATAGTTTTACCCTCTTCCTGCTTCCATTCTATAAACGCTTGATATATAAAGAAAAACATAATGCCCAAATAAGCATATTCAAAAAGTCTAAATATTTTTTTCATTGTCAAATTCTATATCGGTCTTAAACTACCGAAAAAAATCAGCCAAACTCACTTAAAGTTTCTGGCTATTTGATTTTATAAATTTAATGTTTTTTTTATTCTATTGAAAATCAATGTTAGTTTTATTTGTCTTCTAAAAACATCACACCCTCATTTACACGAGAACTAAAGGTAGTGAAATCTTGATTAGCATCAAAACCAATACCTTCATTCAGTGTACCATCAGGTAAATGACTTTTGTACGGGTAATCCGTAAAAACCCAACTAATATTACGATCCCAATAAAGTTGTTGTGCTAATAAATGAGTACTATCAGCTGTTTTTATATCTACATTTCCTCTCATATCTATTAAACCTGTTTCTTGATAAGAAATAGCGTAATCAGAAGTTATAACACTTACTTTTCCGTCTTTATCTATAATATCTAATACAACGCCTTCTGGAAATTCTCGGTATCCAAATACTTTGTTTGTAAAGTCTAATATTAAAGGGGATCTAAGTATTGCCGTTAATCTTCCAGAATCAGTATATTTCAAATTAACTTCTTTACCCACTGCTACTGGGGAGTTTTCTAAAACATCTATATTCTTTGTTTTTTTTGTTTTAGGTTGACATGAAAAAAACAATGTCACAGTAAATACCGTGACAAAGTTTAATAGTATATAACATTTTTTTTTTCGCATTTCTACAACTTAGGAACTCTTACTGTTTCGCCAATCCAACATTCAATTTTAACAGAAGTTACACCTGGATTATTAAATATATCCGTTTTTGAAGGAGCTTTTGCATGGTAGTTTTCTGCAGTTTGACTAGCATTAGATGATAGACTAGGATCTACTTTTCCTGCTTTTCTTGCATAATTTTCTGCTAACCAATAAACAGCTCTTTTACTAAATACATCAGTACCACAATTATTAGCACTACTAGCTATCATTGATGCTATTCTTAAATAAGCAGTACCTAATGAAGGTTTTTGTGCTAAAGCCTTCTTATAATATGATCTAGCTTTCCCTAGACTACCTTTTTTCTTTAGTACCTCTCCTATTTTAAAGTACACCTTAGCTTTATCACTAGCTTTTTTCTCTAACTCCGCTGATTGGTTAAAGTATTCTAGTGCCTTTGTTGTCTTTTTATCTTTTATTGCTAATATCCCTAAATAATAAGCTGACTTAGCAGAAGGCTCTGCTTTGTGAAAAGCCTCTACTAACTTAAAAAACAATGGATCTTCTGTGCATTCTTTAGCTGACATTCTTCCTGCAGCACTTCGTAACCATTTTACATCCGTCTTTTTACTTTCAAACTGCCCATTGTATAACGGAATCAAATTAGTACAATCTGCTCTAGCTCCTAGCTTTTGATTAATTCCTGCCTTAACTTTACTAAATGCTTCTAAATTAGTATCCGAGTTCTTTAGTCTCTTTTTTTCTTTTGTAGTTAAAGCAGTTCCAGATTCTTCTTTTTCTGATAATTCTGCTATTAGTTTAGCTAGTTCACTTTCTTCATCTTCAATTTTTTCTGTTATATCATCATATAAGTCAAAAACATCTTGAAGATCTTTTTTTCCTTCATCTTGTAAATCTACTAATAATGAAAAATAAGTGTATAATTTTTTAGCGCCATTAAAATTACTCTTATCCTCTGTATAAGCTTTATGGAATTCAGCAAACTGAGTTTCTTTAGTCCCTATTTTATCATCATACATAATCTGACCAATATCAGAATGCATGTCTCCAATTTTGGTTTTTGTTGGGAAATATAGGAAACGTTCCTTCAATAACTCTATTCTTTCCTTTGCAATTGTAGGTTTTTCTGCTTCCGAAGCATTTGAATACTTGTCCTTCAATAATTTTTCTCCAAATTGAAAAGTTGCAACACTATATGTAGGACAATCTTTTCTTACTTTCCATAAAGGCGCTTCTGCCGCCTCATAATTCTTTACTTTAGCATGCTCATAGGCTATTGAAGCTGTTGTAGCACAGTCAGTAGCTTGAGCACTAACATTAGTTGCACTTATAACTAGACTGGTTACTATTGTAAATAAAATTTTAGTATTCATAGCTGTATTAAATTGTAGTTAATTATATTTTAATTTTCTAAACCACTTATCATTAAATGACAAACTTATTGAAAAATTATAAAATTCTTCCTTTACTAGTCCAAAATCGGTAGTACCTCTTTGTCCATATTCTACTGATATATTAGAATTGGAGAAAAAATTTCCGACAGGTAATCCTACACCAAAAGATATGCCAAACTCATTAATTGACGTATTACTAATTTTTAATCCTGTTTTTTCATATCTTAAACCAGCTCGATAGACTATTCTATTAAAATAACTAGTCAACGAATTATATTTAGGAATATAATACCCTCCTAGCCCTAACTTTACAGAATTTTCGTATTTAACATCGATATTTGTCGTTGTAAAAGAATAATTTTCAAACGATTGGCTATCTACATAAGTATACTCTGTTCCCAAAAACCATTTTTTAGACTGACCAACTCCTACTCCAAGTTTAAACTCAGCTGGTAAATCAATTTTATCGTCCTCTGTATCAATTTCTTTTCTTTCATTAACAACTTCTTTCCCATTATTTAAAATGGTTATTGTAGACAATTCCCTACTATTATTTGATAAAAGTTTAAAAGAAGGCGTAGATACAATTGAACTATATATTTCTAACTTATCTGTCAGCATTGCTTTATAGGTAACTCCTAAAGACATATGCTTAATCCAGATAAATAAGAACTTGTTATATCTCGGGTGTCAAATTGTTCATTAGTGTCTATCAAAATTCTTTTATTTTCTATATTCCCAAAATTATAATTAAAATCTAAACCTACATTTAAATTTTTATTTACCTTGAAACCTGTAGCTAAAAACACTTTATTTAAGCCTCCAACTCCTGTCGATTGAATTTCTTTTCCAGCATCAATTTTACTCATAAGCTTATACCCTACTGCACTAAAAGGGATAACCCCAAAGCCAAAACCAAATTTTCCTGCGGGTATTCCGATTGCCAAATAATCCAAGGTGGCATTATCCGTGTGAGATTTTTCTTGTTTGTTCTTAATTCCTATTGAACTATAACTAGCGCCTAAAGTATACGCTGTTAACTTCAATTCTCCATAACCAGCAGGGTTTTGTAGATTAAGGTGGACGCTATCTGATATAACACTTAGCCCTCCCATCGATTTGTTTTCTACTGTTCCTTTGAATTTACGAAGTCCAATTCCATAAAAAGAATAAGGTGAAGTTGTTCCTTCTTGAGCATAAGATAAACTGGCTACTATTACCAGAATGACTACTAAAATCTTCTTTATCATTGATTATTATTAAAGTCTAATATATGATTTAGTCCCTCTAACAAAAAATTAGAGGTGGCAAATATGCTATTTTTTAATCTATTAGCCAAAAAATTGTGCATCTCCACCGGTTAAAATAACTGTTAAATCAGCATAAATGTTGCAATATATAGATATTACGCCATCAATTTCACACAAAATTCCATTTACTATTCCAGAATGAATCGCTTCCTCTGTAGTATTTCCAATAAGATTTCTGGGCTCTTTTATTTCTAACAAAGGAAGATTTGCCGTATAATTATGTAAAGCTTTCGTATCTCAATCTTATCCCCGGTGAAATTGCTCCTCCTAAATATTCTTCTTGATTGTTTTTAAAATCATATGTTATACAGGTTCCTGCATCTATTATTAATATGTGTTTTTCGGGAAACTGATCTACAGCAGCTGCTACCAATGCTATTCTATCAACCCCAAGTGTTTTTGGTGTTGAATATAAATTTTTAAAAGGCATCTCTACAGAATGGTCTAAAATTAATGTTTTAAACAATCGTTGTAGAAATCTCGTTTCTTTTTCTGGCTTTCTGGAAACAGATGATAAAATAGCATCTTTGATTAAGGGATAGTTACTTTTAACATACAACACTGTATCTGTAAAATCCTCTAAATTTATAATCTTTTTAAAAATCAATTTAGATTTTTCAAAAACCGCAATTTTTATACGAGTATTGCCTACATCTATGATAAGATTCATCTCTTTTTTATATGTCTCAAAAATACAAAACTATTTTTTTTAAAATTTATTTTGTGGATTATAAAAATGAGTTATATATTTGCCACCGCTTACAAGCAATGGTGCCTTAGCTCAGTTGGTAGAGCAAAGGACTGAAAATCCTTGTGTCCCTGGTTCGATTCCTGGAGGCACCACCTGAAAAGCCCTTTTTAAAAAGGGCTTTTTTTTGCTTTAAAAACACGAAGAATATACACTCTTTACTAAATATCAACTTCGATTTCATACAAAATAAAAAAACTATAAAAAGATTGTGAAATTTCCCCGTTAGTATTAATAAAAAAATCACATCTTAAAAACTACTTTAAAATAAAACTTAACCCAAGATTTCAATCCTTTTCTAGGTAATAATAACACTTTATTTCCCCTAAATAAAAACTCAACAACTACTCCAAACCAAAACCACCAAAGCTTATAATCATCATATAAACAGATACCTACAATATCAAATCACAACACAAATACTATGTTTTAACGCAAATAGTTTAATAAATAAAGAACAAATATCACAAAACGCCCCGACTTTAATTAAATATTTTATCAAATTCCTAAAAACATCAGTTAATTTCAACAATAATTGCACATAAAAAGTAAATTCACTAGTTTTGCATCAGTTTATTTTATAAATACTAGAAAAAATGAAAAATATATTGCCCCTTTTATTTTTACTGTTTTCTACAATGATTTTTGCACAAATTCCGAGATCTTTGATAGAACCTATTGACAAAACATATCCTTTTGGAGATGATTATACTGGTTCTATATACAAAAAAATCTACTATGAAGAAGCTAGTGTTATTGATGAAAAGTCTGGTACTTTTGACACAAAACTAAAGTACAATATCTATCACGATACAATGGAATACAGCACTGGTTCAGAATTGTTTCATGTACTTAAAGTCCCTACCATTCATATTCGAATCGATAGTGATTACTATTATTATTGCGAATTTAAAAACCAACGCGGTATTTCTAAAAACGGATATTATATATTAGTAGAATTAAACAGTAAATATAGAATCTATAAGAAACTTTCTCTTGACATCGCACACCCTCAATCAGGGGGTAGTGTTATTTCTGTTGGCTCTGCCAGTCGAGGAAGCATAAAAACCAGAACTCACTATTACTTAGAAGAAAACAACATAATTATGGAGCTTTCTTCTAACAAAAAGGATTTACTCGCTTCTTTCAGCGATAAAGAAAATGAGTTAAAAAAATATATTAAAAAAGAAAAAATAAGCCTTAGAAAAGAAGATGATCTTATTCGTCTTATCGCCAAATACAACGCCTTAAAAAGTGTTAACCCTGGCCCATCACGAAGTCTTTTAAGTAATAGGGCTCAAAATGATTAATATTTTCAAAATCTCCATCCACAAATTTAGAATAACTTAACAAAGCCATTTCTTTAGCTGAAGGAAGTTTATCTGTTATAAAAACAGCATTCTCATGATTACATATCGTGGTTAGTTTCTCTACACCATTACCTATAAAATATACTTTACCCTTATCCAGATATGTTAAAAAAGATTCATCACTCAAGATTTCCGCCCTTGTTTCTCTTTCGAGTATGTGACTGCTCGAAAATACAGCTGAATAAACTTCCATTCTTCTTGCATCTAACATAGGCACAATATAACCTTCTTCTATCTTTACTTGTAATCCTAAAGAGTGTAAGGTAAATATAGATACCAACGGGATACTCAAAGCATAACACAATCCTTTTGCTGCCGAAACTCCTATCCTTAAACCTGTGTAGGATCCTGGTCCTTTACTCACGGACACTGCCGAAAGTTCTCTTAAATGAATCCCCCCTTCTTTAATTACAGTGTCTATATAATTATGCAACCGCTCTGCATGAGAATATTTATTATCATAATCTTCTATAAACGCTATTACTAAACCGTCTTTGGCTAGTGCTACAGAACAATTAGTTGTTGAGGTTTCGATACACAAAATATAGGACATCTTATCAAAAAATATTTATGCAAATATAATCTAATCAAAATGGTATTTATTAATCTATGTACTTTTAAAATAATTTCTAGATCATATATTAACAAATCGATTAAGTATTAATAATAGAACTTCTCTACCTGTCTTTTTCTCGCCTCCTCTAACCTAAAAACTCTATATTTCTACTTTCTAATCATGAAGTGGTTAAAACTTTTTTCAATTCGCTATAAAAATGTTCTTTTTTATAGTATTTTCGTCTTTATATTACCTCGTAGCACTGCTATAAAGTACAAAAAAACACTTCAATTGAGTAGCCAGAATCAAAAAGGTTAAACCACTTCTATATATTATCTTCTATAATTTCAGATCAACTAATTTAATTCCAAAATAAAGTTCTAAAACTTTAATTTTAAAAATAAAATCAAATTTAGTTTGTATCTCTTTACTCTGTGCGTTTTCTAACTTGAATTTTGATTGACTAAAATCAAATGCATTGTTTAAACCTATATCGTATCTTTCTTTTGAGTATTCATAGGCTCTTTCCTGTGCTTTTACAGCCACAATTGCCGCTTCGTAGGCTTCTGCCGCGCCTTTAGCATCTAGATACGCTTGATACACATTACTATCTAAATCTAACTGAGCTTGTTCTAGTTTAAGTGCTGTGCGTTTTACATTAATTTTATTTCTTTTAACTGCATTTCTAGCCGAAAAACCATTAAAAACAGGTATAGTAAGAGATACGCCATAAGTCACTCCATAATTATCCGAAAATTGATTAAAAAATGGTGTTGGTGAAATTTCTTTAATAAGAAAGTTTTCAGATAAAACAGGTTCTCCTGTATTTTTTAAAAAACCTATCTCTTTATACCTGTTAGCAGGATCTATTTCATTAATAGTTCTATTTACACCAGATTCTCTTGTGTCAACATTAAAAACAGCAGTTAATGTAGGGTAGTATGCTCCTCTAGAGATCCCTAAATCTTTTTCTGCTATCAGTTTATCTTGTTCCGCTATACGCACTTCATATCTTGATTCTCTAGCCTTAGACATTATCTCCTCAATTGGTTTTTCTAAAATCTCTTTAGCAGGCACTAAATATTCTTTCATTTCAATATCAAAATTCACATAATCTTTAATTAATAATGTTTGCGCCAATCCTATCAAACTAATCTTTACTGAATTTTGTGCCTGTACAATTCGGGTTAATTCATCCGCAGATGTAGCTTCAATTTCTAATATATTTCCTTGAGGTAAAACTCCTGCTTCAACTAAATCTTTTGTTCTTTTTAATTGTTCTATTGTAATTTTATGCTGTTTTTCTATTACACTTAATGATTCTTTATTTAATAATATTTGAAGGTAGCTATTAGCTATAAATAAGATTATATCATCTTTGGATTTCTCAAAGTTATATTGACTTGATAGTTTACTTAATTTAGCTTTTTGAAATTGTCTAATATTTTGCAATCCTTTAAAAATCGTTATTCCTACTTTTAATTCATAAGAAGAAGTCCTAGAGCTTTGAGTCTTATTGGTTCCCGAAATAGGGTCTGGACTTAAACCTAAATTCCAAAAATTTGTAGCAGAAATATTTATGGATGGTAAAAAATTACCGAAAGCATCGCTTTTATCAATATCAGCCGATTCTATATTTAGGGCTGACTGGTTTATAGTTATGTTGTTCTCTAACGCATGCTCCACACACTCCTGTAGGGACCATTGTTTTACTTGTGCTTGAGAGATTAACACCCCAAGTAGGGCACAACATACTATTGAAACTATAATTTTCATAATACTACTGACTGTTTTTTTGATCGTGTTTACTATATGCTTTTTTAGAATTAATGGGGATATTAATTCTGCTTTGTATTACACTTATTTATTCATTTCCTTCTACTTCTTTTTTTATAGGTTCCGTTTTATTCCAAACCTTGATAGCATCCTCTTCTGTTATTCCTGATAACACTTCTACATTTATCCCGTCAGATAAACCTATCTTTACATCTCTCTTTTCAAATTCTTGGTCACCAGTCATAACTTCTACATAAGGTTCTTCTGTATTTTTATCAAATTGGAGCAATGCCTCTTTTATAGCTAAAATATCATCTTTGGACTCTAGTATTATAGATGCATTTGCACTATATCCAGCTCTTACAAAAAATGAATCGTCTAAGTATACTTCTCCTTCTATTTTAAATTGCACAGCTCCCTGCTCTTCATTTCCTTTGGGCGAAATAAATGTTAGTTTGGCGTCAAATTCTTTATCCCTTATTGCTCCTAAACTAATCTTAAGTGGCATATCTAGTTTCAGTTTACTCACCTCTGCTTCGTCTACTTTTCCTTCAAAAATCATTTTATTAAGATCTGCAATAGTTGCTATGGATGTCCCCGCATTAAAATTATTACTTTCGATAACTTGATCGCCTTCTTTAACAGGTATTACTAGAATTGTTCCAGAAACTGTCGCTCTAATATTAGTATTGGCAGAAGCAGAACCACCTGCAGAACCTAATTTAATTATCTCATAATCACTTTTGGCGTTAGAGAAATCTTGCTTTGCTTGATTATACTTTAATTTTATTGCATTAAAATCCTGACTAGAAATCACTCCTTTGTCAAATAGGGCTTTATTTCTAAAATATTCTACTTTAGTGTTCCCTACCACTATTTTAGAGCTTTTTACTCTACCTTTTGCATTATTTAAGGCTTGCTCATTTGGTACTACTTTTACTTTAGCAATTAATGCTCCTGATTTTATTACATCTCCTTCTTTTACATATATTTTTTGAATTATTCCAGAAATTTGTGGTTTTATCTCTACCTCGACATCAGGGATTACTTTTCCTGTGGCAACGGTCTTTTCTTCTATAGAGGTTCTAAATGCTTTTTCTGTTGTAAATGTAATCGGTGATTTTCGATTTGTCTCTATAATATATTTTCCAGAAAAAACAAGTGCTGCTATTAACAGGACTATTAATACAATTTTAAAAATCTTTTTCATTTTGATTGATTAAATTAATCTGTTTATTTAATGGTTTTATTATTCCTCTCTTAAAGCTTCAATCGGTCTAATGCTTACTGCTTTTTGAGCTGGGATAAGACCTATTAAAGTTCCTAATATAACGGTAGATGCTAACGCTCCTATTATTGCTAAAAAATCTACTGTTGGATTAAGTATTGGTATTTCTTCATTATCTCCAATCATTACATTAATTCCCCACAGAAAAAAGGTTCCAAAAATAAAACCCATCAACCCGGCAACAAACGTTAACAAAATTGATTCTAACATAATTAGTCCTCTAACTTCTGATGGGGTTGCACCTAATGCTCTTCTAATTCCAATCTCTTTAGTACGCTCCTTTACTGTTATTAATAAAACATTGCCTATTGCTATAATACCTGCTAAAAGTGTAGCTATTCCTACTATATAGGTTATTAAACGCATTCCTTTTAAAAATCCATTCATTTTCTCTACTGCTTCTCCCAAATTAAAACTTCCAAAAGCGGATTCATCATCAGGATGTACATCGTGCATTCGTTTTAATACAGTCTTTATTTTTGCTTCTGTATTAATGATATTAATATTGGATTTAGCTGTAATTACCATCCATGCTATATCTCTCCCTTGATTAAATATGGCTTGAAAAGTAGTGAAAGGTAAAAAAATAGAATCATCACCTTCACAGACCCATTTGGGTAGGCTTATATACCCCTATGACTTTAAAAAATATTCCATTTATTTTAACAAAGTCTCCTATTACCTCTTCTCCCTTGTCATAAAACTGCTTATAAATCCCTTCTCCTATTACACAAACTTTACGACTATACTTAATATCTTCCTCATTAATAAACCTTCCTCCTTCAACTATTTTTTTCTTTGCCACTTTGTCTATCGTTGGGTAATCCCCAAATATAGTGTACGCCCCTGATTTTGTCCCTCTAATAAATTGCCCTGGCGGAGTTCCTCTATTACCTGTGATATTTCTAGGGGCTATATATTCTATATCTTCTACTTGAGA
>CAVYIL010000223.1:0-16058 GCA_963768325.1 uncultured Flavobacteriaceae bacterium | reverse complement strand
TGATTTATAAGATATAAAAGTAGTGTAAACCCTTTTAAACAAAAGGGTTTATGATTATGTTAAAGTTTTGTTAAAGTGCTGTTTTTTGTAAAAAAGGAAGGGTGTGCTACTTTGTTTTTTTGTTATAAATGATCTTAAAAGAGTCAATAGTAATGTTTTAGGGGAAATTTTTTATGTGATATGGTAGCTATTTTGACCCCGAATAAGTTCGGAGTTTCTTTTAAAATTCAAACAACACCATTTTTTTTGCAGTAAATTCATAAGGGAATGGTGTAAGGTTTTTTTAGGGGTGTTTCTATTTTTTTGGTAATTCCTCTTGATAATATTGCTTGTAGATAGTTGTAGTCAGGTTTATTTAACTAAGAATATCCCAAAACCTACAGCTATTATACCCAAAATAAATGAGCAAGTGGTATAAGTAATAAAGCTCCAGATATCTCCGTTTTTTAACAAGATAAGATTTTCATAGGCAAAAGACGAAAAAGTTGTAAAGCCACCACAAAACCCTGTGGCTAATAAGAGAATAGTGTTTTGGGATAATGAATTGTTTTTTAGAGATAATCCAAGAATAACACCTATTAGTAAGCTACCTACTATATTTACAGTAAGTGTTCCATAGGGGATTTGATAATTCTGTTTATTAAGAACTTTACCGATGAAATATCTGACAATACTACCAGATCCACCTCCAATAAACACTAGGAGTATTTGTTTCATTATTGAATGATATATAAACTTTTTTTACAATGAATTACATATATATTTATAACACATAGATAAATCTGAATAGACAGAAGATGTTTATAAGAATATATATTTTGCTAAAAATAAGATAAATCAAATAGTTGTTTAGGATTTATTTATATGTTTTTTAGAAAAATAAATATGTTGCTATTTGATAGGAATGAATAACTCTGTAATCCACTTAGCGGGATTAGGTTGTATGTCGGGGTTTATTTTATATATTTCAAAAACAGGTGATGAAGTTTCTATTTCAAGATTGTTTTCAGAAATATATTTATAACTTTTTATCCAAGCTTCGGGTAGATATTTGTAATCTCCGGTTAAAGTAGCTTTAACTACTTTCTGTTTTGGTAGAGCGGAGCATAATATAGAACTTTTAGGAGGGGTAACTATTAGATCGCTAGTTGGTATAGCAATAGAGAAGATAGCGGTTCCTTGTTCTTTATTTATTTCGTTATAGATTGTAAACGGTGTTCCGGTTTGTGGAAGATTGTTCTGAGACATATAGGCTTTAACAGCGGGTATCATCTGGTTCATTTTCTTTGGGATATCTTCTATAGATGAAGTAGTGGCATTATGCATATAGAATCCTCCTTTATGTTCTGTTACACCATCAATGGACAAGGTGTGGATTTTCATTTTTTCTTGTACATAGGTGTCCAAATTAGATAATCCTTTATGATACATTGGTTTAATGTTTTGTGATAAGGTGCTATCCTGAGTTATCCAGTAGGCTTTTTCGAAGAAAGATTGTGTTCCCTTCATTCCCCATGTAACCTTAGTTTTTTTTTCTTCTATTTTTTCGAGTTTCCAAAATACATCGCTATTGCTTTCTCCGAATGGTGTTATAAATGTTATTTTTTGGGAAATACTACTAAAAGGGGAGGCTTCTTCAGTAAGCATGCTTCCATCTCCTTTGGATTTACTTTTCCAACTATAAGAGGCACCTTTGCCACTTGTAGTATTTGTATAGCTAATAATCATATCATCTGTTTGATCCATCCAAGGTCCCCATTTTTCCCATGTCCTGTATTCGTTAATAATAGAGAAAAGTAATTCGTCTGGGGCATCTATGATTTTGCTTTCTTCAATATAAAATTTACCGTCAGAAATGGCTACATAAACAACACTTCCAATTACAACTGATAATAATAGCAAAAATATATATTTAATAAGTTTCATTATGAGATGGATTGATGATTGCTTTGCTAATATAATAATTTTTAGCATTTTACAAGGCTAAAAGAAAAATTTTCCTAGGTCTGTTATTTAATTTAGTTTCTACTTCCTTTACTTGTTGATCTGTTATGTTTGTAAAGTCAGATCCTTTTGTAAAATATTGCCTAATTAGTCCATTTAAGGGGTCACATAAAAAAGTTGGGGAGAAAATTTTACATAATAGAAAATAAGTTTTCTTTAAAGTGAAAATGAATTTTAAATAGTTTTCAATAAATCAAATTAACCCAGTGTTTACGGGAATTGTTGAAATAGAACAACTCTCCTAAGGTCGAGTTGTTTCCAGTTCAACAAGCCTAAAATCACTAGCATAGTTTTTTTCTTTTGCATAATCCCCAAGAAATACATGTGACACAAAGAAACTTTTTTATTTAATTATAATGGTATACTTTTGGATTGAAAGACTGGTATACTTTTCGATTGAAATAAACAATTTTGCTTTTTAAGAGTACCGACAACTTGTTCGGGGCTATAATTTTCTTGTAACAAGATTTCTGTTTCCTCTTTAATGGAACTAGTAAAACGCTTGTATTTAGGCTTCTCCTTTTGACGTTTAGCATATTTTTTGTTTGCTAGTTCATCATTATAAACACCGTTCCGTTTATCAGAATTCCGTTTAATTTCATTGTAAATCACAGACCTATTCTTATTTATTGATCTTGCAATTTTCAGACTTCTCATAGCCTTGTTTTAGCATACAACAGATTGTGTATCTTTGTTTTTGGGTTAAGTGTGCCATGCAACTTCTTTTTTGGCGATTTGAGACCGCAAGTTATACTTCCATCAAAACAGGAAAGGTAGGTTTTTATACTTTTCTGTTTTGAAAAAATTATACACAATGCTCAAATCGAACTGTTGCATTTATTAGTTGAACTCAAGTTTAGTAGCTGTTTGAGAAACAATAATTTGTGCTTTTTTATCAAAAATTAATATTTGCAACAGAGCCTTCTCCTTTATATCATTTTAGCAAACTCGGGTCAATACTATAAAAGTGATCCCCTAAACTTCTTTCATAAACATCATCTTTGCGTGTAGATCTACCTAATATAATGACCTTTTTAGAATCGTTAATTTCTCCTGTCTCTAACATATTTTCAGAATGATTCATTAACTCTTTATACACCAACTCACCATTAGCATCGTATACAAATAAGGCAGACAAATGTGATGTAGCTCTAAATCGAATTAATAGAAATAAGAATGATTTATTAGTATCAACAGGATAGGTTAAATAACTCATTCCTATAATATAGGGATGGTTACTTAAATGAGAATGGTTAGTTATATACTTGTTTTCCCCCATTAGAGATATCCCGTCCATTGAGGCAATATATCTCTTGCCATTCCAATTAAATTCATTCACTTCATTATCGGTTAAATTATAACTTGAGTTTACATAATTACCATGGTTATGCCCAATGGAGTGATTAGCATTTAGAGAGAGATTATAATTATGTAATTTATGATCTGGAGTTATTGCAATTCTTTTAACAATTCCTTTGTCTATTTGTATACCAATGGTATTGTCTTTATTCCATACAGTTAATTGTTTTTTTTCAACAATAAACAATATAGAACCTACAATAGTTGTAAGTAGACTTAATGCTATTAATAGAATAATTGGGATAAATTTGATTAGTTTCGGAAATTTAGTTTCTATGAGTTTTCCGAACCATATGCCTAGTATTGTCCCGATACCACCTGCTACTATAAGTATGATGAAGTAGGCAATATATTTAAGGGATTCCGTAGAACTTGGATTAACTACGTTAGGGAGACTATCAATTGCTAGAATGTATATAAGCGCACCAATAGATAATATAATGCCACCTATTAAACCTCTTATTATTGATTTATGAAATAGAAGTTTCTTAATCCTATAAATATTATTTTTCATATCCAAAATATTAACCCTCTTCGATGGTGTTCTAAAAAACTGTCATTCTAATATATGAATAATTATAAGTATTCATAAACAGGTAACTAAACAGCAAGATAGATTTATTTGGCAACTATTCACCCAGTTAATTTATTTATTTTCAACGTGTTAAAAACGGTATTTTTATTTTATACCATTTTTCTCATGAATTTACTGCAATAAAATATTCTTTTTTCCTATCTGCTTCCAGATAAAAATAAACCGTAGCGCTGCTATGCTTGATTTTTCTCTATCGCAGATATAAAAAAATAAGGGATTTTCTTTTACAGTAAATTCATAAGAAAAATGGTATTAGTTAGCAATTTGTAAACTTTAAAATAAAATAATGACACTAAAATCAGGGTTTTGGTTATAAATCATCAATAAAACAAAGATTTTTACGCCATATACTTAGAAATATTTAATAAAAACAACTGAATAGTTACCATGCAACTTCTTTTTTGGCGATTTGAGACCGCAAGTTATACTTCCATCAAAACAGGAAAGGTAGGTTTTTCTACTTTTCTGTTTTGAAAAAATTATACACAATGCTCAAATCGAACTGTTGCATTTATTAGTTGAACTCAAGAAAAAGCGAGATTTTCCTAAAAAAGTTTGTTTAAATATTTTTGGATAATTTTCATTTTTTGATAAAGAGACAGAAGAAAACTCTCTAAAACAAATCTTTTATTATATCCTCTATACTTACCCCTTCTGCTTCTGCTTTATAATTTTTAATTATACGATGACGAAGGATTCCCATTGCTACAGCCTGTACATCTTCAAAATCTGGTGAAAATTTTCCTTTAACCGCTGCATTAGCTTTAGCAGCTAAAATAAGGTTTTGCGACGCTCTAGGACCAGCTCCCCAATCTATATAATTTTTCACTAAATCTGTAGCCGATTCGCTATTAGGTCTAGTTTTGCCAACAATATTTACGGCGTATTCTATAACATTATCCGCTACAGGAATACGTCTAATCAATTGTTGATAATCTATGATTTCTTGAGCTGTAAATAACGAATTAACTGTATTTACCTTATCTCCTGTAGTACTTTTTACCACCTCTACTTCTTCTTGGAAACTAGGATATTTTAGTTCTATTGCAAACATGAACCTGTCTAATTGAGCTTCTGGTAGTGGATATGTACCTTCTTGCTCAATAGGGTTTTGGGTAGCAAGTACAAAATAAGGCAAATCTAGTTTATAATGATGTCCTGCAACTGTTACAGCTCTTTCTTGCATTGCTTCTAGTAATGCCGCCTGAGTTTTGGGAGGTGTACGATTAATCTCATCTGCCAATATTATATTAGAGAAAATAGGTCCTTTTATAAACTTAAAATGTCTAGTTTCATCTAGGATTTCGCTTCCTAAAATATCACTAGGCATTAGATCAGGTGTAAATTGGATTCGTTTAAAATCTAATCCTAAAACTTTGGATATGGTGTTTACCATAAGGGTTTTAGCCAATCCAGGGACTCCTATCAAAAGTGCGTGTCCACCAGAAAGTATCGAGAGTAGCACTTGATCTACTACTTCATTTTGACCTATTATTACTTTGGCTATTTCTTTTTTTAACTCGGCATGTTTACTTACCAGTTTTTTTACAGCTGCAACGTCATCTGACATATTATTGTTCTTTTTTTAACCAATTTCCACTATACTCACAGTTTCTATACTCGCCGTTAATTTTAATGTATGTATCCTTGATTTTCTCCTCTTGCCATTTTCTGATCGTTTCAATTTGTTTTTTCTTTAGAGCTAGTTCCTGTATTTTTAGATAATCTTTAGAATAATCTGCGATATGTTCATCATAACGATTAAGTACTGTTATTAATTTATACTTTTTTCGTCCTTGACGATCTTGATCAGGAATAACCAAAGAAACTTCATTAGTTTTTAACTTTGATACTTGATCATACAATATAGGGTCTATTTTGGTAAGTTCAAAGCGAGAATTGCCTGTTGTTGGATTAATTAATTGCCCACCGTCTTCTCTGGTTTCTTTTTCGGTACTAAATTTTCTGGCCGCTTCTTTAAAATCGATTGTTTTATTAACTATACTGGTACGAATAGAATCAATCAATTTTTTTGCTTTCTCTTCACTTTCACTAGATACATCAGGTATTAAAAGGATGTGTCTTACGTCTATTTCTTCTCCTCTGATTTTATCAACCTGAATGATATGCCATCCAAATTCAGTTTTGAAGGGTTCACTAACTTCTCCTTGTTGTAGAGCAAATGCAACATCTTTAAACTCTTTAGCAAAGGGTGTTTGTCTGTTTAGCGTATATTTACCTCCTGTAGATTTGGATCCTGGATCCTGAGAATATAATACTGCTTTTGTAGCAAAACTACTTCCGTTTTCAACGATGTCCGTTCTAAATTCTTTTAATCGATCCATTACTTTTTGTTCTTCGACTTCGGTAATTTCTGGGTCAATAACAATTTGAGCCAATTCTACTTCTGTACCAAATAACGGTCTTTCTTCTTTAGGTATTTCATCAAAAAACTCACGTATTTCTTCTGGAGACACTTCAATATCTTTAATAATACTAGATCGCATGTTTTCGGCTAGCTTATTAGATTGATTTATTTGGAAAAGTTCTTTTCTAAATTCTTCTTCGTCTTCTTTTTTGTAGAATTTAAGAACCTTCTCGATAGTTCCCAACTCCTGAATCATATACTTCAATTGCTGATCAACCATATTATCTACCTCTTTTTCTGTCACTAGAATACTGTCTTGTACAGCATGGTGTGCGTATAATTTATTTTCGAATAAACTACCTGCTAATTGACAATTACTAACCTCATTTACTGATATACCTTCACTTACTAATTGCTGATATGCTATAAATATATCGCTATCCAGAATTACGTGTTTGCCTATTACGGCAGCTATACCGTCTACTTTGGTTCGTTTTTGCTCTGTGTTAGATTCTTCTACTGCATTAGACTTCTCTACTGTATCTGATTCTTCTACATTTGTTACTTCATCAATTATTTCTTGAGCATATATTTGCGAAATAGTACTTAATAACACAAGTATTACACACAATGTATTACTCTTTTTTATAGACTTCAAACTGTTTATTTTTAATTGCATCTTTTGTAATATCCTTTTCTAAATTTTTTATCAACTCTCTTTTTCTCTGACCTATCACAATCTGTTTTACAGTAGATTTAATATAATCTAATGGAGCGGTTTCATTGCGTTTTAACACTTCATTGAATCTAATCAAGTATATACCAGTGGTATCCTGTAACTGTATGTACTCTTCTTTTAATAAAAGATCTTCTTTATTCTCTTTTTTAAGAATCGGTAATTTATTTAAAACACGATCTAAAGAAACCCATAAAGAATCTTCAAAAGAATAGGATATGTATTCTAATTTTTTATTTTCCAACTCTTCTTTATCATCTTCATTAAAACGACTAAATTTTTGCTCTGTTGCAACAATATCGTCAAAATCAGATGGCAAATGTAAGTAACGTAATCTTACCAGCTCTTCATTAAGGTTAAAATTTCTTTGATTTTCTTCATAATAGCTCTTTAGATCCTGTTCCGTAACTTCTAAATTAATAGATCGATTGATCACTGCGTCTTTATAAGCGTTTATGTATAAAGTGTTTTTATAATCTTCGACTAAGACATCAAATTTCTTTAATTCGATATCAGCAAGATTACGTTTTGCTTGATCGATAAATAATTGTTTGGTTGCCCAAACATTTATATAACTATTTATGATGTGTGTACTGTCTTCTACTGAGGCGTTTTCTGGCACAAGATCTTTTATATCTTCTTCATATAAATATTTATCGTTTACTCGCGCAATTACTTCTTTGTCTAATTTATTATTTCTTTTTTGACATGAAATAATCAATATGGATAATACTACAATTTTGATATATTTCATTTATTTAGACAATTCTTTTTTTATTTTCGCTAGCATACGCTTATTTATTTTCACTTGGTGTTTTTCTCTCAAGTCTTTAACCCATGTTTTTTCTATACTTTCCTGAAAGTCATTAATCACTTTTCCTTTAGTTTCTTCAAACGATTTAATTTTGGGAGGCAATATTTTCTTAACTTGTAGTAATGTAAAATAATCATTATCGTTGGTGATTATGATCTCTCCTGTTTTGGCTAAAAAATTCTTTGGTAAAATTTCATCTCCTTTTGTTAACTCTTCTTCCGAAAAAAGTACCGAAATAGAGTTTACTACGCTTGCTTCTTTTTTTATTTCTTCTACTGATTTTCCTTTTTCTAATAGATTTTTAACTTTTTCGATTGCTTCTCTACTAGAGCTGGATGCTTTAAAGGTTTGGTAACTTTCTTTTTGGGTATAATTATTTTTATTTGCGTTATAAAATTTCTTAAGTCCTATAGAATCTTCTTTTGCGGCGTTCCAAATTTTGGTATCCATAAGATCAAAAAGCAAAAGACCCTCTTTGTATTCTACAAAAATATTAGCAAAATCTTCATTGTCTTCTTCTAAATGTTCTTCATAATACTCTAAAAGGGTTGATGACTCAAAGTCAGAGTATTGCTCCTCTATAAAAGTGTTAGTATCTGTATAGTTTTTTCTTTTATATTTTACTCTTTGCAAATAATTAACAAAGTCTTCGTATCTAAATTCTGTTTGCTTAAGTTTAAAAAGTACTTTTTTCAGGTTTTCATCTTCTGGTGTTTTCCATTCTTTTGTTAACATCGTATCTGGAATAATTTTCTTGATGTATACTATAGCTTCCTCGTTTCTTGTAACTGAATATTTTTTCTTAAGGGTATTAATAAAAGATTTGGTTACAGATTTTGATCTGCCATCTCTTTTTACACGTTTAGTTAACTCTTCTTTTTGTTTTTCGAATGATTCGGGGGGGTGTTTTTCTATTAATTTAATAATATGCCATCCATATTTTGTTTTTATAGGGGTTGATAATTCTCCTGGTGTTTGGAGATTAAAAGCTGCCTTTTCGAATTCTATCGAGTTTAGCGCCCCTTGTCCGAAACGATTAATTTTTCCATCATTAACTGCTGTATTTCGGTCATCACTATATTGTTTGGCCAAGGACTCAAATACAGCACCTTGTTTTAGTTGTTGATTAATATCGGTGATTCTTTCTTCTGCTTCTTCCTCGGTTCTTTCTTTTCCTGAGGCTACCATAATGTGAGATACTGTAACTTCTCCTAGTACTTTTTCTCTTGCATTAACTTTAACAATATGGTATCCAAACTGAGTTCTAAAAGGTTGTGATATTTCTCCTATTTTGGTTTGATATGCTGCTTTCTCAAAGGGATACACCATCTTGAAAGCGACAAACCATCCAAGATCTCCATTATTATTTACCACAGATGGGTCTTGGCTATATTCTTTGGCAACTGCTTCAAAACTTTGACCTTTTATAATTTTATTGCGTGCTTCTGTAATTTTTTGATATGCTAATAAGGTGTCTTTTGGAATTGCATTCGGTTTTAATGATATTAGTATGTGACTGGCATTTACTCTTTCTTGTAAGTGATCATAAGCCTCTTTTACCAATATCTCAGATGCTTCTATATCGGTAAGATACCCTGAGGATAATTGTTTTTTATATCCTTCTAGCTCTTTTAGGTATGATTCTTTCTTGTTTAATCCTAATTCTTTGGCTTCTACTAACTTTAGCTTATAGTTTATAAACAACTCTAAATATTCATCTACATCTTTTTGGGATTGATCTTTTACCAAATCAATATTTTTAAGATACACCCTTTTAAACTCAGAAGCGTATATATTAGATTTGTCTATTGTTAACAATACTTCATCTTTTTGTTGTGCATATACAGATGATAAAAATATAATCCCTAAAAAAAAAGACAATGATAATTTATTCATAATTTTATAATATAATTTGCTCAGTCGAACAAAAATAATAATATAAACAGATTTCACAAGCTTTTATAGTAACGTAAGATTATAGTTTTGTAGTATTTGTTCACAAAGCTTTGTCTATGTGCTTGTTTCATAAAGATTAGGACAGTGAAGTGGTTTAAACTTTTTTCAATTCGCTATAAAAATAATTATTTTTTGCCAGAATCAAAAAAGCTTACCACTTCGATATAATTAATCTATTTTTGCCTGTAAAATGATTTAAACTATTATAGTTGGAGAGAAAATTAAAATTAATTTGGGATTTTAGGGGAATCGATGCGAACAAAATAGCAGAACATCATGAGGTTCATCTTAGAGAATATATTATTTCTGAAAAATTGTCGCTAAATATTACTGGTTTTCAGAAAATAAATGACACGCATAGTATTGCCTTTTTGGTTGTAATTGATTCCGAAATGAAATTAGTTAGAGATGCATTAAAACCTCATCGGGGACAATTATACACAGAAGTGGTTTAAACTTTTTTCAATTCGCTATAAAAATGTTCTTTTTTACTAAATTTTCGTCTTTTTATTACCTCGTAGCGCTGCTATGAAGTGCAAAAAACACTTCAATTGAATAGAAAATAATTATTTCTTTGCCAGAATCAAAAAAGTTTAAACCTCTTCATAAAATAGATTCTCTTCAAAATTTCTTATTCTATTTGATTTGGACATTGGTTTAATCCTTATATCTTTGCAAAAGTTTAATAATCAGTATCAAAGTTTTAAAAATCTAAAAATGAAAAGAATATTACTTCCTATTTTATTATTGATCATAAGTGTTCAATTAGTAGCTCAAACAAAAACCGGTACCATTGATAGCGACCTTATACTCTCTAAAATGCCCGAATTAACAAAAATTCAAGAAGAGTTAAAGTCCTTTAATTCTAAACTAGAAGGGGAGTTAAAAGCTAAATATAATACTTATCAAGCAAAGATCGAAGATTATCAAACTAAAGAATCTACTTATACCGATCTTTTGAAAAAAACAAAACAAGAGGAGATTATTAATTTAGAAAACGAAATCACCAAATTTAAACAAGAAGGCACTTTGTCTGTTCAAAAAGAGCAAAACAGATTGTTACAGCCATTGTATGATAAAATTGATAAAATACTAAAGGAAGTTGCTAAAGCAGAGGGATATACTCAAGTATTTACTACTTCTACTAGTGGCTTAGCTTTTATTGAGCCTAAATATGACCTTACCCAAAGTGTTATGAATAAATTAGGGATTAAATTACAATAAATATCCTAGGTATTTTTCTTTACTCTTGGAATATTATAATCGAAGCGGTTTAAACCGTTTCGTCTAACAAAAACCGGATACCATTTTTCTTTTACAGTAAATTCAAAATAAAAATGGTATCCGGTTTTTTTGTTTAATTAACTTAAGATATCTTAAATCTCAAAAAAATGTTTTTATACCGTAATCTATATCGTTTTCCTTATATTCTATTTTGCAATAAATGTATAAGGGAAATCGTACTATAAGGTGTGAATTATTGGATCTGGTGAACCATCTGGGTCTCCAGCTACAGTTCCATCACTTGACGGCGATCCTAAAAGCAATACCCCAGTAGCATGTGGTGTAGCCATTGAGGTTCCATTAAGAGTATTGTATCTTCCATATAACCATGTGGAATATATACCAACGCCAGGAGCGCAATAATCTACAGAGGCTCCGTAATTAGAGAAAGATGCCCAGTTATCATAACTATCCATCGCAGAAATGGTATATACATTTGGGTGGTTTACTCTTGCTGGTGAATAATAATCTGCATCATCACTTTCGTTTCCTGCTGCTAAAGCAAATTTTAAACCCGTACTAGCTGCAGCAACTATTGCGTTGTCAAGTGATGTAGAGGCACCTCCTCCAAGACTCATATTAGCAACATCACCAGAACTAGCGTTTGCAGCTGCGTAATCAACTCCTGCTATTACGCCAGACACATAACCTTGCCCTCTCCTATCTAACACTCTTACGGCTACAACAAGACTACCGGGTGCAACTCCTAAGGTTCCGAAATTGTTATCTATTGCTGCAATGGTGCCTGCAACATGGGTCCCATGTCCATTTTTATCCTCTGGGTTTCGGTTAGAACCTGCTCCAGATAAGAAGGATATACTTCTATAAACATCTACATTTAAATCTGGGTGATCAAGATCTATCCCTGTGTCTATTACCCAAGCTACATGAGAAGAACCACTTACTCCACCACCAACTCTGGTAGTGCCATAAGGTGTTACTTGCGTAGGTGTTGCAATTGGTCGGCTAGGTCTTGGTCTAATTATGGGCATGGGTCTTTGTGGTTTACCCAGACCTATAATTGCATCTTTTTCTATGCTTTTTATTCTTGGATCTTTTTCTAATTTTTTTAGTTGGGATGTTGATAGTTTAGCAGTGAACCCCGTAATTGTATGCCCATAGACAGACAATATGTCTTCACTGTTCAAACTAAATTTATTAGAAAACATACTTCTCAAACTATTCTCTTGAGCTTTATACTCACTACTTGATCTAACTTTGTTTAATTTAGATATTCTTTCTGTAGAATTATTGTATTCTATTATATATTGCCCCTCAATAGGAGTGGAAGAATATTTAATATTGGGTATGATTTCTTGAATTTGTTCGGGTTCTTCATTTTCTATTGTATCTTCTTTATTACAACTTAAGATTAATAGTAAACTAGACAGAATAAGGAAAAATAAAGTTTTAGAGAAGAAACCTTTTGCCTTAATTTTGGTAAAATTTTTCATAATTAACAGATTTAGGTTTGTTAGCTTAATATATTTAACTGTGTATGTGTATTAAATATACAAAAATTAACGGTAAAACAGTAATAATAGTAATCGAAATTATGGTCTTAGTTTTAATTATATGATTATACTAGTTAATGTTTACTAAAGCTCTGTTGCAAATATTATTTTAGGTCTTTTTTGTATTTATACCATTTTTCTTATGAATTTACTGTAATAAAACATTCTTTTTTCCTATCTGCTTCCAGATAAAATAAACCGTAGCACTGTTATGCTTGATTTTTCTCCATCGCATATATAAAAAAATTAAGACGTTTTCTTTTACAGTAAATTCATAAGAAAAATAGTATAAACTATAAATTCGTTTTATCTAATTTCCCATTTACATTTAAAATATAGGCTAGTAATATTTGGATAACTCGGATAAAACCTATCCAATCTATTTTATTTATTTTTCAATTTGTTTTTAAATTTAAGGGAAGGGGGGCGTTTTCAAAATAAAGATATAATTATACTTTTTTAAGTAGTTCGCAAATAGTTGTCAAAACTCCAAAAAAAAATCCGCAACATCCTATTTAATAGGTTATTGCGGATTATCAAAGTACTGAAGGCGGGACTCGAAGCCTGAAATATGATTAATTGTCTAGCACTTGTTTTTAAACATAAAGTCTTACATATACAATGACTTACAGGTGTTTATATATATGTTCATGTTCTCATTTAATTTCATAAAGTTTCATATGATTGACTAAATGCTGACTAAATGCTGACTAAATAATTATATTTGTAAAAAACATTTATGGCTAAAGTCAAATTTTTATTACAAAGCAACAAAACCGAAGCCCCAATATACTTAAGATTATCGCTTGGAAAAAATATATCTTATAAAAGAAAAATAGGGCTATTTGTTAATGCTAAAAATTGGAGTTCCGCAACGGGGCTGCCAAAACAAAACTCTCCAAAAAACAAAAACTTAACTTCAAAATTAAAATCTCTTGATAACTATATAATTGATAAATTAAATGATTCTAATAGTAAAGGAGATACAATTAGCGGTAATTGGTTAGAACATCATATAGGATTATTTTTTAATAGAATTAACGAAGATGATAAAAGCGAACTATTAATTGATGCTATACAAAAAATAATTGATACAGCTGAATTTAGGAAAAACGCAAAAGGTGGTATTGGTTTGTCATTGTCTAGGGTAAAATCTTACATGACATTAAAAAAAATAATTATTGCGTACCAAAAAAATGCACCAATAAAAATAAAAGATGTAAACGTGTCTTTTACAAATGATTTTTTAAAATACATGATACATGAAAAAAAATATTCACAAAATTACGCATCCAAAAAATTATCAGATATAAAGGTAGTTTGTAATGACGCAGAACTTGACGGAATAGAAACAAGTAAACAATTAAAAAAAATCCAAGCTCCAGCACGAAAAAATGATAATATAATATTTTTAACCCCTCAAGAACTACATACGATAAATAAAACAACGATGCCAAATGAACGTTTAGAGAATGCTAAAAAATGGTTATTACTGGGGTGTAGTATTGGGCAAAGAGGTGGAGACCTACTGGCTCTTACAGAGGATAATTTTGTAAATCGAAACGGACTTGAGGTAATAGAGTTAAAACAGCAAAAAACAGATAAAAACGTAACGATACCAGTACTTCAAACTACTAAAGAAATTTTAAAAGAAGGTTTGCCTTATAAAATATCTATTCAAAAACTAAACGAGTACATTAAAGAAGTATGTAAGATTGCTAAAATTGATCATGAAATTAAAGGCAAGCTTTTAGATTCTGAATCTAATAGAAAGGCGACAGGAGTATTTCCAAAATGGCAATTAGTATCTTCCCATATTTGTAGACGGTCATTTGCAACAAATCAATACGGAATATTGCCTA
This sequence comes from uncultured Flavobacteriaceae bacterium, assembly GCA_963768325.1. Lineage (GTDB taxonomy): Bacteria > Bacteroidota > Bacteroidia > Flavobacteriales > Flavobacteriaceae > Aquimarina. The sequence continues at coordinate 1,566 of CAVYIL010000223.1, read as the reverse complement.
CACCTTTAATAATGCAAATTACTGCACATGGAACAGAAAAAATGTTTTTAAATTATATAGGTAAAAGCTCCTTAGACTACGCCCGGCAAATTGCCGATTTTTACCAGCTTCAAGCTCAAAAAGAAAAAAAAGAAACTCAATTAAAGGTAGTTAAAAACGCCTCAGGCGATTCTTAAAATCTGTATAATTTTAAAAAAAACCTAAAACTAAGTGGTTATAAAAGGTCATAAAGGCTATACATTATTTTGTACTTTTATCACAAACCGACCAACTTATGATGACTGACGAAAGAATTGAAGACTTTTTTAATCCCAAGAATAATATATCAGATGATGATTATGACGAACTGGTGAACGAATATTTTAGAGCTGATAAAACAGATTGGTATACAGAAGATGGAAAAAAATCTAAAAATTGGAAGCCTGATAAAGTAAAAAAATTTTGGAAGCTTTTACAAATTTATATTTCAGATAAAGAAAGAGAAAATAAAGAATTAGATTTTTCTTCTTTTCACTTTCCTCCAATTACTGAAACAGATGAATTCATTCAAGGTTTAGGTATACCAACACAACCAATGTATACTAATATTTTCAAGCATAAAAATTTTGAAAATAGAGTTAATTTTATGTCTTCAAAATTTTTAGGCAGCGCCGTGTTTTTTGATGTGAAATTTTTAAAAGGAGTTAATTTTGCATGCACACAATTTCTAGAAAATGTTAGTTTTTGTCATATAAAGTTTCTATACGATACAATTTTTATTGAAACAATTTTCAAAAAAAAAACATATTTTAACGATCTACAATTCAATGATTCAGCAAATACTGTGTTTATAGAATTAAAACGAGATGAAGAAATTGCACCTGAACTTGAATTTCATCTCGTTAATTTTCCGAAATCAGTAACATTTCAAAGAGTAGACCTAACAAATACAGGGTTTATACATTCGGATTTATCAGTAGCACAATTCAAAGAATGCAATTGGGGCAATAATTCACGAATTAAATTAAAAGATGAACAATCTGATAAAAAAGATATTGAACATTATAAAGCTTTAGAAAGCTTATATCGTCAACTTAAAAAAAACTTTGAAGATAATAGGGATTGGGAACTATCAGGTAAGGCATATGTTAGTGAAATGGAAATGAGGAGAAAACGTTTTAGAATAGAAAAAGGTTTTAATTCTTATATGAGTTATTCAATTTATTCTTTTTATAAAACAGTTGGGGCTTACACACAAGACTTCAATAGACCCTTTTCCCTTCTTATAGTTACTTTTGTATTGTTCTCTTTCCTATACTTGTTTTTAAGCTATTCCAATTTAGACTGTTTATTTATAAAATCAAATTACGGTTCTTCTATTTGTGAAAATATTTTTAATTTGAAAGGCTTACCCTATTCACAATGTTTGAAAATAAGTGCCTCAAATACATTTTTAATTTTAAAATCAAATCATAGTATTAATTGGTTTTTTGAAGCAATACAAAAAATATTCAGTACAATTCTACTAACCTTTTTTGTACTAGCCCTGCGAAAACGATTTAAACAATAAACAAAACACCCAGTTCC
>CAVYIL010000222.1:0-4702 GCA_963768325.1 uncultured Flavobacteriaceae bacterium | reverse complement strand
CTCCTGTTGTTAATGCTGTAATTGAAAAAGCAAAAAAAGGTACCAGTTTTGGAACACCCACGGCAATCGAAACCGAGATTGCTAAATTAGCCGTTTCGATGGTTCCTAATATTGATAAAATAAGATTCGTAAATTCAGGAACCGAAGCCTGTATGAGTGCTGTGCGATTAGCACGAGGTTATACTAAAAAAGAGAAAATCATCAAATTTGCTGGTTGTTATCATGGGCATAGCGATTCTTTTTTAATCCAAGCTGGCAGTGGAGCAGTAACTTTTGGCAGTCCTAACAGCCCCGGTGTAACTCAAGGAACGGCTAAAGACACTTTATTAGCAAGATACAATGATCTTGCACATGTTGAAGAAATTTTACTCGCTAATAAAAATGAAGTTGCTTGTGTTATTATCGAGCCTGTAGCTGGAAACATGGGATGTATTCCTCCTAAAAACGGATTCCTAGAAGGACTCCGATTATTGTGTGATAAGCATAATACCCTATTAATTTTTGATGAGGTAATGACTGGATTTCGTTTGGCTAAAGGTGGAGCTCAAGAATTATTAAATATAGATGCGGATATTATTACTTTTGGTAAAGTTATAGGCGGAGGACTTCCTGTGGGCGCATTTGCTGCTCGCAATGAGATTATGAACTGTCTTGCTCCATTAGGACCTGTTTATCAAGCTGGAACTCTAAGCGGAAACCCTCTAGCAATGGCTGCTGGGTTAGCTATGTTAACAGAATTAAACTCCCGACCCGAGATTTTTAAAAGCATCGAAGATAAAACGGCTTATCTACATAAGGGATTGACTAAAACATTAGTAGAGCACAATATTACTCATACAATCAATAGAATAGGCTCTATGATTTCAGTACATTTTACCAATAATGATGTAATAGATTTTGAAACTTCTGCTTTAGGAAATAACGATACTTTTAAGAAATTTTTTCACGGTTTACTTAATCAAGGTATTTATATCGCGCCAAGTGCGTTTGAAACTTGGTTTATTACTGATGCTCTAACATATCAAGACCTAGATGAAACTATTAAAGCAACTTCTGTTATTGCAAAAGAATTATAGCATACTTCAATTCAAAATAAAAAGCAAAAGTTAACTTTTGCTTTTTATTTTGAATTGAAAAAAATTTAAACCACTTCATTGATAAAAAGTTCTACTTACACCTTTTTCCTTATGAATTTACCACAATAAAATATTCTTTTCCCCTATCTCTTTCCAGATAAAAATAAGAGAACACTAGCTATACATAATATAACATTTTAGCTAACAGACTATTATATGGTTTTTGTGTTTTTCATGTATTTTCATCTAAGGTATTTTAAGAGTATGTGATTATAATGTTAATGTATACCTCTGTTTATACCATTTTTCTTATGAATTTACTGCAATAAAATATTCTTTTTTCCTATTTGCTTCCAGATAAAAATAAACCGTAGCGCTGCTATGCTTGATTTTTCTCTATCGCAGATATAAAAAAATAAGGGATTTTCTTTTACAGTAAATTCATAAGAAAAATGGTATTAGTAAGTAATTATACAAATAAACATATACCTAACCCGAAACAAATACAAAAACTACAAAAAGATAAAATTGCAAAAACAATCACTCCAAGGAGGGAAAATAGCTTAATAAATATTTAAACCACCCAAAGTCTGCGGTAAACACGTAGGTATTGTTTTTATATAATGCCTAAATTTGCATTTATTTTACAAGTACTAAAGTAAGTAAACGCAACCCTTGTTATATATTGATCTAATTGTATTTTTGAATAATTAAATTAATGTTAAAATAATCAAATTATGAAAAAGGGGATATTGGTATTAAGTGTATTTGCAAGTTTATTTTTCACAAGTTGTGAGATTGATAATTTAAATGATTATAAAAAAAATATATATGTAAATGCATCCGATAAAGACGAAGAACCAGATCCAGACAACAGGTAAAATAAAATCAATATTTTTGATTATCGGTGCAATATTAATTTTTATTGCACCTTTGGTTCATGTTAATTTTCAGAGTAAACCGTCAGAAGTTTTGAATTTTGAAAATAAAATACAAAAACTACAAAAAGATAAAATTGCAAAAACAATCACTCCAAGGAGGGAAAATAGCTTAATAAATATTTAAACCACCCAAAGTCTGCGGTAAACACATAGGTATTGTTTTTATATAATGTCTAAATTTGCATTTATTTTACAAGTACTAAAGTAAGTAAACGCAACCCTTGTTATATATTGATCTAATTGTATTTTTGAATAATTAAATTAATGTTAAAATAATCAAATTATGAAAAAGGGGATATTGGTATTAAGTGTGTTTGCAAGTTTATTTTTCACAAGTTGTGAAGATAAATTATTAGATAAAGAAGATACAAATAATAATGAAATACAGCTAAAAGAAGAATTAATAAATGATAATGAATCAAAACTTCAAGCAATCGAACATGGTGAAGTCGAAGATCCCGGTGATAGAGGGGATAAGGATTAAAATATTTTATTTATTTATTATTGTGGGTGTTCTTCTTTGTAGCGCAACACCTTTTTTGCATATATTATACCCAAAAACGGCTGAGGAAAAACTTATTTTACAAAGCCAGTTTGATAAAGGTGAGATCAGTATAGAATACTACAAACAACAAAAAGATATTTTATGGGAAAAGTATCAATTTATTGGTTTTAAAAATATTAGACGTTTTCTTTTCGCTATAGGACTTCCTATCGCTTTGTTTTTTTGTTCATTTTCTTTACTCTTCTTTTCAAGATATATTTCTGATGTTTTCGTCAAAAAAGGAAGTTTTGTGGTTGGTTTCTCTTTTCAGTTTACTTCAATCTATTTTATTCTTTGGATATTTTGGCCTTTTAATTCAGACATGTATGACTTTGGAATTAATACTTATTATGGGGTTTTGATAATTTCTTCAATACTACTTGCAATTGGAATGTTTATTATATCAAAATCTCTTGCTTACCAAAAATTTGAAATACGAGAATTAATCAGTTTAACAGTCTTTTTAAGAAGAAAATTATTCAAAGTACTTGATAACCATGAGTCTTCAATTACAGCTACAGTCGAAAAGGATAAAATTGATGATAAGATATATGATACTCTTGAGAAAATTGTAGAATAGCAATAATTAATTTAAGATATGAATAAAAAAACAAGACGAAAAGAGATATTGGATAAATTGAAAAATTCTAATCGAATCTTTGAAGAAGATTACAATTTTCTAGAGAAAGATCTGGAAATTGAATTAGAAAATAAGTTTATAAAAAAAAAAGAAAAGCTAAGTTCCCTTTTATTTGAAAAAGAATTACTTCAAGCTATAATTAGTGATCTTAATTATTGATTGGAAGCTTTTACCATTTTAGATACTTGTTCTTTTAATTGTATAATTTCATTTTTTACCTTTTCAATTTCTTCATCTGCAAATAACAATCTTAAGAGTTTTTGAAAACTTTTATGAGATTTAAACTCGATTATATTTTCTGAGATATAGTCTATGATTTCAATTTTTTTAAAATTATCTAAACAGCTAACGGATACTGTACTATCATTAATGTCTTTTGTTTTTTTAACATTTAAAAGCATTTCACCTTTACCTGTTAATAACCAAACAGGATTTAAATCTAGATAAACACTAAGAATATTTTCTATTACGTTTGAGCCTATGTTTTTGTTTTCTTTTACTGCCTTGGAAATACTCCCTCTACTAGCTTTAATACTGTTTTCAAAAGCATAATAGCTAATACTTTTTGATGAAATATATTTCTTTAATCTTCCTGAAATCATAAGAAAAAAATCTATTAAATATTTTGTATATTAGAATATAATCTTATATTTGTGTGATTATTGAACAAATGTATGAAAATTTTAAGCTAAACAAGATGTAACTAACACGTATTACTATTGGGTAATGTTGTTTTTGTATGATCTAGTGTAATGCAAAAAATACTTTGATTATTTGCAAATTAGAATAACACATAAACATATAAAACACTTTAATTAGCATAAAGTATCCTAAACCTGTACAACTTTAAAATTAAACCACCATATGTCAGCTTGCATAAAATTAACGAACACAAAATACGAATATCGAAACGAAATTATAAATTTTTTTCAGATTTCATTGACAGATTTTGAGATTAGAGTAAAAGAACAATTACAGTATGAAACTTTTATAGATTACTGGATAAATAAATACTATCGTCAAGGCATATCTGCTAAACAAGCAATTATATCCATCTATCAATTACGGCACAAACAATATAAAAAAATCACTAATAATATTTAAGAGCTACTCTTTAATATACATGCCTTATTAAATTTCCTACTTATGTTTGGTATTAAAAATAGTAGTATAAATACAACGGTTCAATTTTATCTATTAAGTTGGTTAAGTCTCCCCCTAATGTTCTTAGCATCACTATTAATTTATTTTTTCTAATGAAGCAAAGTGATAAAATGTGCATAGGGGGCTTTTTCTCCACTATTTAGAATAGAAGTAATACAACTCTAAAATTATATATAAAACGAAAATAAATATTTCTAACAATTTTATCAACTAACCTTTAACCACCTATGAAAACTCTTAAAACCAAGTGTTCATTACTTATAATTATATTAAACGTGTTACCTCTAAAATCTATACAAGCACAAACAGATTACAATACGGTATCGGTCTGTAAATG
>CAVYIL010000221.1:0-18281 GCA_963768325.1 uncultured Flavobacteriaceae bacterium | reverse complement strand
AATAGCGTTTTTTTAAATCTGGAAATTCCTGTTGAACTTTTCTGCTACTTCTTCCCTTTACTTTTTTTACAAATTCGCTTACGGATATATGTGGTGGGATACTACAAAATATATGTACATGATCACTACTAACTACTCCATTAATGATTTTAATGTTCAGGTCTGATCCTACTTGAGCTATTAGTTCCCGAACTCGATGCTGTAATGATCCTGTCTATATTTTATATCTATATTTTGTTATCCAAACCAAATGATATCTATGATAATAAGTCGTGTGATTTCCTTTACTATAACTCATTTAGCAAAAATACTCATAAATACTAAAAGTAATTCCCATCTCAAGATGGGGGTTTTAAACCATTTAATGGAATATAAACCTCATAACGTTTTGATATATCCAAACAAACTGAAACTAATGTCTTATCTACAGTTTTATCAAAAACGATTCGCCTATATTTTGCGGGACAAACAAAATGATATAACAAAACTGAAACATTATGAGATTTGTGCAAATAGATACTCTCTGACATAAACAAATATAAATATTACGATGCAAGCATCGGGGAATTAAACCCTAAGAGATTAAAAAAAATATGACATAAACATATTTAACTAAATAGGTATGATACTACCTAAACAGAAATATTTAAATACCTTAAAATTAAACATTAAGTTTTTTTTGCCCTCAAATATAAATATTCTTCTCATATAGCATTACTCTTTATAAAAAAACCACTACAAAATTGTAGTGGTTATATCTTTAAAATCTATATTTTAAATGACCCTATCAGTATCTTCTTTTAATTTAATTTATATCCTACAGAAAATTGAAATACTGAGTTTCTTTGGTAATCATCTTTATCATCAAACACATCAACTATACCAAAAGAATAACGTCCCTGAAAGAAAACTCCCATATCTAACTCATACCCAAGACCAAAATTCAAGCCTAAATCAAAAGAATTAACTTCTTTTTTAATATCCATAGTTTTGTTACTAGTAATACCAAACAAACCAGTTCCCTTTACATCTTTTTTAGAGGACACTAAAAATGCTATGTGAGTACCTGCCTCAATACTTAATCCTTTTAGAGCATAAAACTTAGCCATAAAGGGGATAGTTACATAATCTAATTTAATATTTTCCTCTATCTTTTCGATATAAGATGAACCTACAATAATTGGCTCACTAGTTTCATAATTTGCTCCTTGAGTAGAGTAAATTACTTCTGGCTGTAATGCAAATTTTTCACTTATCGCAATATCTAAAACAGTTCCTATGTGATAACCTATACGTGATTTAGTAATACCTTCATAGTTATTATACAACTCATCTCCAATAAAATTACTTAAATTCAACCCTCCTTTAAATCCAAATCTAGTAGATTTTTTCTCAACTGTATCTTGGGCATTTACCCCAATACTAACTACTGCTAACAAAACTGTTAAAAATATCTTTTTTACCATTATTCGATTTTTATAAATTCGGTGCGAATGTACTTCTTTTCCTCCTTTCTATTTACTAAAAAAAACCTAAAAAAAAATAGTATCTACAAAAGCCGTTAATATAGTAACTAAAAACCTTTGTAAATAAAAACACAAACCATACGCTTAAAAAACTAAAATATGTTTTATCTTCATTTTTTAGACTATCTTAAAATGAAATGGAGCCAAGCAATTAAAGATTACAATCATTATTTACGAATAGAAAGAGGGCTTTCTGATAATTCTATAATCAATTATACATTAGATATTCAAAGATTGACATCATTTTTAGAAGATCATACCATGGAGTACTCGCCCATTTCTATAGAAAAAGATACATTACAAGAATTTATTTATGAAACGGCTAAATTAGTTAACTCTAATTCTCAATCTAGAATAATTTCTGGATTAAAAAGTTTCTTTAACTACCTTATTTTTGAGGACTACCGAGACTCTAACCCTATGGAACTGATCGAATCTCCAAAAATTGGTCGAAAATTACCCGATACACTATCCCTAGAAGAAATTGATTCCATCATTAATAGTATTGATCTTAGTAAACCAGAAGGTCAACGAAATAAAGCTATTATCGAAACCTTATATGGGTGCGGTCTACGTGTTAGCGAACTTACGGAACTAAAAATATCTAATTTATTTTTTGAAGAAGGGTTTATTAGTGTTACAGGAAAAGGAAATAAAGAAAGGTTCGTACCTGTTGGAAAAATAACACAAAAATATATTACAATTTATAAAACCCAAATTAGAATTCATTTACCTATTCAAAAAGAATTTGAAGACACTTTGTTTCTAAACCGTAGAGGCAAACAATTAACCAGAGCTATGATCTTTACTATTGTCAAACGATTGGTTAAAAAAGCAGGGGTTCACAAAAATATCAGTCCCCACACCTTCAGACATTCCTTTGCTACTCACTTATTAGAAAACGGTGCTGATCTAAAAGCAATACAGTTAATGTTAGGTCATGAAAGCATTACTACCACCGAAATATATATGCACGTTGATAGAAGCCATCTTACCGAAACTATAAACAAGTATCATCCTAGAAGAGTTCTATAAAATTAAATGTAAAAACCTAAAACCCTTTAGAAATAGGATATAACATAAGTATTAAGTTCTATTCAAAGGGTTTTCATAAAAAAACAAGGGGCAATCATAAGTTTAAAATGTTCAGTTTTAAACATTCATTACCTAAAGATAAGAAAAAAACCAATATATCACTAATTCAATAACAAAATTTATGTTTAGTTACGTTATTATCAAAAATATACAATATTTTGATTTGCATTTGGTGTCTATTTTATGTAAATTTGCTTACCGTAAAAACAGTTTACATGCAGCCTGACATAGCAACTACACCTAACATATCCTTTGAGGAATATCGAAATCAAATACTTATAGATTACAAAATTGTAGTATTGAGTAGGGAATGTAGTTTATTAGGTCGTAGAGAAGTGCTTACAGGTAAATCTAAGTTTGGGATTTTTGGAGGAGGAAAAGAATTACCTCAGATAGCTATGGCAAAAGTATTCCAAGATGGGGATTTTAGATCTGGTTATTATAGAGATCAAACTTTTATGATGTCTATCGGTGAATACACCGTAGAACAATTTTTCTCAGGACTTTATGCACACGCTGATATTAATTATGAGCCTTTTGCTGCCGGTAGGCAAATGGGAGGGCATTTTGCTACGCATAGTCTTAATGAAGATGGTTCTTGGAAGAATCTTACAGAACAGAAAAATTCAAGTGCAGACATATCCCCTACCGCTGGTCAAATGCCAAGATTATTAGGACTAGCACAAGCATCAAAAGTATACAGAAATGAAACAAGTGTCTCTAATCACACAAATTTTTCTATTAAAGGAAACGAAGTGGCTTGGGGAACTATTGGTAATGCTAGTACTAGCGAAGGTCTTTTTTGGGAAACTATAAACGCAGGTGGTGTTCTACAAGTTCCAATGGTTGTTAGTATATGGGATGATGAATTCGGTATTTCTGTTCATGCTAAACACCAAACAACAAAGGAAGATATTTCATTGATTCTGAATGGATTTAGAAGAAATGATAAACATAACGGCTACGAAATCATTAAAGTTAATGGATGGGATTATCCTGCCTTAATAAATGCTTATACAAAAGCTGATAAAATTGCCCGAAATGAGCACGTACCAGTAATTATCCATGTTAAGGAGCTTACCCAACCGCAAGGGCACTCTACATCAGGATCTCATGAAAGGTATAAAAACGAGGAACGACTTAGTTGGGAACGTGAATTTGACTGCAATAAAAAATTTAAAGAATGGATAATTGAGTATAATATTGCTACTCCCGAAGAACTTCTTGAGATTGAAAAAATAGCAAAAAAAGAAGTAAGAAATGGAAAAACAGTTGCTTGGAATGCTTATCTATCTGAGATTAAAACAGAACAAAAGGAAGCTGTAAGTCTACTAAAAGCTGTAAAAAACAAAAGTGTAAATAGTAATTTTATTACTCCTCTAATTACTACATTAGAGAACAAAGAAGAGCTTATACGAAAAGACATTCTAGAAGCTAGCAGAAAAACCTTGCGGTATCTAACTAAAGAGAATAACCCAGAAAAATTAGCTTTACAAAATTGGGTTAAAAATTATTTAAAAAGAATTCAATCTAAATATAGTGATCATCTATATAATGAATTTGATAACAAAGTAACTAATATTAAAGAAGTAAAACCTATATATGACGAATCTGCTATAGAAGTAGATGCTCGTGTTATCCTGAGAGATAATTTTGATCAAATATTTAATCGAGTTCCCGAAGCATTAATTTTTGGCGAAGATAGTGGAAAAATTGGAGATGTAAACCAGGGACTAGAAGGCTTACAAGAAAAATTTGGTGAAATCAGAGTATCTGATGTTGGTATTCGAGAAGCTACAATTATTGGTCAAGGAATTGGGATGGCAATGCGTGGTCTAAGACCCATTGCAGAGATTCAGTATCTGGATTATGTCCTATACTGTATTCAGGGTTTAAGCGATGATTTAGCTACATTGAGATATAGAACATTTGCAAAACAAAAAGCTCCTCTGATTATCAGAACCAGAGGGCATAGATTAGAAGGTATTTGGCATTCTGGATCACAAATGGGAGGCTTGATCCATTTACTAAGAGGTATTCATATTCTGGTACCTAGAAACATGACTAAAGCTGCTGGTTTTTATAACACTTTGTTAGATAGTGATGAGCCAGCTATCGTTATAGAATGCCTTAATGGTTATCGTTTAAAGGAAAAAATGCCTTTAAACTTATCCGAAATAAGAACTCCTGTTGGGACAACAGAAACTATAAAAGAAGGAACTGATATAACTTTGGTGTCTTATGGTTCTACGCTTAGAATAATAGAGCAATCTGCTAAAGAATTATTGGCTGTCGGGATTTCTGTAGAGATAATTGATGTTCAGTCATTACTACCATTTGATATACAACATGATATCGTAAAAAGTGTAGCTAAAACAAATAGATTGTTGATTATTGACGAAGATGTTCCTGGTGGAGCAACAGGCTATATTCTGCACAAACTTATTGATGAACAAAATGTATATCAATATCTAGACAGTAAACCACAAACATTAAGCGCTCAACCCCATAGACCTGCTTTTGGTACTGATGGAGATTATTTTAGCAAACCCTCAGCAGAGGATATATTTGAAAAAGTGTATAGCATAATGAATGAGGTAAATCCTTCTGAATTCCCTAAATTATACTAGTTCACGGTGTATTGAAAAACAAAGTTTTTTTCTATTGATGATATAAGACATAAAAAAGCAACAAATATAAATTTGTTGCTTTTTTATTAGTTTTATATTCTAGATTAAAATTATTTAGCCCCCCACTCTAATATAGATGCTTTATTAAGTTTGATGTAGGTTTCATTTTTAGCTTTTTCGGCAGCTTCTAAAGAAATTTTGGCGGCTTTTATTGCTCCTGCAGTATCTCCTAATTTAGCATAGATCAAGGATTGTTGACGGTGCATCCAATATGCTGGTTCTTTTTGTAAAGAAATTGCTTTTTCGATATATGTTTTAGCTTTAGTATAGTCGCCAGAATTTAATGAATAATTTGCCATATAATAATAATCCCCCGCAGATGGTCCTGCAATAGCTTTCTTTAGATTTTCTTCTACTTTTTCTTTTGTAGATAATTGAATAGCTACTGATGCTTTTGTTTGATCCCATATAAAATTAAGATTAGCAGAATCAAATGTTAAATCACTAAGCATTATAGTAAATGTTTCAACAGTAAAAGAAATTCGATCGGCTTTCACGATAGTTTTTAAAGCTATTTTGCTATCATCCCATTTTTCAGGAGTTCCCCAATTATTAGTATCACTATAAAAAATAATTTCCCAATTATCTTTATTCGGTTTAGTGTAGATACCATAAGATCCTTTTTTAAGATCCTTACCATCAATTTTTACATCTTCACTAAATGTAATAAGTGTATTTTTATTTGCTCCAGTTCTCCATATTTCGCCATAGGGTACTAATTTACCAAAAATAATACGATCGCGCTTGCTTGGACGAGAGTATTCTATTGATATATCTGTATATCCAACCACTTGTTCTACTTTTGATAACGGACTCGCGGCAGGTACTTTTAACTGTGCTGAAATTCCTAAGGACAAAAAAGTAAAGAATAATAATAAAAACTTTTTCATAATAATAATATTTTGATTAATGATTAATTTAAAGACTAAAAGTAAGTAATAGATCTACATATTTAGTTAATGAAATCTTAAAATAGGAAATGTTATATTTGCCATTATGAGAGGAAAATACATTTCAGAATTAATTGGCACTTTTACTTTAATATTTTGTGGTACTGGAGCAATGACTATTAACGAGATTACTGGTGGAGATGTTACCCATGTTGGAATAGCAATTACTTGGGGGCTAGTAGTTATGGCTATGATATATGCTTTTGGGGATATATCTGGCGCACATTTTAACCCTGCTATAACTATAGCTTTTGCATATGCTAAAAAATTTGATTGGAAAGAAGTTCCGAAATATATTCTAGCACAAGCTATTGGTGCAGTATTAGCAAGCAGTATCCTTTTATTTTTGTTTCCACAAAGTGATTTTTTAGGAGGCACATTACCAGCTCTTACCTTTGATGATATTAGAGCATTTATTTTAGAATTATTACTAACCTATTTTTTAATGCTAGTAATTATAAATGTTTCAACAGGTTCTAAAGAAACTGGCACTATGGCAGGAATTGCAATTGGAGGTGTAGTACTTCTTGAAGCTATGTTTGCTGGTCCTATGACAAATGCATCTATGAATCCAGTTCGATCTTTTGCCCCTGCTTTACTTTCTGGACATTGGGAACATCAATGGTTATATTTGATAGCTCCAATAACAGGAGCCTTATTAGCTATTGTTTCTTGTAAGCTAATTAAAACTGACAACTGTTGCAAAGAATGCTAGATCTACAAATAAAAAATTTCCCAAAGAAAAAGTGTGTTTATAAAATAAAATTTATTTGATTTTTGTAATTTAAAAGTATTATACCAATTATAAACCAATAAATTTCAAAAGGATGAATACACAAAATGTAGCTAACCGCTTGGTCGAGCTTTGCCGTAAAGGAGAAAATATGCAAGCCATTAAAGAGTTATACGATCCAAATATCATAAGTAAAGAGATTCCTTATTGGCCAAATGAGGTTACTTCTGGAAAAGAAGATGTTATTAAAAAAAGTGAAGAATGGCTAGCTAGTGTAGAAGAATTTCATGGAAGTGAAATATCCGAGCCTATCATAGCTGGTGAGCATTTTACTTGTAGAATGAAAATGGATTGCACTTTTAAAGGAAAAGGTCGTAGGGAAATAGAAGAATTGGCTGTTTACAAAGTTAATGGTGGTAAAATCACAGAGGAACAGTTTTTTTATGCCCCTCCTGCGCAATAAATACTACTTCAATACTAAAAAGATCAGAATTATAAAACACTATCTAATCTTTTTAGTATTTGTTTTTATTTTGTTTAAATAAAAATTAACACTTCAGTAAATTTATAAAATCAATTTTTATATAAGTTATACGATTAACCTAAATAAGACATTAACACAATCCTAATTACTAAAATACCATACTCCTCTTTCTGTATACATAAATAAATCTTACTTATATGGATTTTATCTATTTATGAATGTTCTTTATTTTTAAAACACATACATACTGAATAACAAAAATTTACACTAAAACAAAAATACACACATTCGTTTTTATTTCTTTTAAACAGAAAAAACTTAATAATAATTTTTCCAGAAACTATTTTAGTAGTAAATTATATATAATTAATTTATAGTACTAGCTAAAATCTATTTGTTTTTTATTTATTAAAAAATCAAATAAAAACCATAAATAAAAAGATTATTAGCCACCTATTTTGTACTTAGTTAGCGTTATTTTTATCCAATAATTGTTCGTAAGTTTAATAAAACAAAGTAAATAGATATAGAATTAACAAAAAACAAAGGGCTTAAAAACTAAACTGATGAAACAATCATATCAGTCCTTTTATAAACAGGAAGTATGGGAACTCTAGCAAAAGCAAATAACTTGCATAAAAAACTAGAAGACGGTAGAAAAGAACTTAAGGATAAAGAAACTATAATAGAAAATATCCTAAAAAATTCTTTATCTGGCTATTGGGACTGGTATATTCAAAAAGAAGTTATATACTTAAGTCCTTCATATAAAAGTATGTTTGGGTATGAGGAACACGAAATATCTAATTCACCAGATTCGTGGCAAAAAATAATACACCCCGATGATCTTGCTAAATCTATTGAAGCATATAAAAAACATGTTGATACCAAAGGATCGCACCCTTATGAAATAGAGGTACAATATTTACATAAAAATGGATCAATTATTTGGGTAAGATGTATTGGTAGTATTATTAAATGGGATAAAAATGATAAACCGATAAGAATGATCGGTTGTAATGTAAATATTACAGAATTAAAAGAAGCTGAATTAGAAATAAAAAGATTAAATAGAGGTTTAGAAAACAAAATCAAAGAAAGAACAAAAGAGTTAGAAAAATCTAAGCGTGAATTAGAAGAATTCTCTTATGTAGCGTCACATGATCTAAAAAGCCCATTAATTAATATTAGTAGCCTAATTATAATGCTTGACAACAATGACTACATATCATCAGAAGGGAAATTTATTTTTAATAAGCTAAAGTTTTCTATTAATTTATTACAAACTAAATTGAATGCTCTTAATGACATACTTGATATGAAATCAAGCTGGAAAAACAAAAAAGTAATTATCTCATTTGATAAAACATTAAAAAAAGTATTAAATGAATTATCAGAACTTATTACAGAAAACGATACTGAGATAATTGCTGATTTTTCTGAATGCCCTCAAATCAAATATCCACCAATACAATTATATAGTATTCTATACAATCTTATCTCCAACTCATTAAAATATAAAAACCATAATGAGAAGGCTATAATAGAAATAACTACGAGTAAATCGGATAACAAAACGCTCTTGGTTATCAAAGATAACGGAATGGGATTTGATCAAAAATTAGGAGAAAAAAAAATATTTGGATTATTCAAAAGGTTACACACACACGTTGATGGATTAGGAATAGGACTATTTATTGTAAAATCGATAGTAAATTCGTTGGGAGGTAACATAAAAGTTATAAGTAAACTCAATAAAGGGACGACTTTTAAAATTCATTTATGATAAAAAAATTAACTGAATCACTCACAGTACTTTTAGTGGATGACGATGATATAACAAACTTTATATCTAGCAAAATATTAAAAGAAAATGGTATAAATTCTATAGATATAGTTGGTAATGGTGAATTAGCATGTACCTATCTCACAAAAAAATTACCCGATCTTATTTTTTTAGATATAAGCATGCCTGTAATGGATGGATTTCAATTTCTAGAAAAAAGCCAATATCATCATCTATGTCCAGATACATATATAATAATGCTTACATCATCCTCTAGAGAGACTGAACGACAAACAGCATTAAAATTTCATAACGTTATCGATTATATCGAAAAACCTCTTAATCATAGCAAGTTGGAAAAAGTTTTAGCTAAGATATAATAGAATATCACCAAAAACTCATGATTTTTTCTAATGCAGGATTGCGATTATCAATTTTCCAAATTACAGATAATGTTGCTCTTTGAGGTATGTTGGGTATCTCAATAAATTTAACCTTAAGATTAAAACCATCTTGTAATGACGTAGGGATTATTGCTACTCCTAGTCCACTCTCTACCAATTTAAAAATAGTTTGTGCATGGACTGATTTATGAGAAACCTTGGGGGTAAATCCTTTATCCTCACAAATACTCATAATTTTATCATAATATAGAGAACTATAATCCGAAGAAAATAAAATAAAATTCTCTTCAGATACTTGGCTAATATCTTTGAAAGTATGATTATCCAATTCATGATTTTCAGGAAGTACCAAAGAAAAAGAATCTGTTTGTACAGTAGCTTTTTTTAATCCAACAGGAACCCTCGCTAATCGTACGAAACCAATATCCAATTCATCTTTTAAAATAGCCTCTACTTGATCATAATTAGACATCTCTTCTAAATTAAATCGAATATCAGGATATTTTTGATTCGTCTTTACTAATAATTCAGGAATTACCGTTTGCATAGCTGAACCCAAAAAACCAATTCGGATTTCTCCATCAATACCGATACCAATAAATCTTGTTTGCTTAATAGCAGAATCAATATAATTAAAAATAAAATCTAATTCTTTTTTTAGATAAAATCCAGCCTCCGTTAAGACTACGTTTCTTTTATTTCTAATAAACAGTTCTGTACCTATTATTTTTTCCATTTGTTTAATCTGACGACTCAAACCTGGTTGTGATATAAACAATCTTTCTGCAGCTTTTCTGAAATGTAATTCTTCTGCTACAGCTTCAAAATATTTAAAATGGCGTAATTCTAATTGATAACTCATAGTTATTAATTGATAACAAAATTAGTATTATTAATTATTAAAAGTAAACATTAAGTTAGCAATCTCAAATTATAATACAATCTAATGTCTAAAATACCTAACGAGTTCTTATATGGTGAAGGTTATTTAACTGCAGGAATAGCACTTAAAATAGCTCGTAATGAAATTAATGGTACTATCTCTAAGTCTACGCGTATTAAAATCCGAAAAAGTAAGCAAATAGTAGAAAATATAGTAAATAAAGGGAATGCTGTATACGGAATTAATACTGGATTCGGTCCTTTATGTACTACAATGATTTCTAAAGAAGAAACCAAAATATTGCAAAGTAACATTCTCCAAAGCCATAGTGTAGGAGTTGGAGAACCTATTACCACAGAAATAGCCAAACTGATGTTGATACTTAAGCTACAATCCTTATCCAAAGGTTATTCAGGAATTGCAGAAAGTACATTAGATAGAATTCTATGGCATATAGAAATAGATGCAATACCTATTGTTCCTAGTCAAGGATCTGTTGGAGCATCCGGAGATTTAGCACCTCTATCGCACCTGTTTTTACCATTAATAGGTATGGGAAAAGTTAATTATAAAGGTGAAATTATATCTACACAAGAACTTTTTGAAATAACAGGAGTAAAATCTATTGACTTAGGCCCTAAAGAAGGATTAGCACTAATCAATGGAACACAATTTATTACAGCACATGCTGTACAAGTAGTTGAAAAACTTCATAATTGTTTAGCACAAGCCGATATAATAGGCGCAATGATGATCGAAGGATTACAGGGATCTGTAAAACCATTCTATTCTGAATTGCATCAGCTAAGACCATATAAGGGTAATATCCATGTAGCTGAGCGCATAAAATTATTATTAAAAGATTCTGAAATTATGAACGATCATGTTAACTGTAATCGAGTTCAGGATCCTTATTCATTACGCTGTATCCCACAAGTACATGGATCATCCAGAAACGCTTGGTTACACCTCAAAGAGTTAGTAGAGGTTGAGTTAAATTCAGTAACAGATAATCCGATAATCATCAATGAAGATTTGACTATTAGCGGAGGTAGTTTTCATGGACAACCATTAGCTATGGCATTAGACTATGCCTGTCTTGCAGCCTCAGAATTAGGTAACATATCAGATCGCAGAATATATTTATCTCTAGAAGGCAATTCTCCTGGAGTTCCTAAATTACTAATGGAAGAAACTGGAATCAACTCTGGATATATGATTTTACAATATACCACAGCTGCATTAGCCAGTGAAAATAAAGGACTTTGTTTCCCTTCGAGTGCGGATAGCATCCCCACTTCATTAGGGCAAGAAGATCACGTAAGCATGGGGTCTATTGGAGGTCGAAAAGCCGTTAGAGTACTAGAAAACGTAGAGAAAATACTAGCAATAGAGTTATTAACCGCTGCACAAGCATTTGAATTCAGGAAACCATTAAAATCAGGAATTATCTTAAATGAAATTCATAAAGCTATAAGAGCACGAGTCCCTTTTGCGAAAAAAGATAGAATATTTGCAGATGATATTGAAAAAGGTATAGATATGATTAAAAACAAAACTATATTAAATGTAATCGAAAAAGCACTAGTAAAAGAAGGCTTTTCATTAGAGACTAAATTTTCTAATGAATTTGAAACGTATTAGTAGCTATTTTATCAAATAAGATTTTAACAGTATCGTTTTATTGCTTAGAAGTGATTTAAACTTTTTTGATTCTGGCGAAAAATAATTGTTTTTCACTCAATTGAAGTGTTTTTTTGCACTTCATAGCAGCGCTACGAGGTAATAAAAAGACGAAAATTTAGTAAAAAAGAACATTTTTATAGCGAATTGAAAAAGTTTAAACTGCTTCTTAGATAAAAACATGAAAAAAGAGCATATTCTATTCTAATATACTATATTCTAAAAACCCGTTTAACGATACTCCTAAAATCAGAATCATCTTATTTATAAAAAACAAAAAACAATGTCAAAATTCAAACTCATAGGTCCCATTACTCAATTAATTAGTATGACAAATTTGTCGGTAAAAGGAGCTATCAAAGATGAAGAATTAAATTGTATAGAACATGCAGGAATAATCACGAATGGTGAACAAATTCATTCTATAGGTGATTATTCTGAATTATTACAAGAAATCAATAAATTAAAAGGTGAAATTATAGAATTACAAAGTAATTATGTGTGTCTACCTAGTTTTATTGATGCACATACACATATTTGTTTTGCTGGCTCTAGAGCTAATGATTATGCAATGCGTAATGCAGGAAAACCCTATTTAGAAATAGCAAAATCGGGTGGAGGAATTTGGGATACTGTTACTAAGACTAGAATGGCGACTCAATCGGATTTAACTAATAATACAATTGATAGAGCAAATCATTTACTTAAAAACGGTATTACTACTATAGAGGTAAAAAGTGGATATGGGTTATCTATAAATGAGGAACTCAAAATGCTAAGAGCAATTAAAGACGCTAATAAAAATACCGATGCCGATTTGATTTCTACATGTCTTGCAGCACATCTTTTACCCAAAGACTTTGATGGGAATCACTCTGCTTATTTAAATCATATAGCCACTACCCTGTTTCCAATACTAAAAACAGAAAACCTAACTAATAGAATAGATGCTTTTATAGAACAAAGTGCCTTTTCTACTACTGATATTTTACCATATTTTAAAAAAGCATTAGATCAAGGTTTTGATATTACGGTTCATGCCGATCAATTTACCACTGGCGGTAGCGAAATTGCTGTACAATTAAAAGCGATAAGTGCCGATCATCTTGAGGTAAGTACAAATACCGAAATAAATAGGTTAGCAAAAAGCGAGGTAATAGCTGTAGCACTTCCCGGAGCTTCTATTGGGTTAGGCTGTGATTTTACACCTGCTCGCAAAATAATGGATGCAGGTGGAGCTTTAGCCATCGCTAGCGATTGGAATCCCGGTTCGGCGCCTATGGGTGATTTATTAACCCAAGCCTGTATTTTGGGGACATTTCAGAAATTATCAAACGCAGAAGTATTAGCAGGTATAACTTTTAGAGCTGCTGCCGCATTAAAACTAAATGACAGAGGGGTTTTAGAAACTGGGAAACTTGCTGATTTCAATCTTTTTCTGACAGAAAATGTAAACGAAATATGTTATCATCAAGGAAAACTTACTCCATCGCAAGTGTGGAAAAGAGGTAAAATAGTATTTTCTGATAAATAATAATGATATAAAATTTTGATAGATTAGAAAGTCTATGTAATAAGAGACTTTATAATTACACTTATAAAAATAAGGTATTCATGACATTCAAACAACAAATACAACAGGGGATTCCAACAATATTACCACCAAAAAAAAATCTAAACACTACAATTAGTAGAGCTCCTCGAAGAAAAAAAATTTTAAATATTGAAGAAAAAAAACTTGCAATTTGTAATGCTTTGAGATATTTTCCTGAACCATGGCATAAAGAATTAGCTACAGAATTTTTAAATGAATTAAATGAGTATGGACGTATTTATATGTATCGTTTTATACCAGACTATGAAATATATGCTAGACCAATAGATGAATATCCTGCTAATACTCTACAGGCAGCAGCAATCATGCTAATGATTCAGAATAATCTAGATTATGAAGTAGCCCAACATCCATATGAATTGATTACTTATGGAGGAAACGGAGCTGTCTTTCAAAATTGGGCACAATATCTATTAACAATGCAATATCTGTCTATAATGACAGATGAACAAACATTACATATATATTCTGGTCATCCAATGGGCTTATTTCCATCCTCTAAAGATGCTCCAAGAGTAGTTGTTACTAATGGAATGATGATCCCTAATTACTCTAAACCAGATGATTGGGAAAAATACAATGCTTTAGGAGTAACACAATATGGACAAATGACTGCAGGGTCTTACATGTATATTGGTCCACAAGGAATTGTTCACGGCACTACAATTACAGTGATGAATGCTTTTCGAAAAACTCTAAAACCTAATGAATCATCTGCAGGAAAGATTTTTTTAACGGCTGGTCTAGGAGGTATGAGTGGTGCGCAACCAAAAGCAGGAAATATTGCTGGATGTATCACTATCTGTGCTGAAGTAAACCCCGATGCTGCTATAAAAAGACATAAGCAAGGATGGGTTGATGAAATCGTAAATAATCTCGAAAATTTGGTGTCTAGAACCAAAAAAGCTATCGAAAATATCGAAATAGTATCTATCGCTTACCAAGGAAATATTGTAGATGTATGGGAACGTTTCTACGAAGAAAACATATACATCCACCTTGGATCTGATCAAACTTCATTACATAATCCATGGTCTGGAGGTTATTATCCTGTTGGTTTAAGCTATGAAGAATCCAATACTTTATTATCTAATGATCCAGAAACTTTTAAAATTAAAGTTCAAGAATCCTTAAGAAGACATGCTACTGCTATAAATAAACATACTGCTAGAGGTACTTATTTCTTTGATTATGGTAATGCTTTCTTATTAGAAGCCTCTCGGGCAGGTGCAGATGTTATGGCAAAAAATAAAATTGATTTTAGATACCCTTCTTATGTTCAAGATATTTTAGGACCAATGTGTTTTGATTATGGTTTTGGACCATTTAGATGGGTATGTACTTCCGGAAAATCAGAAGATTTAGATAAGACAGATCAAATTGCTGTTGAAATCATGAAGGAAATCAAATCTACTGCACCAAAAGAGATTCAACAACAAATGCAAGATAATATAACTTGGATAAAAGAAGCAAAACAAAATAATCTAGTTGTAGGATCACAAGCAAGAATTCTATACGCTGATGCAGAAGGTAGAGCAAAAATTGCTGAAGCGTTTAATAAAGCTATACAAACAGGTAAAATATCCGCTCCAATTGTGTTGGGCAGAGATCATCATGATGTGAGTGGTACAGATTCTCCATATAGAGAAACTAGCAACATTTATGATGGTAGCAAATTTACGGCCGATATGGCTATCCATAATGTAATTGGCGATAGCTTTAGAGGAGCCACTTGGGTTTCTATCCACAATGGTGGCGGTGTTGGTTGGGGCGAAGTAATCAATGGCGGTTTTGGTTTATTACTTGATGGATCAACAGACGCTTCTAGAAAACTAAAAAACATGTTATTTTATGATGTTAATAACGGTATATCCCGAAGAAGTTGGGCAAGAAATAACGAAGCCATATTTGCCATAAAAAGAGAAATGGAAAGAACCCCAGAGCTTAAAGTTACATTGCCTAACAAAGTAAAAGAGGGTGTTTTAAATTTTATTTTCCCTAAGGAATAATTTTCGTAGTAATGCATTCTGATATTATAAAAACTTAAGCAGTCAAAAAATGAGTACTTATAAAAAACCAGCAACATCCGTATGGACAGGTCGTATATCTAACTCTAAATTATATTTTCATGAAAAAATAGTATGCGTAGATTTAGAGACTGATGAAATACCAAATACGAAAAGAAAAACAATTGCTTTACTTGGGTATCAATGCGAAGAAGGGGTTAGAAGAAATAATGGAAGAATCGGAACTGCAAAAGGTCCATTAGCAATACGTAAAATGTTAGCTACATTATCTAATCATTTTGATGAAGAAATAATGATTTTAGACACTGGGGATATTATTTGTGAAAATGAAGCTTTAGAAAAAACTCAAAATATAACCACCGAAAAAATAAAGTATCTAATTAAAAATAAAGTATTTACAATAGTATTGGGTGGTGGTCATGACTTAGGATATGCACATTTTAATGGAATTAAAAAACAGTGTCCTAATAAAACTATAGGAATCATAAATCTTGATGCACATTTTGATTTAAGAAAAGCAGAATCCCTAGGAAATTCTGGGACTCCATTTTATCAAATAGCTAAAGAAAATAAGTTTTTTAAATATTTATGCTTGGGAATCCAAAAAGCTTCTAATAATAAAGAACTATATGAAACAGCTGATGAGCTTGGCGTAGTATATGTAGAAAATACAGAATTCGTTATTCATAATTTAGATAAAATATCTACTTTGATTAAAGGCTTTATTGAAACTGTTGATCATATTTATTTAACTATAGATGTTGATGGTTTTTCTTCAGCATACGCACCTGGCGTGAGTGCCCCTTCTCCGTTTGGTTTTTCAATTGATATAGCATTAGAAGCTATTAAGTTAATTTGTGAATCAAATAAGCTTATCAGTGTAGATGTTGTAGAATTAAATCCAAAATTCGATATTGATAATTGTACCGCAAGATTGGCTGCTAGATTAATTTACTCTATTATAGAGCATATATCTGTTTCTTCGTAATCCTTTTTTTTTGGTATAAAAATTGTATATTAATAGTTTAAATAATAAAATTATTCAAATCAATACTGTTTTTTTAATTCTTTAATATAAATTGCGACAGTGTACTTAAATTTAAGTCTATTTAAAAAAAATCTTAGGATTATATAACGCAAATTAAAAATATAGGTTAACTCAGATACTGTTTGTTAACTAATAAATAAACATTAAAAGAATAATTAGTAAATAATTATAATATGAAAATTCTTGATAGAGCATTAGAATTTGAGCAAAGAAAAATGTCTTTTACAACCAATAGCGAACGTATAGTTGCGTCTAGAGAAGTAAAAGAGATAATTTTGGAGCTTAATGAAGTTTATAAAGAAAATAAAGATCCTGAATTAATGGATTTAATGAAACGACTAACAGTCATAAAACGAAAGATTGAAAAAAGATTAAAAGGAGTTCCTACTTCCTAACCCAACCTAAAAACAAAACCGTAAAATTGTGTTAAACAGTAGGTTACACACAATTAAAAGCTCTTAAGGTATTTCCTTAAGAGCTTTTGGTGTTGATATTATATAATCTGGCGTAATTGGAATAGCTACAAAATTTGTAACAGAGTCAATAAGGCTCACATAAATATTCTGGGGATTAGGCAAAAAGTTTTTCCATTCTAAAGAGAAAAAATTTCACATCAACTACCCCTCTTAAGTTTGCTCTAAACAACTTTATCTTGGAGTTAAAAGATTCTGCATTTGCATTTGTATGTCTTTTTATAAAGAAATTCAAAATAGTTTCTAAGTGATAATTTAAACTGTTAACCACGGTATTAAAGACTGTCATATTTAGAAGCTTTGTTTTTTGCATCCAGTTTATTATTTTTTCTTTTGCTATTTCTCTAGAGGTTTCTTCATATATGTTTCTAAACTCAAGGGTGTGCTTGTATGCCTGATATAAAAGGGGATACTTCTTAAATAATAATTCAGCTCTTATCTTTTGGTTTTCTGTCCATTGGTTAGGTTTTTTAGCAATAATATAACGGCTTCTTGCTAATAATTGCTTGGGAGAATCCTCATTATCAAAACTAAATGGAATGTATTTTAACCCTTGTTCTTTTGCAATTTTGATTGCTTGATTCTCTTTTTCTATTTCCTCCCACCTGTATTTTATTCTTAAATGTTGCAGGGCTTCCATTATTAGTTTTACAACGTGGAAACGAACTGTAACCAAGTAACATTCAGGGAAACACATTTTTGAAGCCAATTGCATATTGTTTGCCATATCAAGGGTTATTTCCTTTACCAATTTTCTTTTATCTAATGGAATTTTGTTTAAAACACCAATAATATCTTGACTTTTTGTGCCCTTTATAGAGGCTACTAATGTTTTTTTCTTTCCTCTTCCATTTTTGTTGGTGACAAAGGTATAGAGTTCTCCT
>CAVYIL010000220.1:0-5431 GCA_963768325.1 uncultured Flavobacteriaceae bacterium | reverse complement strand
GCCTCCACAGACATTGTGGACAAAGCGGTTGACCTGGGTGTGGATATCATTGGCCTTTCCGGCCTGCTGACAACCAGTTTACCCATGATGCGGGACATCATCGAGATGCTTGATGATGATGGCGTGCGAGATCAGTACAAAGTGATCATTGGTGGCGGTCCAACCAGCCAGGAGTATGCTGATGAGATCGGCGCTGATGGCTATGGTGATACGGCTTATTCAGCAGTTGAACTTTGTGATCAAATTCTGAGTAAATAGGATGCAGAAATAATTCTCATGTAATAAAGGAAGGAAACTATGCCAGGACTACATTTTGAAATGATGGAACGAGTCAGCGAGGGACCCCGCGTCCGGGAACCAGAATTTGATAAATCGATATTCCCCCGCGTAAAAGAGCTGGCCGAAAAATATGATATTAAGTATGATCCTGCTAATCCAGTGCCGGACGATGATGGTATGGCAGATCGCTTATTTGCAGCAGGAATGGAATATGCGGTTGAAAAAGGACTCTGGGTTCTGGATACCCAGAAAGTGGTTAAATTTTCGGAAGCAGAAATTTGGCGCTATTTGGACAACTTTCACACCCCACTGACTTTCGGCTATGGTAAAGACCAGGTGACTTTATATCCCCGCAAACCAGAAAGTGATGTCCGTCCCCTAGTGATCGGCGGGGCTGCTGGCTCCAGTATGACCGAAGGCGAGATCTACACCAAACATATGATGAATTTTGCACTCGAGCCCACCAACGACATGATCGCCAATGGCAACCCGGCCTGGATCGAGGGACGGGAGATCCGGCCCTTCTCACCCAACGAAGTACACGGCGCAATTCAGGAAGTGGGCTGGATCCGTGAAGCCATCCGTAGGGCTGGCCGTCCCGGAATGCCCATGTTTGTTGCCCCGGGCTGCGCCGCCTCTGCACCTCCCGCTGTGGCCATCATAAATGAAGAACGCGGCCTCAGAAAGGGCGATTTCATGTATGCTGCCCTGCTGACTGAGCTGAAATCTGACTACGACCGCCTGATCAGGGCAGTTGCTGCCGTGGAGAATGGTGTGAACGTCGCCACCCTTTTAGCCCCCATGGTAGGCGGTTGGGCTGGATCACCGGAAGGCGCGGCCATCTGCGGCGCGGCAGAAACTTTTTTGGGTGCCATTTCCCATAGTTCCACCATTGTTGTCAATCACCCGGTGCATATGAGCTTGAAGAATGGCGCTACCACTCACCGAACCACCCTCTGGATCGAAAGCATTATCGGCCAGGCATTTTCGCGAAACTGCCGCTTCCCGATCGGTCAGAATGTCTTCCTGGATGCCCGAGCTGGAACGTACGAAGTGCTCTGGGAAGCTGCAGCTAATGCTGTGGTTGCCGTCAGCAGCGGACAGCATACCGGCCCTGGACCGAGTGGGATCACCGGCGGCGATGATGTGGATATGATCTCCGGAATTGAGCTGCGCATGCTGGGTGAAACCAGTCGGGCAGTGACCGGGATGACCCGCAAGAAAGCAAATGAGATCGTAGTCAAGTGCCTTGAGAAATACGAACCGACCCTGGGTAACCCACCCAAAGGGAAATCCCTCCAGGAGTTGTATGATATTCCAACTCTGAAGGTAAAAGAAGAATGGCTGGCCAAGTTTGAGGAAGTCAAAGCCGAATTGAAAGATTGGGGCGTACCTTTCCGGTACTAACCCTAAAGGAATGAAAAATGCCAGGTTTACTAGTTGAGAAGGGCTATCTCCTTACAGGAAATGCAAGTGATGCAGGAATTCCCTCTGGGTATCTTCTAATCGAGGATGATCTCATCACTTGTGTTTCTGGGGGAAAGGCATCGGAATCAATCCGCAGCCGGGCAGATGAAGTGATTGATGCTTCTGGACAAATCGTGATGCCCGGATTGATTAATGCCCATGTTCATTTACAGCAGTCCCTGGTGAGGGGATTGGCTGATGATCGAGAAGTTTGGGATTGGGTTCAAAATGTTGCCTTTCCAATATATGGTGCGATGAATCCGGAAGAAGTCTACCTGGCTACCATGATCGGTATGATCGAGAACATCCGCAGCGGAGCAACAACTACGACAGATAATCAAACTGTCCGATCGATGACAGGAAATTTCGAAGCTGGTTTCAGGGCTGCAAAGGATTCTGGAATCCGCTACAAACTTGGCCCGTGGTTTTAATAATCACGGAGTGCCGGACCAATTCATTGAAACTGCTGATGAGATTATCGAGGATATGACGGGATTATATGAAACCTGGCACAATCAGGAGAATGGACGTCTTCGCCTGGACTTCAATCCCCATACCCTTTATCTGGTCACAGAAGAGACCATGCTGCGTGTGAATGAAAAAGCCCTGGAATGGGGGATCGGGGTCCATTTGCATACTGCAGAGTCTCAGGATGAACTCGATATGTTCGCGAAAGAGACCGGTATGCGCCACGTGGAATGGCTGGCGGACCGGGAACTCCTTGGCCCGCATTTCCAGTTGGCCCATTCAGTCTGGCTGACAGAAGATGAGATCGATAAGATTGCCGAAAGCGGTGCGGTACCGGTGCACAACCCGGTTTGCAATATGTTCTGCGGATCTGGTGTGTCACCCGTTCCGGAGATGTTGAAAGCAGGCATCCCAGTCGCAATGGGGACAGACGGACAGGCCTGTAACAACGGCCAGGAAATGATGGATACCTTGAAGTGGACCATCAATGTCCATAAATTGAACTCCAGGGATGCCAATATCATATCACCAGACCAGGTCATCCAGCTGGCCACCAGGAATGGATCGAACGCCTTTGGCATGCCGGATCAGATCGGCATCCTGGAGGAAGGGAAGAAAGCAGATCTGATCATTGTCGATCTGGGTGACCCCAGGATGACAATACCCACATTGAATTTGCCTTCCTTGCTGGTGAACTTTGCTAAGAAAGAAGATGTGGTCACAACCATTGTTGACGGCAAGATCCTCATGAAGGATCGAGAGATCCTTTTTCTGGATGAAAAAGAATTGATCAAAGATTTTAAATTAGCCCGGGCTGGTTTATTAGATCGGGTGGGCATACTATAGATGTCTTATACACGGTGATTGATGTCGAATTTGTTGATTGAAAAGGGTGTTCTGTATCCGTCGAACGCAGTTGGTGAAAATACTCCAACCGGGTATATAGTTGTAGATGATGATCGCATCACCACAGTATCAGAAGGGACCGCACCAGAACAATTAAGAAATCAGGTAGATGAGGTTATTGATGCCTCTGGGCAAATCGTAATGCCGGGCTTGATCAATGCCCATGTCCATTTGTTCCAAACCTTGATACGGGGACTATCAGATAATCGACCACTGATTCCCTGGTTGGAAGAAGTTGCCTTCCCTGTATATGAGAATATGCAGCCGGAAGAGATATTTCTGGCAGTTCAGATGGGCATAGTTGAAAATATCCGCGGTGGTTCAACAGCTGTAACGGATGATTTTACAGTCCTCCAGCCCCAGGAGGGGTTTGATGCGGTTTTTCGGGCAGCAAAGGAAAGCGGAATCCGCTATAAAATGGCCCGGGGTTATTCGGATACTGGTTATCCTGATCCTTTGATGGAAACCGGTGAAGAGGTCATTAGCGGGACGCTCGAGCTATACGATAGTTGGTGCAAAGACAACGAGATGCTTTCGATCGATTTCAGCCCCAATGTGGTTTGGAGTACTACCGGGGAAACTTTGGAGAAAGTAGTCCGAGCAGCCCGCGATCATGACCTGGGTATCCATATCCATACTGCTGAAGCTAAAGAAGAAAATTCGATGTGCGTGAAGAGAAATGGGATGCGGCAGATTCCCTGGCTGGATCAAGTTGGGAGTCCTGGGCCCAAAAACACAGCTGGCGCACGGGATCTGGATCAACAGGGTGAAATGGATCTGATCGCGAATAGCGGGGCAGTGGTACGTTCACAATCCAGTAAGCAATATGTTCATCGGGACAGGTATATGTCCAGTTGATAAATTTCGGAAGTAAGGTGTTCGAGTAGCCCTGGGCACTGATGGCCAGGCAGTCGGCTGTGGTCAGGAAATGATGGATGTACTCAAATGGACAGCCAATCTGCAGAAAGCCCCACCTTATTGACCCTGAGATTATCACCCCTGAGGATGTGCTGAATATGGCCTGCGAAGGTGGGGCATATGCGTTTTGGCGAACCTGAGGGATCTGGGTTGCTTGGAAGAGGGTAAAAAAGCTGGATTTGATCCTGGTTGATCTGGAGATTCACGCCTCAGTCAGCCTTCATTGAGTCTTCCATCCCAGATTGGTGAATTTTTCCCGCAAAGAGGATGTCGCTACTACTATTGTCAGACGGCAAGATCCTTATGAAGGATCGGGAGATCCTTTTCCTGGATGAGAGGAGTTAATTAAGAATTCAAGCAGGCAAGAGCAGGTTTGCTAGAGCGAACGGGAATATTATGAACACAATCAAATCTCTCATTGGATTGAATATCACCAAGTGGCGCTACCATTGCTGGTTTGTATGATGGACCGGTCCTAGATAAGGGAAGAAATATTGGATTGTGATCGCATGAGTGATTTCTGTAGAAGAAGGAGATTGAATTATGAGAACAAGAGGAAGATTACACTCAGTACTAGATAAAGCGGAAACCGGGCCGATCGTGGAAGAACGGGAATTTGATGTCGAATATATTCAAAAACCGATCCAGAAATTAGTAAAGAAATATGATGTTAAGTGGGAAAAGGACATCTTTTAACCACTGATGATGACCTGGCAGACCGGGTCTACCAGGCTGGCTACGAGCTGGCTTTAAATACCGGCGTCTACTGTACATCCACCAAACGCCGCATGGTCTGGACCAAAGCTGAACTGGACGAGGTGATCGCTACTTCACCATCCTCGGTGATCATGGGGGAGGGGGATGATCTGGCCCATATCCAGGCCCGGCGGCCGGATGAGGACAGCCGGGTGGCAGTTTGCGGCGGTGCCTACGGTATCCCGGTCCCGGAAAACCTTGTTTGTGCCGGTGATGCTAAGCTACGCCCAGGAACCGCTGATCGATTTTATTGACAACTGCTCCTTGGTTATCTACTTATGGACGGCCAATTCGGGCCGGATCCCCCTGGGAATCGGTGGCATGCTGGCAGGAAGTGGATCTGTCATTTGAGGTTGTTAATCGGGCTGGAAGGCCGGGAATGGCCATCGGCTGTGCGGAGAATTCACCCACCCATATCGGGGAGATCTCTTCCAATTCAATCGGCGGCTTTCGACCCAGCGACTGGCACCATGCCGCGTTGGTGAGCGAACTTGAAGACCAATTATGACCAGCTCATCAAGGTGGCTCATTTTGCTCGCACGGGTTCGCATATTCATACCTTTGCGAATAATATCTACGGCGGCTACCCCGGCGGGGCAGATGGCATGGCGGTGGCCCTGGTCGCCAGCCTGATTTT
>CAVYIL010000219.1:0-7339 GCA_963768325.1 uncultured Flavobacteriaceae bacterium | reverse complement strand
ATTCCTCCTTAGCTCAGTTGGTTAGAGCATTTGACTGTTAATCAAAGGGTCCTTGGTTCGAGCCCAAGAGGGGGAGCAAAAGTCCAACAGAAATGTTGGACTTTTTTGCTTTCTATTCCTTCTGAAATGAATCACAGAACGGATCAATGGGAGATCAATCCCAAAAAGGTTATAATTTACGTAAATACCCTAGTAATCTATATTAAGAAGAATTACACATTTCTAACCTCTCTGAACTTTTTTATTTCGGCATTAAAAAATCGGAAGAAGCGTAATTGTTCAGCTTTTTTGTTAAATATTTCTAAGTATCTGGTGTAAAAATATTTATTTTATTGATGATTTATAACCAAAACCCTGATTTTAGTGTCATTATTTTATTTTAAAGTTTACAAATTGCTAACTAAAATAAAAATACCGTTTTTAACACGTTGAAAATAAATAAATTAACTGGGTGAATAGTTACGAAGAAGCATTAGTGCTTCTATTAATAAAATAATTCAAGATAAATCTGTAGTTTATTCTTATAGCATTGGTCATGGCATTAAATTCTTTAAAACCTGTTATATCAATGGGCTAGTTTAGTATATGAAGTCCTTAAATAGAAATTGCTGTATTGAATATATTTCTTAATCCTTGCACCAAATCATATGCTTTTTTAATATCCAAGTATTAATCGAATAGTATTTTGGATCTTAGATATTGATTCTTATCCATTTATTAGAGGCTTTGTAGAGCAATACCATTTTTCAGAATGACCTACCATTTAAACTACTAAAAAAGGAATTATCTAATTGATAATTCCTTTTTTAGTGATTTGTAAAAACCCTTTTACAATATTTACACCTTTTTACTCATGAATTTGTCTCAATAAAATATTCTTTCTCTTATTTGTTTCTAAGTAAAAAAAGTACGTTTTCTTTTGCAGTAAATTCATAAAATAACAGAATAAAGGTGTTATTTAATTATTATTTTAGAATTAGAAATCGCTGATCCATTTTCTGCTTCTACCTTAAGAATATAAATTCCTGACCTAAGGTCAGTTTTAACACTATGTGTATCTAATATTTCGGTCTTTTCTTTAAAAACAACCCTTCCATTCATATCAAAAACGGATATTACACTATCTCCAATACTCTGTGAAACTTTAATATCAAATACTCCTCTAGAGGGATTAGGCACAACCTTAAATAATCCTACATTAACTTCACCTACAACTAATATTTTAGAACAATCCAACTCTGTATCGGGAGGCAGGTCATTAGCCTCCTTCTGATCCGTTCTATCATTAGACGATCCTTGAGAAGCAGAATACCCAACCCCTCTGTTAGCAAAAACACTCCAAATCAAACATTTATTTTCTTCACTATTAGGAAGATGATTCGCTGCTTCAAGAATTGCGTCCCTACCATCAACAAAACCTGGACTGCATGGCTGAATCTTTAACCCATTTATTACCAACTGCATAGCTAAATTATTCCCTCCAGTACCCTCATAAAGATCTGGATCAAACCCATCACGCTCGATAAATGCCCATGTCATATCCCAAAGAATAGAAGCCCATATTGATCCGATACCATGAGGCTTAGTGAATTTTACTTTATCATTAACATCTTCATAAGTAACAGGGTTTATACTCTTATCTGTACTATAAGGATAAACTCTTATTCCTTTATGGGTGACATCCTCTCCCGAAGCAAATGTACCTACTCCTCTAGAATCTGTTCCCTTATCCCCTTCCTCAATAGTCATCATTAACCCAAACCAGTCAGACCAACCTTCCCCCATTTGTTCGGCATTATCCAAACAGCTAGTATTCATTGCTCCCCCAGCAAGTCGAATAGATATACCATGCCCATACTCATGCATTACAATTCCATTATCAAAGGCTCCATCAGTACCTGTAAAATCTTTAGATTGTTTGGTTGACAATGAAACATTAACAGTTTCTTTTGCCATTTTGGCAATTAGAGCCTCTCCATCTTCTTGATTAATACTTACAGCAGGTATAAAAGCAAACAAACCACCCATAGTGACATCCCCTGGTTGATTATTAACAACTATTACTGCTTTTGCACCTGCTGAATTACATTTGCTAATTTTATCCACAAAGTCACAATCACCTCTTCTTACCACAGCTATTTTCCCTTTAAGATCTGCTGCATTAATCAAGTCATCACACGCATCATTCTCATCCTTCCCTACTACTCCCCCATTGTCATCAACAGCTAACACCAAATCTTCATTCAAACTATCTGGTAATGTTGGCGGATCCTTCTTAATCCAGTCAAAATTATTATTTAAAACTTCATAGGTTCCTTTTAAATCTGTGTTATTAACAGTAAATAAAAGAGTAGATGGATTATATAGATACATTTGCATTCTTGAATTTTCACCATCAGGTAATGTCATAAAATCTGCATTACTAGTTCCTGATCCATCTTGTGCATCTGCAATAACCTCATCTTTTTCTTCTCCTCCTTTCCCGTAGTTGTTTACCTGAAAATTTCCCGAATCTTCATCAAATCCATATTTATACCACACATCATGCATAACATTGTTCACATAAAATAAATTGGTCATAGAGGCATCCTGAAATGTCTGAACAGTAGCCGATGGATCATACGGAAAGTCGAATATTAAATTATCTCCTCCATCAGGCTGATTTCCTGGTACATTATCCCCATCTAAATCTTCAGACACAAATACATTATTTCCTCTCGTAGTGGTATACTCTTCTCCAGCCGCTCCATTAGTGTCATGCCATCCATAAGGCGATGCTTCAGCGTCTTCGATCCCTGAAACTAGCTTTCTTTCTCCGTGATTAGGACTTTCTGCTGGTAAAGAAAAAACATTGTAGCTAGGGGTAGCCAACATGGTTGAAGTAGTGGTTAAATTCTTGAGTACAGAGTACTTGTTTCTGCTCTTTTTTACAGAATGTGAATGGTTTCCAAAAGAGCAATGAAGTACCATGTCGTTCTTACTTTGTAATACTCCATTTGTTGCGTCTATCCTCATACTATACGCATTTTTACCATTTTTAATATGAATACTTATGTCCCAACATAATATCAGTTTATTATCTTTCAGCTCATATACTAATGATACTGGTATTTGATCGCTAGAAATATTGCCTTTGGAAAAAAGGAATGAATTAGTTATTGATGAATTATTCTCAATTAACGTTATACCATTTACCGCTTCTAATCCGAGAGATGCTGAAGCATTTCTAACTGCATTTTCTGGGGTTATTGTATATCTTGTCGTATTTATCTTTGCTGAAACATTCGCGATATAGTTTCCTCTATAAAAAACGACTTTGCCCTCTTTTATAGCAAAACTACCTATTGCATTTCTTAATGGCACTCCATTATGTTGCTGAATAACATAAACATTGGTCAAATTCATGCTTTTAGAAAAAGAAGTTGATTGGATTTTTAGGTCGTTTATATCCTCTTGATTCATTCCCGAATCTATTAGATATTTTTTAATTACAGCGATAGGATTAATCTCTGATGATTGAGCAATTGTAATATTTACCCCTAATAAAAGGACAAATAATTTTAAATAAAATTTTGTCATTGTGTAATGATTAAAAAAGGTTTAAAAATGTGTAAGATTGTTGTTAATACATATATAAGATTTTGTTCCTTAACTAAGAATGCTCATTTTTTATTCGAAATAAAAAGATTAATTCCCTTAAATAAATTAAAGTGGAGAACATTAAGAATATCGCAAAGATTTAACCGTATTCCAAGAACTTAATTGCATAATTAAGCCTTTATACAATAAAATATTAAATAGTTTTTCCTAGTCTTGTTATACGCGAAAAGCAATCTTGCTTATTATAATTCTTTAGTTCAGAAATAGCCTTAATTTAATTTTTTAGATCACAAAAAAATCTTTGTCTTCCCCAATAACAGTAGAAAAATATTATTAGACAAGATAGGGTTTCTAAATACTGAAAATTGAAATCACCTCCCTTAAATAAGGAGATTATTAAATTAAAATAAAATTGTAACATCTGTAATAATTGGTTAAAAACATTATATATATTACAGCAAAAATAGTTAATTACTTAAGACTTCCAACAAAAAACCTCAAAACATATAGGTTCATCAAATAAAACTTGAGCATTTAATAATGTTTGTCCGTTTTTCCCCTAGTTACTGTAGTGTTTTTCTTGAAATAAGTTTACTCAAAAAACAAGAAAAATGTTTTAAAACAAATATATTTTTAGCGAAAGATTAAATATTTATCTTACCAACAATATTTATATTTTTACTAAATGTTAGAGCTGCCAAAAAAACTACAAAAAAAAATAGAAAATAGACTAAAAAACAACGAATTACGTGAGTTGATAGATCAACATAACATCGTAGACTTTTCATCAAATGATTATTTAGGATTTGCCAGATCAAAAAATATTTATAATGAAACCATTCAGATCATAAAAGAAAAAGAAGTGTACTATAATGGTGCAACAGGCTCAAGACTCCTTTCTGGCAATCATATATTATATGAAAAGACAGAGAAAATGTTAGCTGCGTATCATAATGCTAAAACCGCTTTGTTATTTAATTCTGGATATGATGCTAATATAGGGTTCTTTTCCTCTATTTTACAAAGAGGTGACACTGTTTTTTTTGATGAATTAATCCACGCTTCCATAAGAGACGGAATGAAAATGAGCAATGCTAAATCATACAAGTTTGCACATAATGATATAGAAAATTTAAAAAGAAAACTGCTTTCTGTTCTGAAAAAATCAAAAAATGAGGAAGAAATATATATTGTTACAGAATCTATTTTTTCAATGGATGGTGATTCTCCTGATTTAATTGGATTAGTCGAATTGTGTACAAAATACAATTGCCATTTAGTTATAGATGAAGCGCACGCAATTGGGGTATTCGGAACTCAAGGTAAAGGTATCGTTCAGGAACTAGGGATCGAGAAAAAAGTTTTTGCCAGAATCAACACTTTTGGCAAAGCCATGGGATGTCATGGTGCTGTAATATTGGGGTCAGGAAATTTAAAAAGCTATTTGGTTAATTTTGCACGTAGTTTTATATATACTACAGGACTACCCCCACATGCACTTGCTACTGTACTAGCTGCATATAAAGAACTCGAAACAACTGATTCTATTAAAAAACTTCGAGAAAACATTTCTTTTTTTAAAAATCAACTACTAATTTTAAATCTGAAATCATTGTTTATAGAAAGCGATTCTGCAATTCATTGTTGTGTTGTCTCTGGAGCTAATAAGGTTAAAATAATTGCATCCGAAATTCAGAAATATGGGTTTGACATAAAACCCATATTATCACCAACTGTTACTCAAGGCAAAGAACGATTACGTTTTTGTCTACATTCTTACAATACTAAAGAAGAAATAGTAAAAGTTTTACAATTGTTAAGTACTTTTGTAGCAATATGAAAGAACAATTTAAAACAGTAGCTATTTTTCAATATTCTGCGGAAGCGTTAATTATTAAAGGAAGGTTAGAAGCAGAAGGTATACAGGTATTCATGAAGGATATGCATACTATTGATACCGATCCAATAGTTAGTAATGCTATTGGAGGGGTGAAAATTAGAGTTAATGCTAAAGATGAAGCCTTAGCATTACAAGTATTAGAAGGTATAGAAAAATATTCTACGGATGCGACAAAAAGCTCTATACTTTGTCCAAAATGTAATGGAAAAAAAATAATTCTGGCTACTACAATTGATAGTTTTAAAGCGCTAATCTTTTTCCTTTTTGGTTTCATATTATTTTTGTTACCTATCTACCAAAAAATGAAATATAGATGTAGTGATTGTGGTCAAGAATTTAATATAGATGAGTAAAAAAATATTTATTACGGGCATAGGAACCGAAGTTGGTAAAACAGTAGTATCTGCAATTGTTGTTGAAGCATTAAAAGCTGATTATTACAAACCAATACAAGCAGGGGATTTAGCTTATTCAGACACTGATAAAGTAAAAAAATTAGTCTCTAATTCTACATCAAAATTTCATAAAAATAGTTATGCCTTACAAACCCCTATGAGTCCTCATGCAGCTGCAGAGATCGAAGGCATTACTATTAGATTAGATGAGATTAAATATCCTGAAACAGATAATTATTTGGTTGTAGAAGGAGCTGGAGGATTGTTAGTCCCATTAAATGATAAAAACACAATAGTTGATATTATTAAACCAGATTGTCATGTTATCTTGGTTTCTAGACACTATTTGGGTAGTATTAACCACACATTGATGTCTATTCAAGTTTTAAAAGAAAAAGGACATTCTGTATCCCTTATTTTTACAGGTAATGAACATAAAACCACCGAAGATATTATAAAAAAAATGACTGCTGTTAATGTAATAGGAAGAATCGACGAGGAACCTTATTTTGATAAAAAAGTAATTGAGGAGTACGCAGATTTATTCAGAAACAACTTAAAAAAAATTATAAAATAATAATCCAGAAAAATAAACTTCAGTGAGAGTATCTGGTTATACCATTTCCAATATGGATTTACTATAAAAGAAAATCCCTTATTTTTTTATATATGCGATAGAGAAAAATCAAGTATAGCAGTGCTACGGTTTATTTTATCTGGAAGCAGATAGGAAAAAAGAATGTTTTATTGCAGTAAATTCATGAGAAAAATGGTATTAATTAATTCTTTACGAACCTAATTATGAAAAATAACACTCTATCAAACCAGAGCCTAGCAGAGAGAGATAAAAAACACCTTTGGCACCCATTAACCCAACACAAAATTTACCCTGATGCTTTACCTATAATAAAAGCAAAAGGGGTCTTACTATATGACGAAAATGGCAAGGCATATATTGACGGAATAGCATCTTGGTATACAGCTATGTATGGTCATTGTAATGACTTTATTATAAAGAAAGTAACAGAACAAATGCAACAATTGGATCAAATCGTATTTGCTGGATTTACACACGAACCTGCTATTAAGTTATCTGAAGAATTAATTAAAATCCTACCGGATAATCAACAAAAAATATTTTTTTCTGATAATGGTTCTACTGCAAATGAAGTAGCTATAAAAATGGCTTTACAGTATCACCATAACAGAGGAGAAAAGCGAAATACAATTTTGGCTTTTGCAAATGGTTTTCATGGAGATACCTTCGGGGCAATGTCTACATCTGGATTATCGGTATATAATGGTCCGTTTGAAGATTTTTTTATCGATGTCAAACGTATTCCTACTCCTAACACTGAAAATATAAATAATGTTTTAGAGGAATTGAAAAATTTAATTAGCAAAAATGCTATTGCAGCATTTATTTATGAACCATTAGTTCAGG
>CAVYIL010000218.1:0-10930 GCA_963768325.1 uncultured Flavobacteriaceae bacterium | reverse complement strand
GTATCGCATCATTAGCAGATGATGTACTAGTTTTGAGTTCAAGTGATGTAATATTATAACATTTCGTATTGTTATCAGTTACTCTTGCATATAGTTTTTGATTTGTTATTGTATTAGTAAAAGAATCTGGTTTATTAATGGTAGGGTTTCCTGAATTTGCATGTTTTACATCGGTATAAAAAGATACTGTTGTGTTAGTGTTTCCTGCTGTTAATTGATTATTAGCTTCCTTAAGATTATATATTATAATGCCATCAAAAGGATCTGAGTCCACATCACATTGTATTAAGGTAGTTGGATTTGATACAGGTAGAGAGTTTACTCTTAATTCTAGTTGTGTAGTGTTATAACATGCGGTTTGATTTATTTTTTCTGTCCTTACAAATATAGTTTGGGGATTTGCTGTATTGGCAAATGGTATATTTTCATTAATAGGCGCATTATTAGTGTCTGCATCAGTTTGTGATTGGTGGTATGTGAGGCGGTAATTTAAAGGGTTTAAGTTTTTTAATATTTCATTTCTTTTATCACCTAGATTAAAAAGAGCAAATCCATTCGTATTATCTCCATCATCATCATTATCACATAATGCAAATGGAGTAGGGGTAACTATTTGGGGTCTTGGTAGGGTGTTTATATCGAATGTTTCAATAATGAAACATCCTGTAATTGTATTTTCGATTCTGATGTAAATTGTTTGGTTGGTTTTAGTGCTTAAATATGGACTTGTAATGGGGTTATTTCCTATGTTTGCATTTTTGTCAGAATTATAATATGTTATATTTACATTAGTTTGCAATCCTTTTATAGCATTAGTATTTATTTCTATATCAAAGTTAGTTTTACCATCCGTAGGATCTCCAATAATATCACATTCTGATTGATTAAGGTCTAAAGATCCAGCAGCGTTAATAGGAAGGTCAGAGAATTTTGCTGTTCCTGTAAATTCTAGTTTAAAACCTCCATTTTCAGAATAATTATCAATTAAGATATAGTATTCTTCACTGGCAACTGCGTTAATAGATTTTACAAAACCGTTTCCTAATTCTCCGGGTCCTTCGTTTTCATCTGTTTCAATATCGTTAAGTCCCTTGGTTGTAGGTATATTTACAAAAAATGGGTTGGTAGATGAGCATCGTATAGAACTGGCTAGATTGGTACAGCTAACATTAGGTCCATATATTGCAAAATCATAATCTTCATTTATATCTGTAGATTCTGGGGTTATTGTAAAAGCTAGTGTGCCAGATTGAACAATATTTACCTTCAGCCATAAACTTTGGTTCTCGACAAATCCACAGCTGGGAAGATTATTATTTGGTAAAGCAAAATCATCAATACCAATACCGTTAGAATTTAGTTCTAGATCAGTATTTCCACAAATGACTATTGCGTTTATACAGTCTGTAGGCGTGTTTTGAGCATTGATATTGAATAGTGTTAAGATAAATAATAAGGGGGTTCGTATTATTTTTTTCATTAAGTTTAAAATATTTGGAGCGAATATACTAATAATATGGTATTAAATGGTTTATAGATAAATATATAGGTGTCTAGTGTTCATTATTGTCCCCTTATTAGAAATCAAAAAAGATTTCTAATAAGGGGACAATAGTAACGTTTATGGGAGAAGTAGGTTATCGAATTAAAGAGAATTTTCCAGTCAGTACTCTACCGTCTGTTAACTCTAAACGGTACCAATATTGACTGGATGGCATTAATTGACCTTGATATTTTCCGTTCCAACCAATTCTATTAGGTGCAATTTGCTTGAGGAGCTTGCCGCTGCGATCAAATATATAAATCTTAGAATTTAACAGTGTTTCATCGGATATTCCTTCTAGGTTCCATGTTTCATGTATACCGTCTCCATTAGGTGTAAAATATTTTGGAAATCCAATTATAGTTATGTCTTTAAATGTTAGTGGCAAACAACCATTTTTATCTTTGACAAAGACTCGATGAAGTCCTGGAGGAACATCAGAAAAAGTAGGGCTATCTTGGTAGCTACTTAGATTTTGGTTTATTTCTAAAGCAAACTCATAATTACCAATACCTTCTGCTATAATTGTAACAGTATTATTATCACTGAGGTCATTAATTGTTATAGATTTTATTGTAGCAGGTTCTGAAGCTAAGACTTCTATTGTTCGTTTTTTAGAACATCCGGTTAGGGTATTAGTAACAACAATAGAATATGTTCCTGTTTGATTAACTTGGATTGTTTCTGTGGTTTCATTGGTTGACCATAAGTAGGTATAACCATTAGGGTTATCATTTGGTAATATGCCTGCACTTAATTTTGTGTAATTTTGATTTTTACATAAATAAAAATTGTCATTATCTTTTATATCGGGTAAATGGTTAAGGATTAGTTGTACTTTGTTAATCCCATAGCAATTATTAAGGTTGTCTTCTACTCTGGCATAGATTATATCTTGTCCATTAGTATATGGAGTAGTGTTTGTATGTTTTTTAATAGGGTTAGTTTCGCTTAAAGCGTTTTCTAATGTTACATAGTAATATATAGTATAATCTGAGCTGTTGAGTCCTTTTAGTATTTGACTATTTGCAATAGAGAGGTCAAATTCTTTAATTCCATCTTCTGTGCCATCATCCTCACATTCTGTGAGTGTAGCATCATTGGCTGTGGTATTACTAGTGGAAAGATCAAGGGTAGTAATTCCAAAACATGTGGTATTGTTGTCTGTTACCCTTACATATATTTTTTGATTGGCAATTGTGTTTTCAAATATATTGGGATTACCAATAATGGGATTTCCAGCAGTTGCACTTGCTATATCTGCAAAAAAAGATACGGATAAATTAGGAAGTCCACCCGTTAGTTGTATTTCTGCTTGTTTAAGATTAAATATCGTTAACCCATCAAAAGAATTTTGATCCGCATCGCATTGTATTAATGTAGATGGGTTACCAGTTGGGGGGGCAAATAATGAAACATTTGCTACGCCTTTAAGAGGGCAGCTACCATCATTTAAGTCGATTTCTAATCTGTAATTACCTTTGGAAGAAATATCTAGATAATGTGTTTTATTTGTACTTAAGATGTTATCTACATACCAAGTGTAGGTGGCGATAGGTATATTTTCGTATGATAATCGATAGGTTTCTCCTTTGCAAAGATTTAGGTTTACTTCGTTGACAGTTCCATTATTAATAATATCGATAGTTTTGGCAAAAATAGACTGAATAAAAGGAGGGAGACCCATTTGAGAACTTCTACTGCCATCTATGTTTACTAATATTCCTTTTTCTTTATAAATTACTTTAGAAGCTATTTCTTCAGGATTTTCTATTACACCTAAATAATCTCCATTGGTAGTTAATGGACTATGTAAAGCTTGATAAATTTTTCCATCTGGTCCTATTTGCAGAGCTCCAGCTTGAAAAGCAAAGTTATCTACTCCATTCTCGTTGAGTATTCGTTTGCCGCTTGATGGTATTTGTGAGTCTGGTAAACTAAGGTCATATTGTAAAATAAATCCACCTCCACCATATCCAGTATCTCCAATACCAACAGAAGTATAAAGACGTTGTCCGTTTTGTGAAAATTCAATGCCATAAGGTGCGTCCCCATTATAGAGCTCTATTTCATTACTAACTATACCTGTAGTATTATCAAAATTGTAGAGTAATACTTTTCCAGGTCCATCACCACCAGTAATATTGGTTAAACCTAAATGTGCTACAGCTAGCTTATCTCCCTTTGTGGATGTTTTGATATACCCAAGGGCATTACGTCTGTATCCAGAAAGCGGTACTGTAACACCTACAGTAGATATTACAGGGGTAGATTTCACACCAGTAGCATCTACTTCGAAAGCATAAAATTTATTGACAAAGTGTGTAATTACCCAAAATGAATCACAATCATCGCTTTTTACGGCTGTAATTTTTTCAGAACATTTGTATTTACTTTCTATAGGATCTGAGGCGTTATATGTAACTAATTGAATGTTTTTTTTTCCGGATATGATTGCTCCATTTCCTCCATCAAGGGTCATGTCTACAATGGAGTACATGAATCCGTCGTTTGTTGGGTTTAAATGGCTAGGTTCATCAACCGTAAAAATGATATACTTGTCAATAGTATTGGGTTGTGGTACAATTAGTCCAGAGGTTGTACTTGACTTATCGCCTTTTAACCCATCTCCATTTAGCATAACCGCATGCGAGCGATTCCAAACAGTAATTCCATCTGTATAGAATAGCAATTTACCTGAAGCATCCGAAATAGATGTACAACCTTCTAAGGTGTTAATTTTCCCATCGGTTAATGCGGTTGGCGGAGTGGTATTAAAGCTTAAACCAGCATAATTACCAAAATACCAATTATTAGCTTCTCCTTGAGAAAAAAGGGAAAAACATGATATAAACAATAAAAAGGAACAATAGAATTTCATGATTTTGGGGATTTGATTTCCCAAATGTATCATAAATCTCTTTTTACCAATGTTAAATGTGATAATTTTAAGAAAATTATAGACCAAATTAATACTACTAAGATTTGGTACCAGTGGATTGAATAATCTATTTCTAATTTTGAGCCTATTTGACCCATTGTTGATTGTATAAAATTTAGTCGTGTAATTGGTTCTTTAATGAGGTTACTTATTGATTCTAAGGGAAAGAATTGTACAATGTTTTCAGCAATATTAGTTTCTTTGAATAATTGATATTTTAAGAGCAGAAATATTATATTTTCAATTACCCACCAAATAATCATAAATCCTAGAGCAAATGCAGAACGTTTTATTAAAATTCCTAAAAACATACAAAAAGAAAAGAATCCTAATAATTTCACAAAATATGCCAATATGTATTCTAGGTCAGAAAAAATTATAGAAAATTCATTATAATCAGAGAATTTTAGTCCAAGGATCAAGGAGATGATAAATAAAAAAATGGTAGATATTAAAGAAAATACGATGACCGTAAGATACTTAGATGCAATAAATTCTTTTTTGCTAAGACCATCTATTAAATTTTGTTTTAATGTTCTATAACTATATTCGTTAGCTATCATCGAAACGATTACTATAGCTAAAAATAACTTAGCCCAAGATGCTATAAAAGATGTAAAATGCCAGATATATGGAAAATTAAAAATTCCTTGATCTGCAATTCTGTATTTAATGCCAAAAAAATTAATTTCTATGGAAGCGATAAGTGCTATAAAAGTAATTAATACAAAGTATGTAATTGTTATAATCTTTACCGACTTGTTATATTTCAGTTTTTGAAATTCAATATTTAATAATCTTAGCATTTCCTTAGTTTAGGTTATTAGTTAATTGTAGAAATTGTTCCTCTAAACTTTCTTTTCGTTTTACGAGGTGGGTGAGTATAATACCTGCTTCAAAAACTTGTTTGTTTAGATTTTCTGCATCAAGTTCTTCTTTTAAAAAAGCTATGACTTTATTTTCATTAGGATCTTCTTTTATAGTGTTAAAACTTTGATGAGTGGTTAACCATTCCATTAAAGCTTTATTTTGATTGCTTTTTAGTTCGAAGAAACCATGATTAGCATTAATACCATCTACAGGACCTGAGTATAATTTTCTGCCATTTCTAATAATGACAACGTGAGAACATACCTTTTCTACTTCATCTAATAAATGAGAGGCCAAAAGAATAGTTGTTCCTTTGGAGGCTATTCCTTTTATGATTTCTCTAATTTGATGAATACCTTGTGGATCAAGTCCATTAGTAGGTTCGTCTAGTATTAAGATTTCGGGATCGTTTAATAAAGCAGATGCAATTGCCAAACGTTGTTTCATACCTAATGAAAAAGTTTTGAATAAACTATCTTTTCTATCTAGCAGTCCTACTATTTCTAGTTTTTCATTTATTTTTTTGGGAGGAACATCTTTTATGATGCATATTAATTTTAAGTTTTGAGTTGCTGTCATATATGGATAAAAATTAGGATGCTCGATTATAGCTCCTACTTTTTTAAGGGCTTGGTGTGTAGATGTTTTACCATCAAACCAAATAAAATTACCTTCGGTTTTATTGACTACATTAAGTACTATTCCCAAAGTTGTTGATTTTCCGCTTCCGTTAGGACCTAGAATCCCATATACATTCCCTTTTTGAATGGTAAAGGATAAATCCTTGACAGCTGTAATTGAACCATATTTTTTGGTTAAATTATTTATGGTAAGTATGTTATTTTCCAATTTCACTTAGTTTTTTAGAGAGCTATATGCTAATAAGACGTACAGTACTTGTTTTTGTTACATTAATATATTATTTCTAGTCGACTGTAAAGAAACGAGACAGTATGAGACATATGTTACAACTGTTATTTATAGCAATACCGTTTTACAGCAATAAAATATTCTTTTTTCCTCTCTGTTTCCAGATAAAAATAAATTGTAGTGCCGTTATGCTTGATTTTTCTCTATCGCATATATAAAAATAAGGTATTTTATTTCACAGTAAATTCATAAGAAAAATGGTGTAAATAAAAAACAACTATTATGACTTTGAGTTCTTGTATCTATTATGTTTTGTGCCTTTAATAATTTAACTCTATATTGTGATTCTGTTATTAGAGTATGGAAGAAAAGTTAATGTCTCAGAAAAAACCAACTTATCCTATAAACGATTTGTTGGATGCTTATCTAAGTGAGTGTAACCGTAAGATTAAAATACCAGTGTTTTATGATGATTTATTGCGTTTTTCGGGATCAATTGTGGTGTATGATAGTAAAGAAGAAGATACATTATGGGTACGAGTATTTTATGAAGAACATGAACGACCAGAGATAGAGTCTAGTCTGAAAAAAGTATATACTATATTACATTCTGATGGTAATGAGGATGCTATCGAATTTTTAAACATTGATGCGATTGATTATTGTACTTTCGGAAATTCGAAACCTTTTAGGGTTAGAATAAGGAATATCCTGAATGATAATTATACATATATTTATGTAAAAAAGG
This sequence comes from uncultured Flavobacteriaceae bacterium, assembly GCA_963768325.1. GTDB lineage: Bacteria > Bacteroidota > Bacteroidia > Flavobacteriales > Flavobacteriaceae > Aquimarina. Next base: position 3,958 of record CAVYIL010000218.1, on the reverse strand, counting down.
CAGATGCTTCTAGGATATATGGATTAGAACTAGAACATATGTTTTCGCCTAATCGAATCAATTTTTTGGTATACAAAAATACTTTGATAGAGGAGCATATTGCAGGTATTCCTGGAGATATATTTATAAAAGATTTTTTACCAGAGTTGAGCGACCAAGCTAAAGCACAGATAGCTAAAGAATTTGTAAAGTTTAATGAGCGATGTCAGATGCGATTACTTGGTGATATGAGATCTTATAATTATGTTATTGTACCTACTCATGATTTTGACCATGTAGAATATAAGATTAGGGCAATTGATTTTGACCAACAATGCTATGAGGGAAAATTAAAAGTATACCAACCACAATTTTTTAAGGAAAATTTTAAAATGGTTGATTTAGTAATGGGTAGGTTACAACCTAGTTCTATAGAACAATATAAAAAAGAAGAACGTTCAATTTTAGCAAAACGAATAATAAATGCCCGCTCTAGGTATAATGTTTTAGTTGATTGTATGTGTAAAGATACGATTTCTACGAAAGAAAACTTGATGGAACTTAGAGAGCATCTATATGGGTTTACCTTGGATTTGAAATTCCGACGTTGTAAATCTATGGGGGGAGTTTTAAAGACTGCGCTAGAGTATGTACGAAGAAATTATGAAAATGTGAATATGAAAAGATTATTGAAGTAATTATACCATTTTCTTCGTCAATTTACGAAACAAAATATTCTTTTTACCTATCTGTTGCTTCTAGATAAAAATAATCCATAGCTCTGCTATGCTTGATTTTCCTCTATCGAATATATAAAGAAATAAGGCATTCTTTTTTGTCATAAATTCATAAATAAAATGGTATTACTATTTTTTTATCTGTAAAACAACGAAATAATAATTATCCATATAGTTATGTATCACTTGTTTTTACTAGAATTTTACAGGTTTTTCATTTTAACGAGTTAAATTGATGATTTAGAAAAAATTAATAGATATTTTTCTATCGTCTATTTATTGACTTCTTCGTATTTTTGCCCAAAATTTTAAATACAACCCAACAAATTTTAGTTTACATGGCTAATACCAAATATGTTTTTGTAACAGGAGGTGTTTCTTCCTCATTAGGAAAAGGAATAATAGCAGCTTCTTTAGCAAAACTATTACAAGCACGCGGATACAGAGTTACAATTCAGAAATTAGACCCTTATATTAATGTTGATCCAGGTACATTAAATCCTTATGAACATGGTGAATGTTATGTTACTGATGATGGAGCAGAAACGGATTTAGATTTAGGGCATTACGAACGTTTTTTAAATACTCCCACTTCTCAAGCTAATAATGTAACAACTGGTAGAATTTATCAAAGTGTTATTGAAAAAGAGCGAAGAGGAGAATTTCTAGGAAAAACGGTTCAGGTTGTACCTCATATTACCAATGAAATTAAAGAACGAATACAGATTTTAGGTAAAAAAGGAGATTATGACATAGTTATAACCGAAATAGGAGGGACTGTTGGTGATATTGAGTCTTTGCCATACATAGAAGCCGTTCGTCAATTAAAGTGGGAACTAGGAGATACCAATGCACTGGTAATCCATTTAACATTAATCCCTTTTCTATCAGCAGCAGGAGAGTTAAAAACGAAGCCAACTCAGCATAGTGTTAAAACACTTAATGGAAAGTGGTATCAAAGCAGATATTTTAGTATGCAGAACAGAACATAAATTATCTGATGATATCCGTAGAAAACTAGCCTTATTCTGTAATGTAAAGCAAGAAGCTGTAATCGAATCTATTGATGCATCAACAATTTATGATGTTCCAAATTTAATGTTAGAAGAAGGATTAGATGCTGTGGTATTAAAACAGTTAGTTTTAAGAGATGATGATGTTCCTGATTTAGAAAAGTGGAACAGTTTTTTGGAGCGTCATAAAAACCCTAAGTGCGAAGTAACTATTGGTTTAATCGGTAAATATGTAGAATTACAAGACTCATACAAGTCTATTTTAGAATCATTTATACACGCTGGTGCAGAAAATGAGGTAAAAGTGAACATCGTCAGTATTCATTCAGAATATATTGATGATAAAACGATTAAAAAGAAAATATCTAAATTAGACGGGGTATTAGTTGCTCCTGGATTTGGAGAACGTGGAATTGAAGGAAAAATAAAAGCAGTGCAATTTGCGAGAGAAAATAAGTTGCCATTTTTTGGTATTTGTTTAGGAATGCAGATGGCTGTGATAGAATATTCTCGTAATGTTTTGGGATTAACAGACGCTTGTTCTGTAGAGGTTGACGAAAATACTCTTAATCCCGTTATTAGCTTGATGGAAGAGCAAAAAAATATTACAGAAATGGGAGGTACTATGCGATTAGGATCGTGGGAATGTAAGATAGAAGAAAATAGTAAAGTGTTTGATGCTTATGGAGAAGAATTAATAGCAGAACGTCATCGTCATCGTTATGAATATAATAATGATTACAAGGAGTTGTTAGAAAATGCAGGGTTGCAAACCGTAGGAACAAACCCAAAAACAGGCTTGGTAGAAATTGTAGAGATTAAAGACCATCCTTGGTTTGTAGGAGTACAATACCATCCAGAATATAAAAGTACTGTAGCTAATCCACACCCATTGTTTGTTGCTTTTGTAAGAGCAGCTGTACTATATTCAAAAACAAAAAAAAGTGCCAAAGCATCACAAGGATAATAATTGGCTAGATAATTGAAAAATAAAAGAAAGAACTTATTTTAATCTTAAAAGGCTTTTGATATTCAAATATATAAAGTCTTTTTATACTAATATCAATGGAAGAAAAAAAATTTGACCTTAATTCAGTAATTGGATTTACGCTCATATTCGGTATTATCGTTTGGATGTTTTATATGAATCAGCCTACTCCAGAGGAAATCGAAGCTCAGAAAGCAAAGCAATCCCAAGTAGAAAAAGAAAAAAAATCGAATGCGGATACTCCTAACACAACTAGTTTTGTACAACAAGAGGAACCTGTTATAGCTAAACCTAATGATTCTCTTAGTTTAGTTAAAGCTCAATCCCAATTAGGAGCGTTTGCATATTCTGCAAGTTTATCCTCTGCAAAAGATAATATCACAACAATAGAAAATGATGTACTAAGGCTAAAGATAAATAATAGAGGAGGATATATTGCAGAGGCATTACTGAAGAATTTCAAAACGTATGATTCAGTTCCTGTTTATTTAATCAAAGATGGTAAAAACGCCTCTTTAAATATAAATTTTGGTACTACAGATAATCGTATTCTAAATACGAAAGATTTGTTTTTTGAGCCTACCGTCTCAAAAAACGGAGAAAATACAATTCTGTCTATGAAACTAAAAGTTTCAGATACTGAGTTTCTAGAATATAGATATGAACTAAAACCTAATGATTATATGGTAGATTTTACCATTAGATCACAAGGATTACAGCAAGTTATAAATAGTAGTCAGTCTATTAATCTAGATTGGAAATTACAAGGAATCCGACATGCCAAAAGTGCTTCTTATGAGAATCGATATACAGAATTAAAATTTAAATATGATGGAGGTAAAGATGATTATATAGGACAAGGAGAATTTGCAGATGATGAAGCTTCTAATGTTACTTGGGTAGCATTTAACCAGCATTTCTTTACATCAATACTACTTACGGATACACCTTTCAAAAAAGCAAGTTTTACATCTAAAAACATAGCAAGTACAAGTGAACTAGAGGATAAGGATATAAAGGTAACCAAAGAATTTTCTGCGTCTATACCTTTAGAATTACAAGGAGGGGATCTTAATTATGCCATGGATTGGTATTATGGACCATCGGATTATAAAATTTTAAATAGCTATGAGGGACGAAATCTTGACGAGATAGTGCCTTTAGGTTGGGGTATATTTGGTTGGATAAACAGATACTTATTTATTCCGTTTTTTGCTTTTTTAAGCGGTTTTTTGCCGTAT
>CAVYIL010000217.1:0-6924 GCA_963768325.1 uncultured Flavobacteriaceae bacterium | reverse complement strand
GGTCTCTTAATTGCTAACCAGAATGGCCCATCTGCGCCGCGATACAGGGCCTGGCGCAAGGTCTCTGCTGCGCTGGGGAGCCCCATGGTGATAGCAGTCACTTTTCCACCGAATTCATCCTTGATCTGCAATGCCAATTCCAGGGCATTAAGGTCTTCCGGATTAAAAATAGCAGGCAGAGCCGCCCGGTTGACTGTACCGTCATCCTTCATGACCTTGCCGGATATTCTTCCGAGTACCAGGCACCTGCTTGACAAGAACAACACAGTTATAAGGCACTGCAGCACTCCTTTTACACGGGTATTCACATATCTAAGGACAGGATAGAGGCATACCCTTTACTGAGATATCAAAGGCGCCAGCTCAGTCTGACTGATCTAAGGGCAACGTCTAGTCCTAGCCGTATCAGTGTCAGGTCAACCCTTAATTGGTGCATAGAGTTTTGTGAGGAGATGCCGAGTTTTACATCGGCGACTCGTCGCCCTCGACCGATACGACAAGCGCAAGCTGGTCCCGTTCGGTGAGTACATCCCGGGGTTGATTCTGGACGTGGGGGCGTCCGCGCTTCCCTGCGAGTTCATCCGCGACGCGGCGGGATTCGTCCCCAGCATGACCCCCGGTGCGAAGGACGATCCTCTCGTGCTCGAGGACGGCGATCGCCACTGGCGGTTCGGCACCAGCGTCTGCTTCGAGATGGTTTTTGTGCAGCCGACTGCTCAGAGTCGAAACCGCGACGAAGACTTTCACGTCAACATCAGCAACGACGCCTGGTACGAGGCATCGGCCGAGCTCGTGCTTGTGCACTCATAATTTAGCATAAACAAAAACTGTCAGCATTCCTGTTAATAAAAAAGCCCACCATACCCAATTTCCTGAGACACCATTTTGCCTGACTAAATCAGTCACTAGATTTGGAGTGTCTGTAGAAAATGTTGTCGCCACCATAGACATACCTAGTATCCACCAAGGCATATTGCGACCAGATAAAAAATATTCAGAAGTATTTTTGTTAGATTTCCTAGCAACTACAACACCTATGATTAATGTAATTGTGAAAAAAAAAATGATAATAGAGTAATCTAAGGTACTTAAGTTCATCGTGTTTTAATCAATTAAATTCCCTGAAAGTTAAGGGGTTTTTATTTATAAAAAAAGTGCTTTTTTTACTAAATAGTAGTTATAGATTTAGTACTATTCATGAGATTCAGATTTATTAAGCATAATTTGAAAAGTTGTTCCTTTACCTAATTCAGATTTATGCACCTTAATTTTTCCTAAATGATAATCCTCAATAATTCTTTTGGCGAGTGAAAGACCTAAGCCCCATCCTCTGCTTTTTGAAGTATAACCAGGTTCAAAAATTTTAGTAAATTTACTCTTTGGAAGACCTTTTCCAGTATCCTCTATTTTTATATAGACTCTTTTAGAATCCTCTGTTAATATAACATTAATATCCCCTTTGCCTCTCATTGCATCAATAGCATTTTTTACGAGATTTTCAATCGTCCAGCTATATAATTGGGAGTTTAGTGAAACATAAATAGGGTAATCTGGTAAGCTGTTAGAAAAGTTAATCAATTTAGAACTTCTGGATTGTAGATAAGTATAAGCCTCTTTTGTCTCATTAACAATATCCATAATTTCTAGTTTTGGGATGGATCCAATTTTAGAAAACCGCTCTGTTATCATTTTTAATCTGGAGATGTCTTTCTCTATTTCTCTTAAGTATTCGGGATTAACATTTTCAGATTTTAGAATTTCATTCCACCCGACTAAGGAAGAAAGAGGTGTTCCGATTTGATGAGCAGTTTCTTTTGCCATACCTGCCCATAATTTATTTTGTTGACTAATTTTAGAAGTAGAAAAAAAGAAATATATAACTCCTATCAATAAAAATATAATAGAGATGATTACGACAGGGTAATATTTTAGTTTTTTCAGAATGGCAGAATTTCCATAATGTATATATTGAACAGCTCCTGTACCTACTAAGTCAAGTTTTATAGGTTCGTTTTTGGATTGTAATTCTTTTAAGTAAGACTTTAATTTATTCTCGTCTTTAATAATTTTTTCAGATAAATTTTGAAAAAAATTTATATCTAGGTTTTGTAATGTGTCTCTAATAAAATTATTTTTAGAATCCGTTATTATTATTGGTATAGAGCTATTTGTACCGCTTATTAATAAAGATAACTCTAGATAATCACTAGAGTCTTGTGTGTTTAATGCTTTGTAAGACTGAGCCCAAACTTGTATCTTGTTTCGTTCATCTTCTTTGAGACGCTGAAAGAATAACAAAGAAATCCACAAAACAAGTCCAGTTATAAGCATAACGGCTACAATAATAAAATAGCTTGAAAAATTACGTTCGTCAGAGAAATTCATATAAAAATGATGATAATTGAGTCCAAAATATAAACGTTTTAGTGCTTCTTTATTGCTTAAAGTTAGATAATTAAAAGCGTAATGGTATTAAATTGTTAGATGGACTATAAACTTTATTTATATTTGTTCAATATATAAAAAATATGATTACCATTGATCCTACACAAGCAACAATAGGAAAATTACACGGAACGCTACTCGGGGCGATAGGTCCTAGACCAATTGCTTTTGCAAGTACCGTTGATAAACAAGATAACCCAAACCTTTCGCCCTTTAGTTTTTTTAACGTGTTTAGTGCTAATCCGCCTATTTTGATTTTTTCACCAGCAAGAAGAGTTAGAGATAATACCACAAAACACACATTAGATAATGCATTAGCGACTAAAGAGGTAGTAATAAATATAGTTAATTATGACATTGTGCAACAAATGTCATTATCTAGTACAGAGTATCCAGAGGGGGTAAATGAGTTTACTAAATCTGGACTCACTATGATAAAATCTAAAAGAGTTAAACCCTTTCGTGTTGGTGAGTCTCCAGTGCAATTTGAATGTAAGGTAAATGAAATAATTTCATTAGGAAATGAAGGTGGAGCAGGTAATTTAATTGTTTGTGAAGTACTTTTAATACATGTAAAAGAAAACATTATTGGTGTAAATGGTAAGATTGATCAATATAAAATCGATCAAGTTGCTCGTATGGGAGAAAATTGGTATTCTCGTGCTAATATGGGATTGTTTGAGGTTCCTAAGCCACTTAGTACGATCGGTATTGGAGTTGATGCTTTGCCAGAAGATGTGAAAAATAGTACTATTTTTACAGGAAACGACTTGGGGAAATTAGCAAATGTAGAAAAAATACCTTCAAAAGATACGGCTGAAGCCTTTATTAAAAGCAAATCCGAGATTAAGAATAAAATTGAGTATGCTAACAAAATAGAAATTCATAAATTTGCACAAGAATATTTAAATCAAGATGATATAGATATCGCTTGGAATATTATAGCAGCAAAAAATAATTTATAAATATGGAAGTACAAGGTAAAGTAAAAATGATTGGTGAAGCGCAAACATTTGGCAGTAATGGTTTTAGAAAAAGAGAAATAGTAGTTACTACAGAAGAACAATATCCACAACATATTATGGTAGAGTTTGTTCAGGATAAATGCGATTTGTTAAACAATTTTCAAGTTGGACAAGATGTAAAGATAAGTATTAATTTACGTGGACGTGAATGGGTAAATCCTCAGGGTGAAACTAAATACTTTAACTCAATCCAAGGATGGAGAATTGAAAGTTCACAAGCCTCAGCTCCTGCGTCAGATACTCCTCCTATGCCTGCGGCAAGTACTTTTGAACCTGCAACAGATTTATCTGAGGGAGATCACGATGATTTGCCTTTTTAAGGCGCTTTAATGGATTTAAAACAGCAGAAAGAATTAAAACTATATATAATAAAAGTCCAACACCTAATAAGTTGGACTTTTTGTATTGAAGTGATTTCATAAGGGAAATGATATCACAAGTACATTTAGAAAGTTAGATAAAATCATAATTAATGTATATCCTCATTGATTCCATTATTTTTCCGGCTCTATCGGATGCAGACTCAGACGGCTTATTGGCTATAGGAGGGGATTTATCAACAGATAGGTTATTAACAGCATATCGTTTGGGTATCTTTCCATGGTATAATGAGGGGCAGCCTATTCTTTGGTTTAGTCCAGATCCTAGAATGATACTTTTTCCATCAGAACTTAAGATTCATAAAAGTATGTTGCAGGTTATCCGAAAAAATCTGTTTCGCGTAACTTTTAACTCTAATTTTAAAGAAGTAATAAAAAATTGTGCAAATACCATACGTCATAATCAAGAAGGTACTTGGATTACTTCTGATATGCAAGAGGCATATGTAAAATTGCACGAAGAAGGATTCGCACTGTCTGTAGAGGTATGGCAAAAAGAAGAGTTAGTGGGAGGTCTTTACGGTATTTGGCTAGATGAAAAAAAAATATTTTGTGGAGAAAGCATGTTTTCTAAAGTTAGTAATGCTTCCAAATTTGGGTTTATTAAGCTTGTCGAATTTCTGAAACAAAAAAAAGTAAAATTAATAGATTGTCAAATCTATACAGAACACTTAGCAAGTATAGGAGCTAGAGAAATACCCAGAAAGGAATTTATTAAATATCTTAAATAAAGTACGTTTTTTTTGAGCGTTGTTTCAGGCATTTTGATGTATTTTTGAATTTATTATTTCCTTATTATTTTTTTTATAATTCAGTAAGAAAAGCCAAACAACGTTAAATATGATTATTCACAATTTTGAAACAAAAAATTCCCTTTTAAATCAATTTATTGCAGAGGTAAGAGATGCTAATACACAAAAAGATGCAATGCGTTTTAGAAGAAATATAGAACGAATAGGAGAGGTTTTGGGGTATGAGTTAAGTAAGAGCTTAGAATATGATTCTAAAACTGTCCAAACCACTTTTGGAACTAAAGAAGTTTATTTGCCAAATAATAAACTAGTATTATGTTCTGTTTTGCGCGCAGGTCTTCCATTACATCAAGGACTTATTAATTATTTTGACAAGGCAGAAAATGCATTTATCTCAGCATTTAGAAAACATTCCGATAACAGTAATGATTTTGAAGTAGTTGTGAATTATTTAGCATCTCCGTCATTAGAGGATAAAACACTAGTTATTATTGATCCAATGTTAGCTACTGGTAAAACTTTGGAAAATACTTTTAAGGCTATGCAAAAACATGGTGTTCCAAGACAGATACATATAGTTTCGGTTTTAGGGTCTGAAGTAGGTGTTGATTATATTAAAAATATTTTTCCAGAAAATACAAATTTGTGGATCGCTGCAATAGACAAAAAATTAAATGATCAAAAATATATTATACCTGGTTTTGGGGACGCAGGAGATTTAGCTTTTGGACTAAAACTATGATTTATAGACTTCATTATATCTAAAACAACCAATTTCGTGGTCATTTACCATTCCGATAGCTTGCATAAACGCATAGATTAAAGTAGAGCCAACAAATTTGAATCCTCTTTTTTTTAAATCTTTACTGATCCTATCAGATACTTCTGTTCGTGCAGGACAATCTTTATGATTAGACCACTTATTTTGGATAGGTTTTCCATTAACAAAACCCCAGATGTATTTATCAAAGCTGGTAAACTCTTCTTGGATTTTAATAAAATTCTGAGCATTGGTAATTGCTGATTTAATCTTTAATCTATTACGAATAATCCCTGAATTCAATAATAATTCTTCTATTTTGGTTTCGTCGTAGCTCGCTATTATTTTATAATTAAACTGATTTAGGGCAGCCCTAAAATTCTCGCGTTTATTCAAAATCGTAAACCAACTTAATCCTGCCTGAAAAGTTTCTAGAATCAGGAACTCGAATAACATTTGGTCATCATGTAGAGGAACACCCCATTCAGTGTCATGGTAAGCTTCGTATAAAGGACTTTTGGTACACCAATTACACTTATTTTTTTTCATAGCACCTTGTGTCTCAAAAAAAAGACTTAGCTACTGGATTTTTACAGAGTTAAGTCTTTTTTGTTAATAATAGTAAATGAATTAACAACTTTATAGTTGAGATACTCTAAGAGTATTAACCATTCCTTTGTCAGTAATTGGCATTGCAGCTAAATTAATTAACATATCGCCTTTGTTTACAAGCCCACGTTTCAAGGCAAGTTTATTAACATCTTCAACAGTGTCATCGGTACTAACCTGTTTGTCGTAGAAAAAAGCTTTAACCCCCCATAAAAGATTTAGTTGGCAAAGAATTCTTCTATTGTTGGTAAAAACAAGAATATGAGCACCCGGTCTCCAAGCAGAAATCTGGAAAGCAGTATATCCACTATTTGTTAGTGTACAAATAGCTTTTGCTTCTATTTCGTTAGCCATATGAGCAGCATGATAGCAAATAGACTTAGTGATAAAGCGATTTGTTCTTATGTGGGGAGGGTTTTGAGGAACTGATATCAAATCCGAATTCTCAACACTAGTAATTACTTTAGACATTGTTTCTATAACCTGAACAGGATATTTCCCTACAGAAGTTTCGCCAGATAGCATTACAGCGTCTGCTCCATCCATAACAGAATTTGCTACGTCATTTACTTCTGCACGAGTAGGAGTAAGGCTATCGATCATAGTCTCCATCATCTGTGTAGCAATTATAACAGGTATTCTAGCAGTTTTAGCCTTTAGAACTAAGTTTTTCTGAATAAGAGGAACTTCTTCAGCAGGGATTTCTACCCCCAAATCACCTCTAGCTACCATTAAACCATCACAGTGTGAAACTATGGTATCGATATTTTTTACACCTTCAGGTTTTTCTATTTTAGCAATAATTGGGATTTTATATTCACTATGTTCTTTTATGAGGTTCTGCAAAGTTATCAAATCCTCAGAATGACGAACAAAAGACAAAGCTATCCAATCCATCTTTTGTTCACAAGCAAAAATGGCATCTTTAATATCTTTTTTGGTTAGAGCGGGTA
>CAVYIL010000216.1:0-7046 GCA_963768325.1 uncultured Flavobacteriaceae bacterium | reverse complement strand
AAGAAATATTTGTTTTAGGGAGGTTTACACCCTTTTTTGATCTCAATGGACCTCCTTGAATAACAACAGCTTTAACGGTATCTTTTTTGTTAGAAGAAATGATTTCGAAAATTAATTTTCCATCATCAAGCAAGACTTGTTCTCCAGGTTTAACATCTTTAGGAAAGTTTTTGTAATTCATGTATACTCGCTCAGCAGTACCGTTAAAGGGCTCTCCTGTAACAAACTCTATAGAGTCTCCCTTGTTTACTATTACATCACCATCCATGATGCCAACTCTTAGTTTAGGTCCTTGTAAATCTCCTAGTATAGCGGTATTATATCCAAACTCGTCACTTAGTTCTCGAATCATTTTTATGCGCTCTTTGACATCCTCATAATCAGCATGGGAGAAATTGATTCTGAAGACATCCACTCCTGCCTCTAACATTTGTTTCAGTACTTCTTTTTTGTTAGTAGCTGGCCCTAGGGTAGCTACTATTTTAGTTCTTTTACGTTTAGGCATTATTCGAATATTAAGTTGTTTTTTGATTTTAGCTTAGTGTGTTCTACAGTATAAGCTGTTATTATTTGAGGGGTTATTAATAATTTAGTAATCAGTAATTTACTTGAAAATGAAGAGGTTTCTGATTCTATTTTCAGGAAGAAATCCACTTTTTTTAGTTCGGGAATTAAATGTTTAGTAATATAAAAATCGTCTGATGTAGAAAATAGCCCTTCTGAAGCAGAACTATTAGTTTCAAACTTATTTCCAATAAGATTATATTCGTTATATAAAAAAGAATCATAATACTGATATAATGGAAAATTAGCAGTCAAATCAGGAAATTTAAAACAAATATCTTTGCTCTTTCTGTAGAGTCTTAAATTCAAGTTTTTATTTAACAAAAAAGCTAATCTGTAAGAAGGTAACGAAGAATGAATAGCTATCAATTCATAATCGTTTTCTTCAAAGGTATCCAAAACTAAATGCTGAATAGCCATTTTTTAGTGTTTTTGTATTTAAATTAATTCGAAATATACAAATAAATAAGACCAAGAAGTTTAAATAATAGTAAAGATATTACCCGAAAACGTTAGAGTCAGTATCTTTTTTGAATTCTAAAAGAGAAAAAGCTGAGTTTAGTTAATGCTTTACAGATAATAAACTAATAAATAAAATTCATCACCTATTTTATATTTTTCTATAAAATTCAATAAAATATTGTGTGTAGCTCCTCAGTAGATAAAATAAATTTGAAATTATTGAGGAATTATGTAGGGTTAATTAATCAGAATTTATTTCTGATTGAAAAGCATAATATCCTCTTTTACAAGCTTTTTCTTCTGCTTTTTTCTTAGATGTTGCCCTAGCTTTAGCAACAACTTTGTCGTTTATCCATAACTTTACAGCAAAATGTTTTATCTCATCTATTCCAGTATCGTCATAAATTTCAAAATTAAATTTTTTCTTGTCTTTTTGACACCATTCGATCAATAAACTTTTATAGCTTATGACTTGACCCTCTAGACTTTCAATATCTACATATGGATTGATTACGGCTTCTTGGATAAATTTTTCGCAGTAGACAAAACCTCTATCTAAATATATAGCACCAATTAATGACTCGAATAGATTACCGTGAATGTTTATTCCAAACTGAGATTTTGGAATATTAGTTTGCACTAAGTCTATTAATTTTAAATCTTTACCTAATTCGTTTAAATGTTTTCTGCTAACTATTTTAGATCTCATTTTAGTTAAATACCCTTCATTTCCTTCAGGAACTTCTTTGAAAAGGTGTGCTGCGATAACACTACTTAGCATAGCATCGCCTAAAAACTCAAGTCTTTCATAGTTAATAGCATTTCCTTTTTTGTCCTTTAGATTTAAAGATCGGTGGGTAAAGGCTTTTTTGTAATTTGCTATATTTTTAGGTTTAAAACCCAATATTTCTTGAATTCTAGTAAAAAAATTCCCGTTCTTTTCAGAGCGGGAGTTCAATATGCTACGAATAATATTCATAATATTATTCTTTTAATTTTTTAAATAATACACAAGCGTTATGACCTCCAAAACCAAATGTGTTGCTCATTGCATACTCAATTTCTCGCTTTTGCGCTTTGTTTAAAGTCAAATTCAAAGAAGGATCTATGCTTTCATCCACAGTAGAGTGATTGATAGTTGGAGGAACAGTTCCATGTTGTAACGCTAATATAGAGGCAATAGCCTCTATAGCTCCCGCTGCACCAAGTAAATGTCCAGTCATAGATTTTGTTGAATTAATATTGATTTTAGAAGCGTGTTCGCCAAAAACTTTAGTTATAGCTTTTAATTCGGCAACATCTCCTAGAGGAGTAGAGGTGCCGTGTGTATTAATAGCGTCAACTTGTTCAGGTTTTATTCCCGCATCTTTTAAACAATTAAGCATTACACGTTCTACACCTAATCCTTCAGGATGTGGAGCAGTCATGTGATACGCATCACTAGACATTCCACCTCCAATAAGTTCAGCATAGATTTTTGCTCCTCTGCTTTAGCATGTTCATATTCTTCGAGAATAAGTGCTCCACCACCTTCTCCTATACAAAACCATCACGACTCTGCATCAAATGGTCTTGATGCAGTTTCAGGATTCATCATTTCTTGTTGATAATGCGTTCATAGCATTAAACCCTCCCATACCGCACTTCGTTAACTGCATGCTTCTGATCCTCCGCTAACAATGATGTCGCATTTCCCTAGACGAATATAATTAAAGGCATCAATCATAGCATTGGTTGAAGATGCGCAAGCAGAAACAGTAGCATAATTAGGTCCCTAAAGCCATATTTCATTGAAATATGTCCAGGAGCAATATCAGCAATCATCTTTGGAATAAAGAAAGGATTGAAACGCGGAGTACCATCACCATTGGCATAATTTAATCACTTCTTTCTGAAATGTTTTAATCCCGCCAATTCCTGCACCCCAAATTACACCAACTCTAAATTTGTCGATTTTATCCAAATCAAACCCAGCATCTTTTATTGCTTCTTCTGAAGAGACAATGGCGTACTGTGCAAATTTATCGAGTTTACGGGCTTCTTTTCTGTCAAAATAATCCGTAGAGACGTAATTTTTGACTTCACAAGCAAATTTTGTTTTGAATTTTTCGGCATCGAAATAAGTGATAGGAGCAGCTGCCACTCTTTCCATTAACTAATCCATCCCAATATTCTGTGATATTGATTACCGATTGGTGTCAATGCACCTAGTCCTGTGACTACAACTCGCTTAAGTTCCATACTTGGTTAGTAAGATTATTACTTTGCGTTTTCAATATATGAAATTGCTTGACCAACTGTAGCAATGTTTTCAGCTTGATCATCTGGAATCTGAATGTTGAATTCTTTTTCGAATTCCATGATTAATTCAACAGTGTCTAATGAATCAGCGCCTAGATCGTTTGTGAAGCTAGCTTCATTTGTTACCTCGTTCTCGTCTACTCCTAATTTGTCAACGATTATCGCTTTTACTCTTGATGCAATGTCTGACATAATATTTTAATTTTATTTTTTTAATTAGGAGGCAAAAATAAAAAACTTTATTCTAAAACCCCACAATACTATAAAAATGTATATTTATTTTATCAAAAATATGGAAGTATTGTCTTTTTGCCGCCTTTAAATGAATAATTATTATTTTTTTTGTAGTAAAAAATCAACAAATTCTATCACAATATGAAGAGTATTATAATTTTTGCTTCTGGTTCTGGGTCTAATGCCGAAAATATAATTAAATATTTTCGAAAACGAAAAAACGCAGAAGTAACTCATGTGTTTTCTAATAGTCAAGGTGCTAAAGTGTTGAAAAGAGCCTATGATCTTAATGTTAAATCCCTTCTATTCAGTAAAGAATCTTTATACGATACTAATGAGGTGTTAAATGTGATAAAAGATATTCAGCCTGATTTAATTGTGTTGGCAGGTTTTTTATGGATTATTCCTAAAAAAATGATAGATGCTTTTCCTGATAAAATTATCAACATTCATCCTGCTTTACTTCCTAAATATGGCGGAAAAGGAATGTATGGGAATTATATTCATGAGGAAGTGGTTAAAAATAAAGAAAAAGAAACGGGTATCACTATTCATTATGTAAATGAACATTACGATAAAGGCGAAATTATTTTTCAAGCCAAGGTTTCTATTTCAGAAAACGATACACCGAAAATTGTAGCTAACTCTATACATCAATTAGAGCATAAGCATTTTCCGGTTGTTATAGAAAAAATATTGTTTCCTGAAGTGAAGTGATTTTACAGCTTTATGAGGATGTTGTTCATACAGTCTATTTGTGAAGCTTGTGGTTTATATTGTTTTTTAATTTTGTAAAAATAAAGAATGTCTAAGAAAGATAAATTTTATGTAGTTTGGGAAGGATTTAGACCGGGGATTTATTATAAATGGGAAGACTGCAAAGCTGCTATAAATGGGTTCTCTGGTGCAAAGTATAAATCTTTTGATTCTTTTGATGTTGCTAAGCGAGCATTTAATGGGGATTATGAGGACTACAAAGGGAGTAAGGCTATTAAAATTAAACTAACAGAGGAGCAATTGAATGAATTCGGAGAGCCTGATTTATTTTCTATAGCTGTTGATGCTGCTTCTAGTGGAAACCCAGGCAAAATGGAATACCAAGGGGTAGATACTCAGACTAAAGAGTTGTTATTTCACCAAGGACCTTTTCCTGAAGGGACTAATAATATTGGTGAGTTTTTGGCATTGGTACATGGTCTGGCATATCTTAAACAAAAAGGCAGTAATAGAATTTTATATACTGACTCTAGAATTGCGATGAGTTGGGTAAAACAAAAAAAATGTAATACAAATTTAAAACGCAGTGGCAAAAACGCCAAAATGTTTGCCTTAATTGAAAGGGCGATTAATTGGCTTACAAAAAACTCATACACTACTAAAATAGTTAAATGGGAAACAAAAGTTTGGGGAGAGATTCCTGCTGATTTTGGAAGAAAGTAAGATGAACAACACCATAGAAGGAAAATAATACCATATTCTTATTCTTTTTATAGTAAGCTCCTAAAAATTGGTGTAAGAATGGGCAGCTTAAAAATTTTCCTTGTGGAGGTGTGAGGAAGAAAACTCCTTAACAATGTTAGTTTTAATATTGTTAAGGAGTTGTTAAAACAAGGATAGTCGATAGTAGAAATTATTTTTTAAATATTTTTTTCACCAAGGGTTTATTGTTATTTATCGCTTCAACAAAGTATATTCCTACAGAAAAGTCAGAAATATCGATTTCTTCAGAATTAGTAAGGTTAAATGTTTTTAATTTAGCCCCAATACAATTACGAAGTATAATTTTTCCACTTGTTAATTCAGATTTATGTATCTTAAGAATTCCAGTAGTAGGATTTGGATAAAACAATCCTTTTGTAGATTCTGTAGATTTTGTTGTGGATAAAACTTTTGGTTTTAAATCAAATATTTGAACAAGTCCAGTTTTTTTTGCATAATTTGGAGCTCCAATTGCTAAAACAGTTCCGTCAGCAGATAAGGAAACAGTGTCGCCAAACATATCTCCATCCTCTTGTCCAAGGATAGCGTCTCCTGATTTCTCCCAGATAGCTATATTGTGTTTGTATATGTATGCTTTTCCTTTGTTATTAAAATCAAACTCTCCTCCAATAGCAATTGTTTTTCCATCAGAAGATAGGGAGATAGAGTTACTAAAACCAGATTTAGCATCCTTTCCATCAATCTCATTACCAAGTAGGTGCCATTTATTGTTGACAAAAGCAAACACCCGGACTTTTCTTTTATCTCCACTATAGCCAACAGCAATAAATTTACCGTTAGGTGTTAGAGATATTGAATTACCTGTATATTCGTTTGAGCTCCCTTTTATGTCTTCTCCTAACTGATTCCATACTTTATTAGTTTTGTCATACTTGTATAAATGAATATACCCATATTTATAGTCTTCTAAACTTGAAGATTGAGTAGCTCCGATAGCAATGATTTCTCCGTCAGAAGACAATGAGATAGATGCTCCTGAGTTGTCTGTATGCTTTTTTCCATAAATAGAATTTCCTAATTGCTCCCAAGTAGTAGTTCCGTTATTGTATTGATAAATCCTAACAAGTCCCGCGTAACATTTAGTGTTGGGGTCTGCGCCTGTACAATCCGTGTTTTCTGTATTAAAAGGAGTCCCTATAGCTATAGTGTTGCCATCTGATGACAAAGAAATTGATCCATTGTGTTTGCCTTTGAAATCTTCGCCAATAATATCATCTCCTAATTGTTTCCATTCACTGTTTGTATATCGATAAACTTGTACGATTGCTTTTTCTTCTTTTTCGTGTCCGGTTAAATCCATTTGGGGAGTTCCTATTGCAACCGTTTTTCCATCAGAAGACAAAGAAACCGAGGATCCCAACAAATCATTAGTTTTTTTTCCTTCAATATCATTGCCTAGTTGCACCCAATTTCCACTTTGGTTTTCAAATATTCGAACATGACCTGTATTTTTGCCATTTTTACCATCGAACCAAATTGCTCCTATTGCAACAATTTTTCCGTCTGATGATAATGAAATTGCATCTCCAGAATAATCTTCAGTAACGCTCCCTATAATATCGTTTCCGATCTGTGTCTGTGCTTTTACAGCGAAACCGCCTAGGAGTAAAAATGAAATAATAAAACGTAATTTTAATACCATACCTGTAATTTTTAGCCTGCAAATATACAGTATTAATTATACATGGATGTGTTAATAATCTGATAATTAAGGTATTTACGTAATTTTTTATGTTAAGTTTTTTATTTTTTCGAACCTTTTTTTTATTTGTTTAAAACACTCAAAATATGATTTATGTCTATTTTGATGGCGGAAAATATAAACTTATAATGGGTTTGTTAGATTAAACTTTTATAAAAGGAAAGTTTTGGGTTATGTAATCATTTGATTTTTTTTGCTTTAAAAAGGCACACACTCTAATGGACTGTTCATAGTAATACTGTTATAAGGTGTAAGACTAAAAAGTAAAACCTATATTTGCAAA
>CAVYIL010000215.1:0-7218 GCA_963768325.1 uncultured Flavobacteriaceae bacterium | reverse complement strand
TATGTCTTAACAGTCATTGCTGGGGTCAGCTTGCACCAGTATATCCACATAATCCCCAAGAAATACATGTGACACAAAATAACATCAACAATGTTGTGAAACTTTACAACAAGTAATTAACGAATCTACAGGTAAAATCAGCAACGAGCAGCGAATTTATATATCAAGCTTAACTACTGATGCAAAAACAATAAATAACTCTATAAGAAAACATTGGAGCATAGAAAATAATCTTCACTGGACGCTTGATGTATTGTTTAGGGAGGATCAATCAAGAAAAAGAAAAGGAAATGTAGCTCAAAATTTTAACATCATACTAAAGGTAGTATTGGGACTTATTGTCAAAGAAACAACAGTAAAGAAAAGCAAGAAAAACAAAAGAATGTTAGCTGCTTTGGATACTAAATATAGAGAGAAAATACTTAATCTATTTTAAATGCTTTTGCCCTGCGTGGTATTATTTCAATATAAAAAAGTTTTAAAAAAAGTAATACTACTAAACCAATATTAATAGCCGTTTAGATATGTAAGTTATAAAACTTAAAAGAACTAGAGGTAGAGGTATGTTTCTTTTTATTGGTCTCAGAATTAGTTAAAACTATGCACTTTAGTGCATCTCGCTTTAGCTTCTAAAAACATTTACCTTTGTCTTATGACAGAACAACGGGTAAATGGCCATACAGTATCACGTTTAACGGTTCATCTAGTTTGGAGTACCAAGTATCGTTATCCTGTTTTAGAAGGAGATATTCAAAAACGATGTAGGTCAATTCTAGTTCAGGTTTGTGATGCAGAAGGAGTGAGTATTTTGAAAGGCGTAGTTAGTAAAGATCATGTTCACATGCATATTGAGTACCGTCCGTCTCAGGATGTAAGTAGTCTAGTTAAGAAATTGAAAGGTCGCAGTTCAAGAAAGCTTCAGCAGGAATTTCCTAATCTGAAAAAGCGCTATTGGGGTCGTCATTTTTGGGCTATAGGATTTGGTTGTTGGAGTACAGGAAATATTACAGATAAAATGGTAAATGATTATCTAGAGCATCATCGCAAATCTAGTAATGATACAGATTCTTTTATCTTGGAATGATTCCGTACTGCTGACTTTAGTCAGATTTAAAAACCTATGGACTTTAGTCCATAGTGGTTTAGTCTCTTTGATTCCAGTAATTGGTATGCTCGTTTCAAAGTTTGGTCTTGTTCAAATTTTACATTGGCATTATCATCACGATTTTCGACATAAACAATCTTATCTCCTATGGTTGTGTTTAGTAAAAAAATGATATTGTTTAAATGGTAAATGAATATATCTAAAGTATAACAATGTTTTTATAAAGTAAAAACCATAAAAAAACACGGATTTTAAGATTTTAAGTAATTTTAAATGTAGAGATGATTACTAATGTAAGCTATACCATTACCCTTATTTAAATGATTTCTACCAATTAGACTATGCCAATATTTAAACAGATTAGTTTAATAACTACTTTTAAATCAATATTAAAAACAAAATAAATGAATAAAATAACAGTAGTATTAGTCGTATTAGCAAGTGTTTTTTTAACCAGTTGTGAAAACAAATCATTAGAAGATGAAGAAATAAAAGTAGAACGAAAAGGAATAGATCATAAAGACAGTATTGGTACTAATAGTGGTCCTAATGAAGAAATAGATGATTATGAGGAATAAAAAAGATTTTATTTATTATTTATTAGCGATGATATGTGTCATCGCTTTTTTTATCAATGAGTTTCAACCAAAATACACGTCTGAGTATTTACAAGTTTTCGGCAAATATCAATCGGCAAAGAAAGTATTTACTGATGTTTTAGAAGAACTCAAAACAAGTCAAAAAGGAACGATGATATATGAAAAATATATAATTGAGAAACGAATAAAAGATATATCTAAACAAAAATATCTGGATATTTTAAAAAAAGAACAATTTCTTGCATTTACTAATTTTAAACAATTTTTAGGTGAATTTGGTTGGGCATTAGGGTTGTTTATTTATTCTATATTTAATCTTACCCTAGCTTTAGTAAGAAAAGGAGAATCATTAAAAGGTCAATTGATATTGCATACTACTTTTGTTTTTATTTCTATGTATTTTATTAATTGGTGTTTAATACCTCATGATTATTCTAGAGAAATATATTTTGTCTACGCTATATTAATGACATCGTTAATACTGTTAGGAACATATTTACTTATAAAATCTAAGTTTAAATACATACTACATTTACAGAATTCCATTAGGTTATTCTTTTTGTTTTTGTATAAAGATGCGGAAGAAAGACAGTTAATTAATCCTGATAAGCAAAAAGATTTTAGAAAAATTAGACTAGAAATAACTGATAAAATTGTAGGAGATGAATAATAAAATAGATAATATTCGTAAGTTAAAAAAATCGACTTTGTTTCCAGATCAATTTATAGATTCTTATAAAATAGATTATGAAGAATTAATTAAGAAAGAAGAAATTGAGATTAAAAAGAATATACTAGAACTAGAAAGAAAGGGTTGCTCATTGGCTTTTATACATGAGTATATCAAAACAAAGTATGATTCCTTATCTGAGGATTAAACATGGAGGGGTTTAAAGTTTTTTTAATTCGCGATAGAAATGTTATTTTTTACCAGAATCAAAAAAGTTTAAACCACTTCATAATATGCCTTAAATCCGCAAGACTAATTATAAAAAACTAAGTCAAAAACAGTAAGAGAAAGACTTCCCTTACTGTTTTGACATTATAAAAATATCACGTATTTTTAAGGTATCCACAAATTAAACAACCGTGAATATTTTTATGAAAGTAATAAAAAGTAACAAAACAATCACCCCTTTTGCAGGAATATCTTTTGTAAACGAGTCTTTCAAAGCATCAGGTATTGCAGACCTTATTGACTCAACTTTGGGTAACCGTGTAAAAACCATTGGTTATCAGTATAGTGATATCTTCAAAAGTTTAACCAGTGTGTTTATGAGTGGAGGCGATGTCATAGAGGATTTGAACACAAGTTTTGGAAAACACCTAAAAGACATTCCTCACAACAATGTTCCTAGTTGTAAAGTTTCACAACATTGTTGATGTTATTTTGTATCACATGCATTTCTTGGAGATTAGGCAAAAGAAAAACTATGCTAGTGATTTTAGGCTTGTTGAATTGGAAACAACTCGACTTTAGGAGAGTTGTTCTATTTCAACAATGCCCGTAAACACTGAGTTAATTTAATTTATTGAAAAAATATTTAAATTTCAGTTAAAAGACCTCTTGTTTTCTATTGTGTAAAATTTCCCCCCACCTTTTTTATGTGACCCATTAAATCCTTTCCAGCTTGTAATAGTGGTGTCAAATCTGTTTAGCAAAGATCTATAACTGTCCATCCAAGCATTGGTTCGCTCAATGATATATCTCAAGTTATAGAGTTCTTGGTCGAAATACTCATCTCTATCAGCATTTCCATTACGTTTATTAAAGCATACATTGGCATTTATTTCTTTGCTATCACAGCATTTCCTAAAGTCTTTGGAATCAAATCCTGCATCTGCATTTAGGAATAATCCTTTTGTCTCTATATCTGCCTGTTCCAATGTAGCAGTTACAACTTCAAATTGAATTTCAATATCGTACAGGTCATTATGATTTCCAGACACAGGTTCAGACATAGCAAGTGGCAATCCTTGCCTATCAGTAAGATATAGAGCATTCGTGGTTTTACGTTTCTTTCTACCTTGATATCCCACACTAGTTCCTCCTCGAATGGCAGGTGTATGACTTCCGTCAAGGTCTACACTAGAAAGATCAAAACTAGATTTATGTCTTTTAAGAAACTCAATCCAACAGTTCTCTAAAGCTTCGCTAACACACCATTTCCTATAATGATAATATACGGATTGCCAGCTTAAAACTTGAGTTTCAAACAAAGCTTTTACTGGTAATAACCTCCATTGAACACCTGTTTTTAGCTTGTAAAGAATAGCATTGATAATCTCTGCTAAAGGAACGGTTGGTGAAAATCCTCTTTTTCTTGTTGATAAATAGGGTACAATCTCTAATTCTATCATATCTTTGTCTAGTACACTGTACATAAAGGGTTGTTTTATATTGATTTACGTATGAAACGCAAATATCAGCAACCCTTTTATTTTATCTCTATAAAAGTTTAAACGACTTCTATATTAGCATTCTTACCAGTTTTTAAATTTGTAAACTAAGAATTAATACCTTTATATTTGTATTCATAAAATTTAGAATCTGAAATTTATAGATTCTATAATACATCTACTATGAAAGCAGGAATTGTGGGACTACCAAATGTAGGTAAGTCGACTTTGTTTAATTGTTTATCTAATGCTAAAGCGCAAAGTGCTAATTTTCCATTTTGTACCATCGAACCAAATATAGGAGTGGTAAACGTGCCAGATGTTAGATTAGAAAAATTAGAAGAATTAGTAAAACCACAACGAGTTCTTCCTGCAACAGTAGAAATCGTAGACATAGCTGGATTAGTAAAAGGAGCGAGTAAAGGGGAAGGTTTAGGGAATCAATTCTTAGGAAATATTAGAGAAACAGACGCAATTATCCATGTATTACGTTGTTTTGATAACGATAATATTGTACATGTTGACGGATCTGTAAATCCCATTAGAGATAAAGAAACTATTGATATAGAACTACAACTTAAGGATTTAGAAACTCTGGATAAGAAACTAGATAAAATAAAACGTGCCGCAAAAACAGGTAACAAAGATGCGCAGAAAGAAGAAACAATTTTATTGAAACTTAAAGAAGGATTAGAGGCTGGAGTTTCTGTCCGAGCAATAGAATTATCAGAAGAAGATCGCTTAGCATACGTTAAACCCCTCCAATTTATTACCGATAAGCCAGTATTATATGTCTGTAATGTAGATGAAGGCTCTGCCGTTAGTGGTAATGATTATGTAAAAGCGATTAAAGAATCAATAGCATCAGAAAACGCAGAAGTAATTGTATTAGCTGTTGGTACAGAAGCAGATATTACCGAATTAGATAATTATGAAGAAAGACAACTCTTCCTACAAGATATGGGATTAGAAGAACCCGGAGCTTCTGTTATGATACGTGCAGCATATAAATTATTAAATCAACAAACTTATTTTACAGCAGGAGTAAAAGAGGTTAGAGCTTGGACAATACCTATAGGAGCAACAGCACCACAAGCAGCTGGAGTAATTCATACAGATTTTGAAAAAGGATTTATTAGGGCAGAAGTTATTAAATATAATGATTTTGTAAAATATGGCAGCGAATCTAAAGTAAGAGAGGCTGGAAAATTAGGAGTAGAAGGTAAGGCGTATGTAGTTAATGATGGAGACGTTATGCATTTCTTGTTTAACGTATAAGTTAAAATAAAACATATATTAAAAAAAAAAGACCTCTTGGATATTTTATTTTAAGAGGTTTTTTTGTTGTGATCTAAACAAAAAATAAACAAAAAATGACTATACCATTTTTGAAGCGGTTTAAACTTTTTTGATTCTGGCGAAAAATAATTATTTCTTACTCAATTGAAGTGTTTTTTGCACTTCATAGTTGCGATACGAGGTAATAAAAAGACGAAAATTTAGTGAAAAAGAACATTTTTATAGCGAATCGAAAAAAGTTTAAACCACTTCTTTATTAAACAAAACAGTCTAAATTATTTTACTCAGGAATTTTATTAGCCATTCAGGAAAGTTTATTCTTGTTTATTTAAAGAAATTGCGTCATTTTTTTTAACTTGAATTCTTTCGATAATTTTTGTGCTAAGCGATTTAAAAAATAAATTTCACTTCAAATTAATGAAATTAAGCTAATTATAACACCTATCTTGTCAATTTTGTAACATAAAATTCTTTTTAGAGTCTAAAATTATATAAATATCAATGTAACTATATGAAAAATATACTAATCATAATTACCGTTAGCTTATTATTAATTGGATGTGGTCCTAAAAATTTATTAAAAGATACTGCAGAAAATCAACCTATTGCAACTATTATTGATTTAACTAAAATAAAAGAAGATAAAGCACCTGTCATGATAAATCCAGGGCGTTTTATGCAAGATACTGTAAAGTATTATCTTCCTAGAGTAGTACAAGGAACTTATAAAGTAAGTGATTTTGGGAAATTTGTAGATGACTTTAAAGCATTAGATTATAATGGCAATGAACTAAAAGTGGAAAAAACAGATAAAAATACATGGATAATAAGTAATGCCAAACAATTAGATAAAATTACTTATTTGGTTAACGATACATTTGATTTAGAAAACAAAGAAAAGGGAATCCCTTTTTCACCCTCAGGAACCAATATAGAAACCAATAATTATGTATTAAACCTTCATGGTTTCATAGGGTATTTTGACATATTAAAAAAGAATTCATATGCTCTTAATGTTGTAGCCCCAACCAATATGCTAAAAACATCTGCGCTACAGAATATTGGATCAGAAAAAAGTAAAGATGGATCTATAACTACTGATAAATATTTTGCCACAAGATATTTTGACATAACAGATAATCCGATGATGTATGGAGCATTAGATGTAGAAGAATTTCAGGTAGGGGACATCAAGATAGTTTTGAGTGTCTATTCACCTAATAAAGCACACACAGCAGCAAGTATCAAAGAGACTGTTTATAAAATGATGAAAGCCCAAAAAACATATTTGGGAACAATAAATAGTACATCTAGATACGATATATATTTATATTTAGCCCCTGATTCTGATACTGCTCCAACGGGATTTGGAGCATTAGAACATCATACCTCTACGGTAGTAGTTTTACCAGAACAAATGCCTAAAGAAGCTTTGGCTAGTGCTATGATTGACGTAGTCTCTCATGAATTTTTTCATATTGTTACCCCACTAAGTGTGCATTCGGGAGATGTACACTATTTTGATTATAATGATCCTACTTTTTCCAAACACTTATGGATGTATGAAGGAGTTACAGAATATTTTGCAAGTATTTTTCAGGCTAATCAAGATTTAGTAAACGAAGAGGAATTTTACAGTAAAATTTTAGATAAAATTCAAGCAGCAAAAGGTTTTGATGACGAAATGAGCTTTACCGTTATGAGTAAAAACATTTTAGACAACCCTTATGCTCCCAATTATAGTAACGTTTACCAAAAAGGCGCTTTAATAGGTATGTGTATTGACATCTTAATACGCGAAGAAAGTGATGGAAA
>CAVYIL010000214.1:0-5133 GCA_963768325.1 uncultured Flavobacteriaceae bacterium | reverse complement strand
AACAACAGTTTTACCTTTTACATCTCCATCTTTAGGAAAAATCAATCCAGAAGGCGCATTATTTAAAAAATCTTCTCCCGGAAAACTAGGTGGTAGATTATTATCATTACTATAAGGAGAAGAATCGTCTCTGCCTGTTACCGAACTAAATGTTCCTGTAGAAACAGGCTTATCATTGATAATTACCCATCCTTCATATTTCCAACCCTGAGTTAAATTTGGTAATTTTAATCCAGCCAATGGAGTTCCTCCATTAGGGTTCATAAACCAAACACCATTTTGATCATTACTATTATCATTATCTGTTGGACTAGCTAATACAAATTCTCCTGAAGCTTTAGAAAAATCTGCAATAGCTGAATGCGAATTTAGAGTAGCACTAGTTCCATTAAAATCACCACTTACTAGCTTAGTATTAGAGGGTTTAGGATCTGTATCTCCTTTCGGTTCTATTGTAATCATAAAACCTGTAGCTTTTGATAAATTAGTAGCTATTGCCAAAAATTTATGTCCTCTTTCTAATTCAGTAAATTTGCCTGTAGAAATTGGAGAACCATCGACAATTATCCATCCTTCATAACTTGCATCACCTGTTAGAGGCTCTATACCAACTAAGTCAACTGTAAGATTAGCCATTGCAGGACCATCATCACCCTTAGAGCAAGAAACGCCAAGAAGTCCCATAGCAATAAAAAAAACTGCTATATTTTTTATTTTCTTCATTTTTTTATCTTTAATTTAATTCGGTAAATATAAAAATATCGCTAAAAATAGTAACTATTATAATTAGATAAAATTATATACACATCCTTTCTAATAAATCATTAACAGTTATTTAACTATTCTTGAACTTTAGGTTGATGATTTGTAAATAAATCTAAAAATGAGTCTCCTATATGAGAAACAATATCACTGGCAACTAATCCCTCATAACTAGTTTTCTGAACTGCAATATCCGCAGAACTCCCATGAAGATAAACTCCAAAAACAGCAGCCCACAAAGGTTCATAACCTTGAGACATCAATCCTGTAATCATCCCAGTCAATACATCACCACTACCGGCTGTAGCCATACCTGGGTTACCAGAATTATTCACAAACATAGACTCTTTATATATTATATGTGAATTTGCTCCTTTTATTACTACAATACAATTATATTGGATAGAAAAAGCCTTTACTTTATCTAACTTATCAAAATCATCTTTCCACTTTCCTATTAATCCTTCTAATTCTTTGGGGTGTGGTGTCAATATAGTGTTCTCAGGAAGTTTTTTTAAAAACTCTGGATTTTTTGTTAAAATATTTAACCCATCTGCATCAATAATAAGATTAGACGTATTCTTTTTTAAAAACTTTCCAAAAGTTTTGCAAGTATTATCGCTTGTTCCTATCCCAATACCAATACCTATAGAAGTAGGCTCAAAATCTAAAATAATCTTAGTTAATTCATTTTTACCAACATCCGTTTTCACCATTACCTCAGGTACCGAAATTTGCATTATATCATATCCACACTGAGGAATGTAAGAAGTGACTAAACCTGCTCCTGTTTTTAAAGCTGCTCTAGTAGCCAAAACAACACTTCCCATCTTTCCATAACTACCTCCTATTAACACACAATGCCCATTAGTTCCTTTATGAGAAAATTTTAATTTTGGGCGATATAAGGATATAGCCTCGTTTTTATTAATTAACTCTGCTATTCCTGGTGTCTGACTCAAAAATACTGGATCTAATCCTATATCTATTACTTCTAAATCACGAGAATAAATCCCTGTTTCTGGTAAAAAGAAAACTAACTTAGGGTATTGAAAAGTTATTGTAACCGAAGCTATTATTACACCCTCAGAATCATCTGGTGGTTTATTAGCATATAATCCAGATGGTATATCAATCGATACAATAAAACAATTAGAAAAATTTAAATGTTTAATCAAAAAAACAACCCAAGGAACAAGAGGTCTATTTAGACCTACTCCAAATATTGCATCTATAATAATATCATTTTTAGAAATTTCAGGAAAATCCTCTACACCTTTTAGTTGTGCTGGCCACTCTTTAGAAATAGCCTTCAAACGATCATAATTATCTAAAAATTCTTCTGATCGATTATCACTAAAATTAACTACATAAGTCTTAACAGTATAACCATGCTCTAATAATAATCTAGAAATCACAAGTCCATCACCTCCATTGTTCCCTACACCACAAAAAACATGAATTGGTGTTGGTGAACCCTGCAATTTATTATGTAGTAAGTTAAATACATTTGTCGCAGCTCTTTCCATTAATTCTAGAGAAGAAATTTGCTCTGACTGTATAGTAGCAGCATCAGCCATTTTCATTTGTTGAGCAGAAAATATTTTCATATACTTTTTTTAAGAATCTAATAACGAATCTATCTATATACCTAATTATCAATAAAAATTAGAGAATAGACCTTTTTTTGTTTTTTATAAAAGTAAAAAATTATACTTTTGAAATCTAAATAAAAAGCAAACTAATGTTTACTACCGTTTTTATTTCGGAAATTCTATCTTCAAAAGGGAACATTATGACTTCTGCTATCCTTATTATTACAGCTATTATTACCCTTAGGGGTTAGATTATATATAGTATCACAAAAAAAGTATTCGGCTTGTTTAAAAAAACAAACTAAAAACAACTTATTTTTATCATCAATACCAATTAAATCAAATAAATTATGAAGGTTCTGAAATTTGGAGGTTCTTCTGTCGCTAATGCTGCAACAATTGAAAATGTTATCGAAATCATCAATGAACAATCCAAAGACCAACCTCTATACGTTGTGGTATCTGCAATGGGAGGAATAACAGATCTATTATTACAGGCTGGTAACGAAGCCGCCAATAATAACAATCATTTTAAAAACACACTTGCTATAATAGAGCAAAGACATATAGAAGCCGTAAAAACGCTTATCCCAGTAATTTCTCAAAGCTCTGTAATTAGCAAGGTTAAAGCTGAATTAAATATTCTAGAATCTTTATGCGAAGGAGTTTATTTATTGAGCGAATTATCCCAAAAAACAGCCTCTGTAATATCTAGCTTTGGTGAAATGTTATCCTCTTATATAATTACTGAAGCTGCCAAAACGAAAGGATTAGATATTGGCTTTAAGGATTCTCGTGATCTTATCGTTACAACTAATACCTCTAAAATCTCCATAGAATATGAAGAAACAAATGAGCGTATTAGAGCCTTTGCCAAAACGAATACCAATAGAATACACCTTTTTCCTGGATTTGTTGCTAGAACCAAAAACGGAGAACCCACCACACTAGGCAGAGGCGGATCTGATTTTACATCTGCTATATTAGCAGCAGCTGTAAAAGCAAAAGAGTTACAAATATGGACTGATGTAAGTGGTATGTATACAGCTAATCCAAAAATTGTAAAGCAAGCTAAACCAATACATCATATTTCTTATAAAGAAGCGATGGAACTTTCTCATTTTGGAGCGAAAGTAATTTACCCACCAACCATTCACCCTGTTTTAGAAAACAACATACCGATAGTCATTAAAAACACTTTTGATCCTAATAGCAAAGGTACTCTCATAACAAGAAACGTAAGCAATAGACAAAAAACAGTTACAGGAATTAGCCACATAGATAATATCTCTATAATCTCATTAGAAGGTAGTGGTATGATTGGTATTCCTGGATTTTCTAAACGCTTATTCGAAGCGTTATTTATAGAAAACATTAATATTATCCTTATAACACAAGCTTCCTCAGAACATTCTATTTGTTTAGCTGTAGACTCTTCTGATTCAGAAAAAGCAAAAATAGCAATAGACAAAACGTTTGAATATGAAATTTCTATTCACAAGATTGAGCCTTTAAAAATCGAAAACGATACTGCTATCATCGCTTTAGTTGGAGATAATATGCGAAAACATCAAGGGATTAGCGGCAAAATGTTTAGCGCTCTTGGTAAAAACAATGTGAATATCAGAGCTATTGCTCAAGGAGCTTCTGAAAAAAATATTTCTGTGGTAATCGAAAAAAAAGACATTAAAAAAGGATTAAACACATTACACGAAGAATTTTTTGAAGTAAAAACAAAGCAGTTAAACCTATTTATCATAGGAGTTGGAAACGTAGGAAGCAAATTAATTCAGCAATTAGAACAACAAAAAAAGTATCTAAAAGATAAACTACATCTCAAGATACATGTTGCTGCTATTTCTAACTCTAAAACCATGATTTTTGACGAAAATGGAATCGATTTAGACTCTTGGAGTGAGCGACTTTCTAAAGGTGAAAGTGCAGATGCTAATATATTTTTTAGCAAAACTAAAGAAATGAATTTACGTAATTCCATTTTTGTAGACAATACCGCTAACCCTCTAATAGCCAACACTTACAAGCATTATCTAGCAGAAAGTATGGCAGTTGTTACCTGTAATAAAATTGCTTGTGCAGATGCATATGCTAATTATGAAGAATTACAAAAACTATCGAGAGAATTTAATGCTTCTTTTTTATATGAAACCAATGTAGGAGCTGGTTTACCAATTATTGACACCCTTAGTAATCTTATAGCCTCTGGTGACAATGTGCATAAAATACAAGCTGTATTATCTGGTAGTCTTAATTTTGTTTTCAATAATTATAAAGAAGAAGTTACTTTCCATGAAATTGTAAAACAAGCACAAGAAGAAGGATATACTGAACCAGACCCTAAGATTGATTTAAGTGGTATTGATGTAGCACGTAAAATTCTTATTCTTGCACGAGAAAGCGGAAATGTAATGGAGTTAGAAGATATTGAAAACGAAGCTTTTTTACCTAAAGTAAGCCTCGAAACTACTAATGTAGAAGATTTCTTAGAATCTTTGATAACACACGAACCACACTTTAAAAGCATATTAATGGAAGCCAAAGAAAAAAATTGCCGCATTAAATATGTTGCCCAATATGAGGGTGGAAAAGCAAAAGTGGGATTACAATATATACCTTCTGATCATCCTTTTTATAACTTAGAAGGCAGTGATAATATCGTGCTTTTTTATACGGATAGATACCCTAAACAGCCTCTAATAGTAAAAGGTGCAGGTGCAGGTGCAGATGTAACAGCTTCAGGTATATTTGCTGACATAAT
>CAVYIL010000213.1:0-12270 GCA_963768325.1 uncultured Flavobacteriaceae bacterium | reverse complement strand
AGGTTTATTTTTTGCTTTAATTCCTGTCGGGGAGTTATAAAATCTAAGAAACCGTGTTCTTTTAAAAATTCAGCAGTCTGAAACCCTTCGGGTAATTCTTTTCCTGTAGTATCTCTTACCACTCTAGGACCAGCAAACCCAATCAAAGCACCTGGTTCTGCAATATTGATATCTCCTAGCATAGCAAAAGAAGCAGTTGTACCACCTGTTGTAGGATCCGTACATAATGAGATATAAGGAATATTGGCATCTGCCAATTGTGCTAATTTAGCTGATGTTTTAGCCAATTGCATCAAAGAAAGAGCAGCTTCCATCATTCGGGCGCCTCCAGATTTGGAGATAATCATAAATGGAATTTTGTTTTTTAATGCGTGATCTGCAGCTCGGGCAATTTTCTCACCTACTACACTACCCATTGATCCCCCAATAAAAGAAAAATCCATACAGGCAATAACCAAATCATTACCACAAGATTTTCCTACAGCTGTTCGTACAGCATCTTTTAAATTAGTTCTTTCTTGTGCTTCTTTAAGACGATCTGTATATTTTTTTTTATCTTCAAATTTTAGAGGGTCTTTAGAAGTAAGATTTTTATCCAGTTCCTTGTATTTATTGTCATCAAATAAGATTTGAAAATACTCATTACTGCCAATTCTTACATGATATCCATCTTCTGGACTCACATAATAATTTTTTTCTAATTGCTCCGCATCTATAATCTTCCCCGTTGGTGATTTATACCAAAGCCCTTTAGGAACATCTTTTTTGTCTTCTGTAGCAGTCTGTATTCCTTTTTGTGTTCGCTTAAACCAAGCCATAAATTAATATATTAAAAAAGCTGAAACTCTATTAACAAGTTTCAGCTTGGTTTTTTGTTATTGATAATGTATTTACATTATTTAAATCTTCAAATGCTTTTTTAAGTCTATTTTTAAAAGTAACTTCTCCTTCTCTTAACCATTTTCTAGGATCATAATATTTCTTATTAGGCTCTTCTGCTCCATTAGGGTTACCGATTTGAGTCTTAAGAAATTCGTAATTATTCACCATATAATCCCTAATTCCTTCATTAAAAGCAAACTGTAAATCTGTATCGATATTCATTTTAATAACTCCATACCCTATTGCTTCTCTGATCTCTTCTAATGTAGAGCCACTGCCACCGTGAAATACAAAATCAATATGGTTGTATTCTACATTAAACTTATTAGAAATATATTCTTGGGAGTTTTTTAATATTTTAGGAGTAAGTTTAACATTACCAGGCTTATAAACCCCATGTACATTCCCAAAAGCAGCTGCTATTGTGAATTTATCACTTACCTTACTTAGTTCTTTGTATGCATAAGCTACTTCTTCTGGCTGCGTATATAATTTAGAATCATCTACATCACTGTTATCTACACCATCTTCTTCGCCACCAGTAATCCCTAATTCTATCTCTAAAGTCATTCCCATTTTACTCATACGAGTAAGATACTGTTTGCAAATTGCAATATTCTCTTCAATTGGCTCTTCAGATAAATCAATCATATGAGAGCTATAAAGAGGTTTTCCTGTTTCTTTATAAAATTGTTCTCCAGCGTCTAGCAATCCATCAATCCAAGGAAGTAATTTTTTAGCACAGTGATCTGTATGTAAAATAACCGGAACTCCATAAGCTTCTGCCAAAAGGTGCACATGCTTAGCTCCTGCAACAGCTCCTGCTATTGCTGATTTTTCATTTTCATTAGACAATCCTTTACCCGCATTAAATTGCGCTCCTCCATTAGAAAACTGTATAATAACAGGAGAATTTAATTCTGCTGCTGTTTCTAAAACCGAATTAATAGAATTAGAACCGATTACATTAACAGCAGGTAGTGCAAATGCGTTTTCTTTGGCAAATTGGAAAATTGCTTGTACTTCGTTTCCTGTAGCAACTCCTGGTTTGATGTTGTGACTCATAACTTAGTTTTGGTTTATAATCATACAAAAATAGTGAAATTATACCAGATCAATTTTATAATATGATACAGAAGTGGTTTTAAACTTTTTTCAATTCGTTATAAAAATATTCTTTTTTACCCTATTTTCCTATTTTACACTATTTACCTTATGGGTTTACTATAAAAGATAAAACACTTCATTCTTAAAAAAAAATAATGTTTTACTTGGGTTTTAAAAATGTAATAGGAACTACATATGCTACGGCAATTGGTTTTTTACCCCATTTACCAGGTTTCATCTTAGGAATAGCTCTTATAATCCTGATAGCCTCTCTCTGTAAGTATCTATGAGCACCTGTAACCTCAATAACCTCAACTTTTCCTTTATTATTAATAATAAACTCTATGGTCACCGTACCTACTAACTCATCTTCTAATGCGATATCCGGATACCTATACGTTCTAATAATATGATCTCTTAAATTCTGATCAAAGCAAAGAGAAGGTTCTTGTCTAGATTTTTCACACTTAGGCCAAATAGGAGTTATTCCTTTCTCATTAGCATTTTCTTTCGACAAAATAATTCCTTGGGCAAAAGAAAAAGTAGTAAACAATAATATTAATATAAGTAAAAGTTTCTTCATTGTAGGTGTATTCTAATTTGGAATCAAACTGCTACCGTCCCTTTAATGTGCGGATGGGGGTTATAGTTCTCTAAACTAAAATCATCAAAAACAAAGCCAAAAATATCTTTTACTTCTGGATTAATTCTGATCTCAGGCAACTTCCTTGGCTCTCTAGACAACTGTAAACTCAACTGTTCTAAGTGATTAGAATATATATGAGCATCCCCAAAGGTATGAATAAACTCCCCCGCTTTATAACCGCAAACTTGGGCAATCATCATGGTTAATAATGCATAAGATGCTATATTAAATGGCACTCCTAAAAATATATCCGCACTACGCTGATATAATTGACAAGATAGTTTTTCATCTGCTACATAAAATTGGAAAAAAGCGTGACACGGTGGCAAAGCAGCTTTGCCTTTTGCTACATTTTCAGAAAAAGACACCGATGTATCTGGTAACACGCTTGGATTCCAAGCTGTAACGATCAACCTACGGCTATCAGAATCATTCTTTAAAGCTTCTATCACATCTTTTATCTGATCAATACCATCATTGTTCCAATTACGCCACTGATACCCATAAACAGACCCTAAGTTTCCTTCTTCATCAGCCCAATCGTTCCATATTTTCACCCCATTATCTTGTAGATACTTAATATTTGTATCTCCTTTTAGAAACCACAACAATTCGTGAACTATTGATTTAAAATGCAACTTTTTAGTAGTTACCATAGGAAAACCTTCACTAAGATCAAATCTCATTTGATAACCAAAAACACTAATTGTACCCGTTCCTGTGCGGTCTCCCTTTCGATTACCATTTTCTAGTACATGATTTACAAGATCAAAATATTGCTGCATATAGTAAATATTTATAGTATATTTTTTATTATCGACAATAGTCTTAGACTTTTAACTTAACTTTTAAATCTTATAATACTCGCGTATACTAAACTCTAAACTAATGATAAAGCCATACTTTAGTATTAAAGCTATGGAACTCTGTGATGCAAAACGCCAATAACACATACCTCCCACACCATTACCTTAGACTAAGTTATCATATTAATAACTCAAATATATAAAAATAATAGTTAACGCTATACTTCTCTAGCTTTCGTTTGGATAAAGTTTTAAAAAAAGGTTTACTAACCTATAATCATCCCTGCAATAGTAGCAGATAATAAGGATGCAATAGTTCCACCAATTAGTGCTTTCATCCCGAATTCGGATAGTGTTTTTCGTTGGGTAGGTGCCAATGAACCAATACCTCCTATTTGTATCCCAATAGAGGCAAAATTGGCAAAGCCACAAAGCATATACGTAGCCATAATAACGGATTTACTATAACTAAAATGAATGGAATTGGCTGTATTTTTAAGATCTGCTAATTGAATATACCCTACAAACTCACTAGCGACTAACTTTACCCCTAATAATTGTCCCATCAAAGCTACATCTTCTTTTGCTACTCCTATCAACCACATCAAAGGAGCAAACAAATAACCTAAAGTAAATTCTAACGAAAATGACTTATACGGAGTGTTTTCTGCGATTACTTGATTTAGAGATTTCATTTCCCAATTAAAATAACTTATTCCATGAAAATCTCCTATCAAACCTAATACACCATTTATCATAGCAATAAAAGCCAAAAACACTAAGAGCATAGCTCCTACATTAGCAGCAAGTCTGAGCCCTTCTGTTGTTCCATTAGCTATAGCATCTAGTATGTTTGATCCGATTTTATCAGAACTAACATCTACATTAGTATTTACTTCTTCTACTTGTGGATATAAAATTTTAGAGATTATAATTGCACCTGGGGCAGCCATTACAGAAGCTGCTAATAAATGTTTAGCAAATTTAAGCTCTAAAGCCGCATCTCCTTCACCAAGAAAACCAATATATGCTGCTAACACACCGCCTGCAACCGTTGCCATACCACCAACCATAACTAAAAGCATTTCGGATCGATTCATTTTCTCTAAATATGCTTTAATCATCAAAGGCGCCTCTGTTTGACCTAAAAATATATTACCTGCTACACTTAGACTTTCTGCTCCAGAAATCCCCAGTAGTTTCGTTAGCACCCACGCTAACCCCTTTACTATAAACTGAATAACACCTAAATAAAACAACACAGATGTTAAAGCAGCAAAGAATATAATAGTAGGTAACACCTGAAATAAAAAGATAAAACCGAAACTATCCACATTCATCATATCTCCTAATAAAAATTTACTTCCCGCTCCGGTGAAATCTAGAATTTTAACAAATATTTTTCCTACAAATTCAAATGTATTTTGCACAAAATCAATTTTTAAAACCCCAATCGCTAGTAACATTTGAGCTCCTAACCCAATCCCTATAGTTTTCCAGTTGATTGCTTTTCTATTACTACTAAAGAAAAAGGCGATAATCAAAAGCACTAACATTCCTAAAACACCCCGCCATAAACTATTAAATGAAAATCCTTGATTAGATACTAAAGTGTCTTTTTGTCCTATAGATATAACTTCTGTTTTTTGAGCTTCCGCTTGAAAAGAATAAGTAACATCCTTTTTTACCAAAATTAGGGTGGAATCATTAAAAGTCTTTATTTTGTATTTTATAAGTGAGTCTTCAGCTTTATCTGGAAAGAAAATCAAAATATTATTTTGTTTGAGATAATCCCCTTTAAGAGATTCTGATGCATTATAAAAAGAATAAGAGAATTGCCCTTGTTTTATATCTAGGTAATCATCTTTGTTGATTTCAAATGCTTTATCTAACTTTTCGTTAGCACTAGCATTTTCTAAAATCCATCTTTTTTCAATATTTTGAGCTAATAAAATTGTACAAGTAAATAGCAAAAACAGGAAGGTATATCGTTCCTTTTTCATAAAATAGAAATCTTTTTATAACAATTTAGGCATTCTCCATAAGAATTATGAAAGCTACCCCCTTTTAGAAATTTCATCTCTGATTCTGATAGCAAGCTCATAATCTTCGTTGATGACTGCTTGATCAAGCATGTGGTTAAGTTCCTCTAGTGATAAATCGTGATAGGCGGTTTCTTTACCAACTAAATCTAACTCATCCGACACTAACTCTTCCATTTTTAGGTTCTCGGAATCAGAATCCTCTTCTTCATTTTTAGGATTTACTTTGAGATATATACCTGCTTGATCCAAAATGTTTTTATATGTAAATATAGGGGCTTGAAAACGCAAAGCTAATGCTATGGCATCACTTGTTCTAGCGTCTATTATTTCTTCAATTTTATCGCGTTCGCAAATTATGCTAGAATAAAAAACTCCATCTACCAGTTTATGAATAATAACTTGTTTTACGATAACCCCAAATCGATCTGCAAAATTTTTAAAAAGATCATGAGTTAATGGTCTCGGAGGTTTAATTTCTTTCTCTAAAGCTATAGCAATAGATTGTGCCTCAAAAGCACCAATAACAATTGGCAACTTCCTTTCACCATCAACTTCACTTAAAATCAATGCATATGCACCGTTTTGGGTCTGACTATACGATATACCCTTAATGCTCAGACGAACTAAACTCATAACTTTCTCAATAAAAAAAGAGCTGTTTGAACAATCAGACTTTTATCTAGTTTCAAACAGCCCCTAATTGGGCACAATTTATGAAAATTATGCGTTATTTGCCTTAAATTCTTTTAATTTTTCAATAAGTTTTGGCACAACTTCAAAAGCATCTCCAACTATCCCATAATCAGCAGCTTTAAAAAAAGGTGCTTCTGGATCATTATTAATTACCACCTTTACTTTACTGGAATTTATTCCTGCTAAATGCTGAATAGCACCAGAAACCCCTACGGCTATATATAAATTAGAAGCAACAGGCTTACCTGTTTGACCAACATGTTCGCTGTGTGGTCTCCAACCCATATCGCTCACAGGTTTAGAACAAGCAGTTGCCGCTCCAAGCACTCCTGCCAAATCCTCTATCATCCCCCAGTTCTCAGGTCCTTTTAATCCTCTACCTCCAGACACTACAATTTCTGCATCAGCTATAGAAACTTTGTCTTTTGCTTTATCTACAGATGTTATATTCACTAAGAAATCTCCATCAGATAAAGTAGAATCGTATTTTTCTACGGTAGCCGTTCCTGCATTCTCTTTTAATCCAAAAGCATTATTAGACAGCCCTATCACTTTTACATCCGTAGAAATTTCTGTAATATTAAAAGCTTTGTTTGTAAAAGCTGTTCTCTTAACTTTAAATGGCGAAACGCTTTCTGGCAATCCTACTACATTAGAAGCATATCCTGCACTGAGGTTTACCGCTAACAATGGCGCCAAAAATTTACTATCTGCACTCGAGCTAACAATGACTACTTTTGTTCCTTCCTTTTCTGCTACCTGTGTTATGATTGCCGCAAAGGCTTTAGCATTATAGGCTGTTAATTTATCATTCTTAACCTCTACAATTTTATCTACTCCATAAGCACTCAATTCGTTGCTATCCTCTGCGTTGATACATATTGCTGTAACTGTTGTTCCAAGCATATTAGCGACTTCTTTCGCATAAGATGCTACTTCAAAGGCGGCTTTTTTAAATTTCCCACCTTCATTTTCTGTATATACTAAAACTGACATATAATATATTGTTTTATGTACTGAAATAACTTCAGATACTATTTTACATTTTAACTTTGTTTAAATAACCTTAGCTTCATTATGAAGTAAATCAATTAACTCTCCTATGTTATCAGGAGACACTAAAGTAACCTCTCCTTTAGGTGCAGGTTTCTGAAATTGAACAGCTTTTGTTTCATGATCTGCTTCAACTGGATCTAATACTGTAAGTGGTTTTTTACGAGCCATCATTATTCCTCTCATATTAGGAATCCTAAGATCACTTTCTAAGACTAATCCTTTTTGTCCTCCAATTACTAATGGTAATTTGGTTGTAGAGGTTTCTTTTCCTCCATCTATTTCACGGATAGCCGTAGCTGTATCTCCATCAATCTCTAACCCTATGCATGTATTTATAAAATTAGCACCTAATAAAGCCGCAAGCATTCCAGGAACCATTCCTCCATTATAATCTATCGATTCTCTACCTGCTATAACAAGGTCGTAACCACCATCTGTTACTACTTTAGCTAATTGTTTTGCTACATAAAAACCATCGGTAGCTTCTGCATTTACTCTTATGGCGTTATCTGCTCCAATCGCAAGTGCTTTACGCAAAGTTTGTTCGGTTTCTACTCCTCCTACGTTTACAACATCTACAGAGGCTCCTTGTTTTTCTTTAAACCACATAGCGCGAGTTAACCCGAATTCATCATTAGGATTGATCACAAACTGTACTCCATTAGTATCGAACTTAGTATCTCCTTCTGTAAAATTAATTTTAGAAGTTGTGTCCGGCACGTGACTAATACAAACTAATATTTTCATTTTATATTGGTATTTTTTTTCGCTAATTTAACAATAAGGACGAAGGTACAAATAAAAAGTCTAATTTGTTATGCGTGCATAGTAAATATTTTTAAATTTCTATATCCTTTAAAGTGTATAAAACGTTATTTTTGCCTATATAATTAGCAAAACTAATAATTACTTAACGAATGAGAACGATACAATTCAGAGAAGCAATTTGCGAAGCAATGAGTGAAGAGATGCGCCGAGATGACTCTATATATTTGATGGGGGAAGAGGTTGCAGAATATAACGGAGCATATAAGGCTAGTAAGGGAATGCTTGATGAATTTGGACCAAATCGAGTAATTGACACGCCTATTTCTGAATTGGGTTTTTCTGGTATTGGAGTTGGTAGTGCTATGAATGGTAATCGCCCTATTATAGAATTTATGACATTTAATTTCTCATTAGTAGGAATTGATCAAATTATTAATAACGCCGCCAAAATGCGTCAGATGAGTGGAGGGCAATTTAATATTCCTATCGTATTTAGAGGTCCCACAGCATCTGCAGGACAACTAGGAGCTACGCATTCTCAAGCTTTTGAAAATTGGTTTGCTAACACACCGGGACTTAAAGTAGTTGTGCCATCTAACCCAAAAGATGCTAAGGGATTATTAAAATCTGCTATTAGAGATAATGATCCTGTTATTTTTATGGAAAGTGAACAAATGTATGGCGATAAGGGAGAGGTTCCCGATGGAGAGTATATAATTCCGCTTGGAGTTGCTGAGGTAAAAAGAGAAGGTAGTGATGTAACTATTGTTTCCTTTGGAAAAATCATTAAAGAAGCCTACAAGGCTGCTGATCAATTGGCTAAAGATAATATTTCTTGTGAAATTATTGACCTAAGAACTGTACGCCCTCTTGACCTAAACACTATTTATACTTCTGTAAAAAAAACCAATAGATTAGTTATCCTTGAGGAAGCTTGGCCATATGGTAATGTTTCGTCAGAAATTACTTATCAGGTACAATCAAACATATTTGACTACCTAGACGCACCTATAATAAAAATAAATACAGCGGATACTCCAACACCGTATTCACCTGTGTTATTAGAAGAATGGCTACCTAGCAGTAAAGATGTTGTTAAAGCTGTCATAAAACTAATGTATAAATAAAATATACTCCTTTATTATACGCTTTGTTTATTAGCTAATTAATTATTTTATTGTTATTTTCAATAACAAAAATATTATTGGCTCAAAATTTGTAGCGTTCAGCTTTTTTAATTCATTTTAATAGTCATAGATGAAATATTGGATTTTTAGTGTATTATTTTTTGCATACTGTAGCACTTTTGTTTGTGCACAAACTAAAGTTAGTGGTCACGTGTTTGATGAATTCAAACAACCAATACCTTATGCTAATGTGGTTTTTGTTAATTCTACAACGGGTACTACTAGTGATGAGAATGGAAAGTTTTACTTAGAATCAGACAAAACTTATAAAAGTATTAAGGTTTCATTCCTTGGTTTTATAACGAAACGAATAGATCTTCCTAATCGTGCTAATTATAACTTAGAGGCTATTCTAGAAGAAGAAGCTTCCTTACTAGATGAGGTTGTTATATATAAGGGAAAAACTTCTAAAAAAAATAATCCTGCTATTGACATATTGAGAAAAATATGGGAAAATAGACGGGAAAATGGTGTGAAAAAGTTTAAACAGTATAGTTATGATAAGTATGAGAAACTAGAGTTTGATCTTAACACTATAGATAGTAGCTTAATTAACAATAGAATCTTTAAGGGAATGGAGTTTATCTTTAAAGATGTGGATACTTCTAAGATAACTGGAAAAACATACCTCCCCATTTTCTTAAATGAGGCTATATCAAAAGTTTATGGCGACAACACCCTTAATGAACATAAAGAAATTCTTAAAGGCAATAAAAATGCTGGTTTCAGTGATGACCAAACTTTAATTGAATTTGTAAAAGATTTATATTCGGATTATAATATCTACGATAATTATTTGAAATTCTTTAGCAAAAGTTTTACTAGTCCTTTATCTAGAACTGGAATAAATGTATACAACTACGTTCTGTCTGATAGTGCCTATATTGGAAAAAAATGGTGTTATAATATTATATATTATCCTCGCCGTAAAAACGAACTTACTTTTAAAGGTGATTTCTGGGTTAATGACACTACTTGGGCTATAAAAGAAATAAATCTAGAAGTTTCTAAAAGTGCAAATATCAACTGGGTAAAGGATCTCTATATCGAACAAAAGTTTGATGTACTGAATGATTCTACATTTCTTATTACAAAAGATTATTTTCAATCTGATTTTGCCTTTAGTAAAAAGGAAAAATCGCGTGGTGTCTACGGAAAAAGAACTACGCTCTATGATAATTATAAATTTGATATAGAAAAGAGTAAAGAATTCTATAGTACACAATCTGATCCTTATAATTATGCCATTTATAACCGAGACGAATCGTTTTGGGAGAGTTCTAGAATGGAAAATCTTAATAAGGATGAAAAAAACGTATACAAATTATTAGATACTTTAAGAACTGTTAAAGCCTTTAAACGTTTATATAATATAGGTACTATTCTTGCTACTGGTTATATACAGCTTAATCACTTTAAATTTGGTCCTTTATTTTCTACAATTGGATATAACAGCATAGAGGGCATGCGCCTTAGAGCTGGTGGAAAAACATATTTTACTGCTAATGACAGGTGGCGTATGGAAGGGTACGGGGCGTATGGATTTAAAGACAAAAAGTTTAAATATGGTATTTCTGGCAAATATTTAATCGATAGAAGGTCTAGGCTTACAGTTTCGGGTGGATATAGAAATGATGTAGAACAACTAGGTGCTAGTTTAACAAATACTAATGATGTCGAAGGAAGAAGTCTCGCTTCATCTTCGATAATCTCTACTGGGGATAATAAGAAGTTAACTTCTATTAAATTATCTGCTGTTTCGTTACAAATTGAACCTAAAAAGAACTTTACTATTGGGGTTACGGGTACTTTTAGAAAATTAAGACCAGCTGATAGCTCTCTTTTTAGTCTGGATTTTTATGATCCTAATACTGGAGACAAAAGAACTGAAATAAATCAAACCGAAATCGCTACAATGCTTACATATATGCCTGGGAGAAAGACTACTGGTTATGGCGTGGATCGAATTATTATTAATAAAAATGAGTACCCACAATTGTTTCTTAACTATGGCGCTGGTATAAAAGGCATACTTAATAGTGATTTTGATTATCAAAAAATCCAATTTTATTATCACCAACCTTGGAATATAGGTGGTTTCGGAATTTTAAAAAGTTCTTTAGAATTAGGTAAAACTTATGGCAAGGTACCACTTGGTTTGCTTAGTATCGTTCCCGGAAATCAAACTTATTTGTCTATTAGAAATACTTTTTCTTTATTAAATTTTTATGAATTTGTTACGGATACATATGCATCTCTACAGCTAGAACATAATTTTAATGGTAGAATATTTTCCAGAATCCCTTTACTTAGAGATTTAAACCTGAGAGAACTTGTTGGTATTAGAGGTGTAACATCCAGGACGGCTCGGTGCTGCATGTCGATCCCGGGTTCCCACTCACGCTCGGCAAGCGCGTCACCATCGGCCACAAGGTGATGCTGCACGGCTGCACCATCGGCGAGGGCAGCCTCATCGGCATCAACAGCGTGGTCATGAACGGCGCCCGGGTCGGCCGCGGCGCGCTGATCGGCGCCAATACGCTCATCGCGGAAGGCAAGGAAATTCCCGACGGCGTGCTGGTGCTCGGCTCGCCGGGCAAGATCGTGCGCGAGCTGAAGCCCGAAGAGCGCGCGAACCTGCTGCGGATCGCCGACGGCTACGTGGAGCGCGCGCAGCGCTACCGCACCGAGTTCCGCGAGCAGCCGCTGCCGCCTTCGGCGCGCTGAGTCACTTCGGCGCCATGCGAATGGCGCCGTCCAGGCGGATGGTCTCGCCGTTCAGCATCTCGTTCTCGATGATGGCGCGCGCGAGCTGCGCGTACTCCACCGGTTTTCCGAGGCGCGGCGGGAACGGCACCATCTTGCCGAGGGCGTCCTGGACGTCCTTGGGCATGCCGAGCAGCATTGGCGTCTCGAAAATGCCCGGCGCGATGGTGCAAACGCGTATTCCATTGCGCGAAAGATCCCTCGCGATCGGCAGCGTCATGCCGACGATGCCGCCCTTGGAGGCCGAATAGGCCGCCTGCCCGATCTGGCCGTCGTAGGCGGCGACCGACGCGGTATTGATGATGACGCCGCGC